>NZ_CP150300.1:5754381-6072508 GCF_037991315.1 Paenibacillus sp. FSL H8-0079
GATATGTCGGTGTTTCTTCAATTGATGAAGCGTGTTCAGCGCAATGTCTATGCGTAACGAAGAAGACACTTCATACGCTAAAATCTCATTCGTCTGTGCGTCTTTCATGGTTGATAAATAAGCTCGCTGGTTGCCTTTGTACGTTAAATAGGTGATGTCGGTTAATAACACCTTTCCCGCCTCGCCTGGCTTAAAATTGCGCTGTAATTCGTTTGGACATGTGCGATGTTCTTTCGTTGCTTTTGCCATTCTACGGGCTGGATTAGCCTTTCGAATGGGACAGATGATTTCAAATTTCTTCATGATCCGACGAATCCGCTTCAAGTTGTACGTCATCTTGTACTGATTTTCTAATGTCATTTTAATTTGGCGTGCTCCTTTTTTACGTCCACGGAATCGATAGGCCTTTAAAATCATTTCCTTTACCATCTCATCTGCTTCGGCTTCAGCTATACGCTTTTGCGCTGATTTTTCAGTGAAGTAATTGTAATAACCCGAACGTGATACTTCCATAATATCGCATAGATAGCTGACCAACCGCTTCAATTTATACGTTCTGATCGTCCGATAAATGAGTTCAAACTTCAGCTCTACAGCCACTTTTATTTCTTTTTCAACATCTGCCTTTCGAGTAGATCGAGCTTTTTTAGCAGTTCATTTTCCGCTCGTAACAATTGATTTTTTGCTTCTAATCGTTCAATCTTTTGTTCTAATGTTAATTCACGTTCCGAAGGGCGACCTGAATTCGTTTTACGTGTATCCTGTAAGCCTTCTACACCCGCTTCACGATACGAAGCACGCCAACGTTTTCCAGAAGAACGGACACGCTCTAAACCAATACATTCAACATCTAAGCCCGCTTCTTCAAAAATGTCTCGTGGCAGTTTACCCTGTTCATTTTGTGCAATGAAATGGCGCTTAAATTCATCGGTATACGTAATCGCCTTTTCACTAACAGCGATCACATTTGGATTCCGTTTTAGTTGTTCTTGTTCTTTCTTCGTCAGTAATCTTTTCGTCATAACATTTCCGCTCCAACATCGTTTTTTTTCATTATAAACAAAGTACCCTATAAGATGGGCTTTTTTCAAAGTGTCCATCTTATAGGGTACATTTTAGATGTGGAAAGGCTTTTCATAATGATATGATCTACTTCCGCCATTTCTTCGCAAGTGCACCAATCTGATGTGGCGTTGTTCGGCAGCAGCCGCCAATAATTTTCGCGCCCGCAGCAACCCACTGCTCCGAAGCATCACTCATGCTGCCACAAGTACCCTGTCCGCTCCACGTCTTCGTTGCTGCATCGTACACTTCTCCCGAGTTCGGATACACAATAACAGGTTTGTCACTGGCACGGCTGAGAATACCTACGGCTTCCGTCACCACTTCCATCGGAGCACAGTTCAGGCCAATCGCCACAATCTGCGGCTCGGAGCCAAACGTCTGTGCACATACCTCAAGTGGTGTACCCTCGCTGATGCTTGTCCCGTTTTTTAAAGAAAAAGATAGCCAAGCATACGCATGAGGAAACTCCTTCAGTAGATCAACCAGCACCTGTGCTTCCTGCAACGAAGGAATGGTCTCAAAAGCCAAAATGTCAGCCCCCGCTTCAATCAACGCCGCCATACGCGGACGGTGAAATGCAACAAGTGTCTCATCCGACACGCCGTAATGTCCCACATACTCTGAACCATCCGCCAGATAGGCGCCATATGGCCCAACGGACCCGGCAATAATTGGACGTGGACGAAAACAATCTCCTTCGCGATCTACTGTACGATCTGTTATATGCTCCTCGTGCTCCACGTTCTGGGAACGTACCGAAGGAGCTTCTACAAGCTGACCTGTCGAACTTTCTCTTCCTACTAAATCACTCTGCACTTCTGCCCACACGTCATCTCTCGCCTGTGCAGCCAGCTCCACCGTCTTGCGGATCAGCTCCAGTGCTGCCTGTTCACCAATCCCTCTCTTGC
Source organism: Paenibacillus sp. FSL H8-0079 (assembly GCF_037991315.1). Classification (NCBI taxonomy): domain Bacteria; kingdom Bacillati; phylum Bacillota; class Bacilli; order Caryophanales; family Paenibacillaceae; genus Paenibacillus; species Paenibacillus sp. FSL H8-0079. Next base: position 5,756,355 of record NZ_CP150300.1, read on the forward strand.
GGAAACCATCCACCGTCGCCTGATAACTGGATGTAATCGCACAGTCGGCTCCTGCTCGAAAATAATCCGCATGGACCTGAACGATGACATCTGGATTCTCAATTAACACACGGGCAGACCAGAGCGGATCATCCAGATCACATCCATGCTGTTCAAGTTCGGTCGCCAGCGCTCCATCCAGAATCATGACTGAGTGTTCACGTAGGATCTGTTCTATGGGATTAGTCTGTTGTGCTTGCGTCATGTAATTGTCCTCTTTTCTTGTTCGCACGTTCTGTCAGATAATAAGCGGCGTAACACACTGCGATAAATGGAACCCCACAATACAGTGCAATTCGCTGTGTCGGGTCAAAAGCAATACCTATGCATGAAGCCAGACATAATATAAATGAAATAATTGGTACAGCCGGGTACAGCGGTGTGCGGTAGACCAAATCTTTGACCGCATGTCCTTCCCGGATATACTGTCTGCGGAACATGTACTGGGAAGCGCTGATGCTCATCCATACCGCAACGACAGCCAGACCTGAAATGGAAACCAGTGTAATATACACGGTACCTGGCGCAATGACACTGGACAGCAAAGCCAGCGCACCACCAACCATACTGATTAGAAGTGCATTCAATGGCACACCCTGTTTGGTCAATTTGGCAAACCACGGGGAGATCGTTTTTTTGTCAGCCAGAGACCAGAGCATCCGCGACGAAGCATACAGGCCTGAATTGGCAGCAGAGAGAATCGCCGTCAGAATAACAAAGTTCATAATGTCTGCTGCATAGGGGACTCCCACTCGCTCCATTACGGCTACAAACGGACTTTCCAGTACACTGGCATCCGACATAGGTAGCAAGGCAGACAAGATAACAATCGTTCCGATGAAGAAAATAACCAAACGCCACAGCGTTGTATGAATCGCTTTCGGTATCGTCTTCTCCGGATTCTCCGTCTCCCCGGCGGCAATGCCGATTAATTCGGTACCGGAGAATGCAAAGTTTACAGCAAGCATAGTCATCAGTATCGCTGTAGCTCCATGAGGGAACCACCCGGATGCGGTAATATTTGATAGAAACGGAGCCGGTTCAGCATCCGCCATCGGAATGAATCCGAACATGGCTGCGCCACCGATCATAATAAAGACTACGATAGTCACTACTTTGACAGATGAGAACCAGAACTCGGATTCCGCAAATAATTTCACCGTTAAGGCATTGAACAGGAAAATCATTAGTGCAAAGAGCGCACTCCATATCCAAACATTTACCGATGGAAACCATCGCTGCATCAACAGTCCCGCGGCTGTAAATTCGGAGCCAAGCGCAACAGTCCAGGTTAACCAATACAACCAAGCCACCGTGTAGCCTGTTGCTGGACCGATATATTTGGCTGCATAACTATGAAACGCTCCTGTTTCTGGCATGTGAACAGATAGTTCACCAAGACAGAGCATCACCAGATATACAACGATCGCTCCGATCAGATAAGACAAAATGGTTCCCATTGGTCCCGCCTGTTGAATCGTGTAACCCGAGCTGAGGAATAAACCCGTTCCAATCACTCCACCGAGAGAGAGCATGACTACGTGCCGTGCCTGCATTTTCCGCTGAAAATGCCCTTTGTCGTTGTTGTTCTCCATACCTGCTGCTCCCCTACTTCTTCATCCAGAAAAAACAAAAAAGACCCACTCTTCCTAAAGAGTGCGCCGTTACTGACAAATAAAAACAAACGCTCCTATCTATCAGGCTTTCACCCGCTGGAATTAGCACAGTATCCTTCAGATCTGTTGCTGAGGTTTCTAAGGGCCAGTCCCTCCACCTCTCTGGATAAGAAAATGATTTTTTACTAATATAGCGATCTATCATGAATGTGTCAACATTTAAATAATAAATGTCCCATTCTACGCTATTCGGTGGAAGAGCCCGGATTGGTAATCGTGATCTTTACATCATACGTAATCGGTACAGTGCTAAAGATTTGGTCCCAATCATCTTTGATTTTCTTCCATGTTTTTGGTTCTTTGATACGCAAGCTATCTCGAAAATCCGCCACATCAGCTTTATAGGTATGCTGAATTTTGTATAACACCTGTCGAATCTGTTGTTCGGCCAGATCAGAAAATTCCTTTTCCAACTCTCTGAGGTAAGCACCTTTTTCCTCTTCCTCGGGAGCACGCCAGTCCTCCATCAGCCAGCCTTGGGATTCAATCTTCACATCGAATGAAATATCATTGCCAACCACTTTGGGAATGATTTTCACTTTTTTCTTCTTTATTTCATATACAACGGTGAATCCCTGTTTGTTGTGTGTCTTCAAGACCCCTCCTTGTTCTTTGGGCTTGAGCCACGATAAACCTTCCAGATCCGTTTGACTAAGTTCTCCGAGGAATTTGGTCGTTTTCCCATCGAATATGCTGCCTCCGGAGAACTTGTCCTCTCCATCCGAATTCAATACATTCTGGAGCAGGAAGCTGGAACCGGACTGCATTTGGGCGTCTAGCTTGGATAACAACACTGGTTCCAGGACTTTGTTGGATAGATACGAATTGTTCGTGATCCCTGTTAGATAGAAAGCTGGAATTCGAGAAGGGTCCTGCGAAGATAGCACATCTACCGCACGATGATGACTTATCAGTACGAGACAGTTGGGACGTATATCATTATCTCGAAGGACAAAATCAAGCAGTTGGTCCAAACCATATTTTTTGGCAATATCCTTGGAGATGACGATCACCTTCAGATGATGTCCGATGAGAGGCCGATCCCGCCTTAACGCAAACTGACGGAAGATTTGCAGCAAAGAATCTCCAGAAAGTTGTTCATTGGAATAGGATGTTTTGCCGGAAGAAGGCGAACCGGATTGCTGGCTCGATTGACTGTTGGAGAAACCTGGAGCGATCTGCACCGTAGCGGTCACATAGTTCTTCTTTGGATATGTACCTCCCTGAGCAGCGATGTCTTTCTCAAATTGTGTCTCTTTGCCGACATCGATTCCAAGACCAACATAGAGACTTAAATCCTCTACCTCCCGGCTGCTCCAGCATCCAGATAGCGTCAACAGAATGCACAAGGCAGATACTACACGTAAGAGCATACGGAATGGAATCATGCATGCTTGCCTCCTTTTTTACGAACCAGACTTAACAACAACAGTATCAGAGGTAAGATGGCAAATAACAACACGGATGCATTGCCCAGCATATCCCCCAGTGCAAAGGTATCATCCACCGTTTTAGGCATCATTGCTGTCACATAAATGACCGGAAGCAGACCATACATAATACCTTTGATTTTTTTGGTGCGAAACAAGTCACGAATGCCCACCGAAGCGCAGTAATGTGTAATCGCTGTTGTCGAAAAAATTTGCATAATCCAGATAACAAGCAACAAAGACTCAAATCGCTCAAATATCAGACCTTGAATCTCGAAGCTTCTTACCAAATCCAGCGTTGGCCAGGTACGAGTTTTGATCCCATCGAGCGATAAACTGCCTATAACCATCACAACCGTGATCAAATAAATAATGGTGGATACGAGTATCCCCCAGCTCATCGCCTTATTGCTCTTCTTCGGATTTTTCATATAGGCAGTCATGATTAACATCACCTCATATCCCGTATATGACAGTAGTGAAGGCTTCAGTCCTTTGAAAACAGGCATAATCCCATCTCCGAGCACAGGTCTCAGATTACCAATCTCGAATAGCTGGTTACTAAGTAGAATTTCAATGACAAATATGATGATCGTAATCGGCAGAATGATCTCAAACACACGAACAATGACACCAAGTCCACCTGAGATCATATATATACCGATCCACATGAAGACCATCACAATCGGCCAAGTGGGGGTGCGTTCGAGTAGATACATTCCTGTCACATCAGCCATGACTCTTATTTCGAAAGCGGCAATGACCATGAAATACATAATCATGGCACCGCCCAGTATGTAAGCGATCCAGCTCCCCGTAATTTCACGGGTGAACTGGAACACGGTTTTCCCCGGAAATCTGCGACACAGGGTAACCATAATGATTCCGATACCAGTAATAATCAGTCCAGACAGGATGATGGAAATCCAGACATCTGGTGTTCCGACAGCCTTGCTGGTCGTTCGAGGTAACGTCAATATCCCGGCACCGAGCATGTAATTGACAATAATTACAACGGCCTGCGTCGTGGTTAGCTTTCCTTGGGAGTCACTCACTTTAGTTCACCTCCAGTCCTTCTGTAGATAGCAATTCAATTATTTTTTTCGATCCTTATCTATCGGATTTGTCATCTTGGGACGCAACCTCATCATATTTAACGGAGCACGGATAACGAAATCCTTCCATTCATTCATGTGATAAGGAACTGCTGGGGCAACATATGGCACGCCAAAGCTCGAAAGTCGTGCCAGATGTGTACACACAAGCAGGAAGAACATAACTACGCCATACAGTCCGAGTATAGCTGCACTAAACATGGCGGCAAATCGCAGAATCCGCAACGTTAACCCTGCACTATAGACAGGAATCGTAAAGGAGGAGATGGCTGTAACCGCAACGACAATAACCAAAAATTGGCTTATGATACCCGCCTGTACCGCTGCTTGGCCGATAATCAAACCTCCGACGATCCCCATCGCGGGCGCAATCGGTTTAGGCAACCGGATTCCGGCCTCCCTCAGAATCTCAATCGAAAGTTCCATGATCAGTACTTCAATGATCGAAGGAAACGGTACTCCCGTGCGCGTTTCAATAATCGTCAATACCAGCTTGGTCGGGATAAGTCCCGGATGAAACGAGATAAACGAGATATACAGTGCAGGAGCAAGCAATGCCAACATGGCGGCCATAAAACGCAACATTCGCAAAAAGGTTCCAGGAATCCAGCGTTCATAGTAATCTTCGGGAGATTGTAGCAACATGCTGAAGGTCACGGGTACAACCAGCACAAATGGCGTTCCATCCAATAAAATAGCCACCCGACCTTCCAGCAAAGCGCCAATGACCCGGTCAGGTCTTTCCGTATTCAGTACCTGCTGAAAAGGACTCAGGGTACTGTCTTCAATGAGTTGTTCCACATATCCAGATTCCAGCATCGAATCCATGTCCATCTCTTCAATTCGTTTGCAGACTTCAGCCACGAGATTGGGATCGGCAATATCCTGAATATAGGCTATCGCCAAATCTTTTTTGATCCGCGAACCTACTTCATACTTTCGAATAAAAAGACTCTGATCCGTACCATAACGACGCAGAATGCCTGTGTTATCGCTTAATTGCTCTGTAAAACCAATACGTGGTCCACGAAGCAATCCCTCTGACAAGGGTTCATTCATACCTCGTGTTTTGATCTTATGTGCTCCAATTAATAAAGCACCTGGCAAACCATCAACTAACAGTGCATTTTTACCAAAAAGCACGCCAACTGCGAGCTCTTGGAGAGACTTGGTTTCCTCAACCAAACTGACTGGAAGCAATTGATTTTGCAGGTATGCCGACAGTAAATGTGCGTTGTCCGGATGAAGGAAACCCTCCTGCTTAAGCAGAGGAATGCCTTCTAACATCAATGGTGTAATTAAATGATCATCAACTAAGTCCTGATCTACCAGGCCTTCGGTATATATGACCGCAGCCCGTGTATTCGTACCCCTAATGGTAAATTCCCGAATATGCACATCTGAATTGAGTCCAAAGCTTTCTTTTACACTAGTCAGATTTGTATTGTACTTTTCAGTTAATTTAATATTGGCATAGTTACCTGTTTCGGTTCCCTGACCCTGCCCTGCGGCTGCTGGCGAGATATCCTTCGAGGATATGGACGGTTGCTTCGAACGAGAGAAGCTTCCACGCTTAATGGCAGCATTGATCCAGCGCATGGTCAAGGTAATGCCAATCGGAATGATAAAGACCAAGAATGCCTGAATCCATATGGGACTTTCCGGCACGTAGGACACAATTGTTGACCACATGTTCCCACCCCAACATTTCTCTGCATGACGAAGCTGCAGGTATTCCAAAGTATTGTGTCCCCGTTTGATCACAATAATTCCCGTTTTTTTATGTACAGAACGACAAAAAAACGGTTCCTGTATAAGGAACCGCTATCTGCAATATATTATTATACGATTCTGGTCACATGCTCTGCTTTGGCATCCAGCAAGTGAGCTGAGGCAGCAATGGCCGTAAAATCATTCAAAGCGATCTCAATCCGCTTCTGGCTCTGCTCGACATATTGCTCTACCTTTTTTGTACCGCCTGTGATATTCCCAATCTCCTTCGTTATTCCAGTCACACTATCTCTAATCTCATTAATCGAACTTTCCACCATTGCGGACAGTTTCTTTACTTCCTTGGCCACGATATCGAATCCTCGTCCGAATTCTCCTGCATGTGCAGCCTCAATGGCAGCATTTAACGCAAGCAGCTGCGTCTGTGATGAAATCTCGCGTATCGTTCGAACCACTCCCTGAATCGACCCAGCCTGTTCCTGCAAATGAGTCAACGTTGCACGGTTAGAAGCTGACACCTCTGAGATATAGGAGATGCTGGACATTAATTCCTGGCTGCGTTCAATCCCTACATCTGCCTGCCCATTTAGCTCATGGGACATGCTTTTCAATTCATTCACCACGGCTGAGATATTGTTCTGACGATTGGTAATGTTAGTGGCGATTTTGGAGACACCCAGTATTTTTTGATTCTTCTCATCAAAGACCGGCATATAGGTCGCCTCAAGCCATACTGAATTTCCCTTTGCATCCTTGCGTTCGACCTTGTCCTGGAAGCTAACACCATTAAATATGCTATTCCAAAAAGCGTCATAGTTCGGGGTGTTCACAAAATGGTCGAAGCATAACTGCTGATGCTTCATGCCATACATCTCATCTACGGAATATCCCATCGTCTGGGCAAAGACTTCATTCACATACGTTACCCGTCGATCCAGATCGAATCGAATGATAGCCAGACTTTTCTCCATCGCCTTGATAACCAGTGCATCGGTGACAACATCTTTCTTTTCCATATCTAATATAGGCACTTGATAACCCCCACAGTTCATTCCATAATAAACAGCCTTTTACCAGCAAAACAACGAGCATAACAACATATGTATCCATCAGGTTCTAAATGACTCTACTATTGATACCCGATTTGCAGAACTTTGGATCACCTGTTGCCGTTTATTTTATATGTGTCATTTTTCAGAACGTCAATACGTTACCTGACCGCTGGGGCAAAAAGAAAATCTGCTCCACCTCATCCGCTGGCAATGGCTTGCTGTAGTAGTACCCCTGTACCTCATTGCAATCCTGCTCGGTCAGAATATCCAGTTGTCCCTTCGTTTCAATGCCTTCTGCAATGACATCCATATTCAATTGTTTCGCCATTGTAATCATAGTCGAAACAATGGCTCTATCGCTATGATTAACCGCAATGTCCTGGATAAAAGAGCGGTCAATTTTCACTTTGTGAATCGGAAACATTTTTAGATAACTAAATGAACTGTACCCTGTTCCAAAATCGTCCAAGCTGATCCGGATTCCAAGCTCGGTTAATTGATTCAGAATTTCAATGGAAGCGATCGCATCCATCATCATGCTTTCCGTGATTTCCAATTCCAGATACTGCGGGCTCAAACCCGTTTCAAATAGAATCTGACGAACCTGTTCCACCAGATTGGATTGATGGAATTGCTGAGAGGACAGATTCACGGATACCGGAATCAAAGGTCCCCCTGCATCATGCCAATTCCGCATCTGAACACAAGCTTCCCGGAGCACCCGATTACCCAGCTCAATAATCATACCCGTCTCTTCTGCAACCGAGATGAACGTGCCGGGATACAATAATCCACGGGTCGGATGATTCCACCGTACCAAGGCTTCGACACCAATCATGCTGACTTCACTTGTCTGAATCTGAGGTTGGTAATGTAACACGAATTCCCCTCGATCCAATGCTTTTCTAAGGTCATTCTCCAAAATCATTCGTTCCCGCAACTCATGATGCAATGCGGCAGAGAAGAACTGATATCCGTTCTTGCCATTCTTTTTCACTTCATACATGGCCGTATCTGCATGCTGCAGCAGTTCTACAGCATCTTGCCCATGGTCCGGAAATACGGCGATACCAATGCTGCCCGTAACATAAAACTCGCTCTCTTTTAGATAACAAGGCTTCGCAATCGCCTGAATGATGCGTTCCGCCAAGCGGGTGATATCTCCAAGATTAGTGTACTGATGAACAAGAATTGCAAACTCATCTCCACCCATTCGGGCAACCGTTACATCCTCACCATTCAGTTCATCCTTAATCCGTCGGCTCATCTCCTGCAGAAACAGATCTCCATAGATGTGTCCAAGTGAGTCATTAATAACTTTGAATCGGTCAAGATCAAGAACCATGACGGCAAACTGCTTTTGCTCATAACGATGCGACTCCATCGTTTCCGATAACCTCTGATTAAACATTCTGCGATTGGGCAGTCCAGTCAATTCATCGTGAAAAGCCAGGTGATAGTTTCTCACCTTTACGCGTTTTTCGTCCGTGATGTCCTTCATGATGATATAGTTTCCCACCACCTGTTTATCTACAATGACGGGTGCGAGCACCACACCAAGTTCAACCCGTTCCTGATTGGTGCTATAGATGACAGTCTCGTACTTCATCTCTTCACCATCCGTAGCACGTCCGAACATATGCCTGATGCGTTCCCGATCCTCCTCCACAATCATGGTTAACAGGGCACTTACGGATTGATCTTTTAATTGTTTCTCCTTAATGCCACCAATTCGGGCTGCTGCCGGATTAATTCCAACAATTCGCATGTGAAGATCAATGGAAATAATACCATCCTGATTATGCTCATAGAGCGATCTATACCATTTTTCGTTCTCTTTCTTCTCCGACTCCTGTTTGGAAAACAGTCTTGATATGTACAGACTAACAAGCGACAATCCCAGCGTAAATAACGTACCCATGGAAATAAAATAGGCCAGACGCTTCTGGTCCAAAAGCATGTTTAATGAAGATATGACCGTGTTCGGGGGCATGTCCGATTCAATATGCACTGCCATCATACCTGTATAATGCATGCCCGCAATGGCCCCTCCCATAATGAGGGCACTTCCAACCTTTTTCCAGACATCATGACGTGTACCCGATTTAAGAAAATATAACGATAACCACAGGGCTGTAATTGAAGCAGCACACGCAATCACGACCGATAACACGACATACATGGCATCGTATCGGATCTCCACCTGCATCGCATACATCCCGATATAATGCATCAACACGATACCGAGCGCAAACAGGCAGGCACCGCCCAATAACTGTAACAGTGATAGTCTCTGCCGGGAGACCACCAGTAACGCCACCAAAGATGCCACAATGGCTACAGCCACGGAGATCAGCACAATGATAAGATCATAAGAAACGGGGAATGGCAGTGACATCGCCATCATGCCGACAAAATGCATGGACCAGATGCCCATCCCCATGACAATTGCGCCAAAACATAGCCATAACCAACGACTTCTACCGCTGGCTTTGTTAATTCTGCTCGTGAGGTCCAGAACGTTATACGAAGCCGCAACAGCAATCAAATATGAAATCAGGACAAGTACGTTATCATGTGAACCCATGCCATGTTGAATACTGTGTTCCAGTGTATGTTCCATTATCGATGCCTCTCTCTACATGTTACTTATTTCATTATAGAACATCGATTTGAAACATTTCTGAAACCTGAACCATAAGTCCCAGTCAAAATAACTTTCGAAAGCAGTGGACCATAAAAAAACCCACTTGCCAGGGCAAGTAGGCTTAGGTTGAACGATTGGATTTCCAGCTTTCGAACCATTCCTGAACAGCTGGATGAGGCAGCATGTCCATTTCCTGACTCAACATACGGCATAACAGGCTATACTGTACCTCGACCGAACGTCGATCACCGAGTCGATGATACAGGTTCATCAGAACCACATATATATTTTCCTCATCAGGCAACATGCGCTGTATTTTGAGATAATGTGCAACAGCATCTTCATCCTGACGGGCAGCGATATAATAATCAGCGATTTGCTTCTCATGGCGAAGCCAGAGATTGCGCAGTCGGCGTCGCTCCATTTCGGCCCACAAATACGTTGTTTCCCCCAGATATGGACCTTTGTAGAGAGACGAAATCTGTAAATGAAGATCCATCGTTAACGCTGTAACGGCAGGCGCTTCTGCTACCCTTTTCTCCCACGTGTCCATATCCAGGGATGCCCCGTTCAATTGCAGCATATATCCTTCATCGAGGTTGAAAATCTGGATATTAACCTGCTCCGACTGTAGTTGTTTGCGAATCTGATAGATGGCTGTGTAGAGCTGGGTTACTCCGCGTTTCCATTCAATCTCAGGCCACAACTGTTCAAGCAGCACCTGCTTGCGAACAGGTTTATCTCGATATTGCAGCAGGAACGAGAAGAGTTCCTGGGCTTTGAATGTCTTCCATCTTATGGTGATGGGCGGGCTCCCCGCCTTTTCAAACTGCAGTGGACCAAGGCAATGAAGCATAACCTGCGAATCCGGGAATCGTTCGGTAGGATCAGACGTTAGCAACAATCGATGAATCGTCTTCTCCAGCCGCTCTGTCTGCAATGGTTTCAGCAGATAATCCAGTGAATTGAGTTCAAACGCCTTGACTGCATATTCATCATATACCGTGACAAACACAATTTTGGTCGCTGGAAGTTGTTGCAGAATACGCTCAGCCAGTTCAATCCCGCTCATTTCAGGCATCTCAATATCCAGAAAAACGACATTCGGTCGAACCTGTACGATATGCTCGAGAGCCTGTCTGGGACTGCGGTATTTCCCGATAATGTCCAGATCGCTAATGCGCTCCAGTTCCTCCGCAAGATGATTCAACGCGAGCGGTTCATCATCCACCAGTATCGCTTTCATGAAATCCCACCTTTTCTATTGGAAGCCGGACTTGAATCTCGGTTCCCTGTTCGAGGGAACTATGTATGAGCAGTCCCCATCCGAATAGCTGTTTGAGTCGACGCTCAATATTTCGGATGCCGATTCCACCTTCGACCGTTGGCCCCTCCATAATCCGTTCCAGTGTTTCCGTCGGCATGCCTACCCCGTCATCCTTCACCGTAATCAGGATGAATTGTTCATCCCGCGTAACCCGAATCAGAATGCGTCCCCCCTCAGCACGTCGCATAATACCATGACGTACGGCATTCTCCACCAAGGGTTGAATGGTCAGCGGAGGGACTCGGAAGTTTGTTGAGGTCAACACTTCAATCTTAAAGTCCAGCCAATCGTCAAATCTTACCTTTTCAATATGTAGATAGGACTGCACCAATTTTAACTCCCGATTGAAAGGCGTCAGTGGATTCGTGTTGTCAAAACGGAAGCTTTCCCGCAGGTAATTCCCCAATTCATTGAGCAGTTCATTCATCTGTGCAGGTTTGCTTTTGCTTAGTGCTGCAATGGAATTCAGAGTATTGAACAGAAAATGCGGCTTGATCTGCGCCTGTAGAAAGGCCAGCTCCATGCGAATGCGTTCAGCAACGGAACGTTTCATCTGTAGCAAGGTACGTACACGGACACGAAGTTCGGAACCTTCCACCGGTTTGCGCAGAAAATCATTAGCCCCGGCTAATCCGGCTTCCAGCGCGCGATCCCCTTGCCATGCAGAGATCAGTAACAGAATGGGTAGTTCAAACATGGTGAACTGTTCACGGATTTTGCCACATATAACGGTACCTGATATGCCAGACAGCGTGCGGTTTACGATAATCAGATCCATTTCATCCAATGGATGCATGCCCTGCATGATTTCTTCCGGATTTCTCACCACAGTCACACGATAATCATCCAGATTCAGAATAGGCAGTAGCAGATTCAAATTCAGCGCATCATCATCAATAATCATAATATGGTACACACTGGATATAAATCGATTACTTCGGTTCAATGACATATTCAGAATACGGTTATCAACCAACTGAACTGCCGCCTTCTGCTCAACCATAGACGACAATAGAGCTTGTGTTTCATCTCTGGACGAATCTGCACTTAACGGTAGCGTAAGTATAATATCCATTACTCCAGATTCACTGTCGGGTACATATACCTTCCCATGATGCAATTCTGTTAGAGCTTTGACCAGATATAACCCTGGAGCATCCGGATTGTGATGCATATGTGCATGATCCTGATCCAGCCTGGATTCGAACAACGCACGGGTAAGCACGATCTGCTCCAATGAAATGGCGCCCCCCTGCATATGGACACGAACTTCAACCATCCCGTTCACTACTGAAGCTTCAACCTGGATGGTACCTGTAACGGTAACCTTCAAGCTATGCTGGAGCACACCTGCCAGAATCTGATGCAAGCGTTGCTCATCGGCAGCTACTCGTGGCAATGTCTTGTCCACATGGCTTGTAATTACTATGGAATGGTCATATACCATATATCGGACACGTTCCACCACTTCATCCACTAATGCATAGAAATCAACGGACCGGATCGTCAAATATATTTGCTGCTCACGAATTTGCGAGAAGTCGAGTATATCATCCACCATGCTGCGCATCATCCACCCCATCGATGTAAGCAATTGCAGATCCTGTCTCTGGTCAGCTGTAAGGTGATGGTCTGATTGAAGCCGTGCATCAGCGATACTAATCAGAGCCTGAAGTGGAGTCTTCATTTGATCCGAGATATTCGCCATGAATTCATTCTTGAACCGCTCGACACGCTTCATCTCAAGGGATAGTCGCTTCAAGCGTCTATAAGTCAGTACAAATTGCTGCACAAACATCAGGATAAACAAACCCGAGAAGAGAAAGACCTGAATAAAGTACCAGTCACCCATGTGGGTGAGACCGAGCTGCAATAAGACGTTGGACCAGCTATGTGCGGCAAACATAAAAAAGGCTAAAAACCGATGTCCAGCAACTGGATCGCCACCTCGGAAACTCCGAAGCAGGATCACTAAAGAGTAACTATACACGGCCACATTTTGGATCACTAGTACCACGACCAGATGTGACACCATGTCAATCGGCAATATCAATAGCAAAATAATGAATGCCGCATTGAAAATGTACACCGCGTATCTCACCCAACGTCTAATCACCGTTTCCAATTGACAGGCGACAAACATAAACATCCAGAACGTAAGGCCTACGATGGACAGAAAATATACAATGAAGCCCGTAGCATATGTAAGGTCAGGCCAAAGCCAGAATAATAATCTGGTTCCCTGATACGAGCTGGTGACCATCATGCTAATGAAAAAAAGAGACATATAGATCCAGCCGCTTCGCGGTGACTGATAATGCATGAATCCAAAAATCATACTCAGAAAACCAAATACAACCAGAATGCCAAATTCAAAAGCCACATTCCTCTGCTGCGATTGGTATATAGCATCCATACTGCCTATCTGAATGGGTTCAATCATTCCCCCGCTATTCGCAAAATCATAGTTGGCTACCTGCACATCAATATTCACTTCGGAACCGCTTATCTCCGTATGTGAGATATAGGGCTCTACTTGGGGACTGTATTGTCCGGCGCTTGTCGAGACAACTCCGTTCGAACCAATCTGTACCCCGTTAACAAACAACGTGTGGGCTGTACGAATTAAGGGAACACGCAAGGCGATTTGCTGTGCAGATTCTCCTTCGGCATCCAGCAATATTTTCAAACGATACGTCCCATACCCGAACGCCCCCTTGTGAAGATAAGGTTCAATGGCCGACCGCCAATTGCCAGGAACGGTAGCGATATATTCATGAACGCTCGTCTTCTCTGTTCCATCCAGTAACTGCCCCGGATAAAACAGCCACTCTCCATTTAGGGCGATATCGCCCTCTTTCAAACCTCCGACCTGACGCAGATCCAGTACCCCTTCATGCGCCTTCGGAGCATGCTCATCCTCCAGAAAAGAGAGCACATTCAGTGCGATAAACAAGGCAACGACACCTATAATAAATGTAATAAAACGTGTGCGACTCAATAGCTTATCCCCATCCGTTAAACGTAACTGTGATTAATCATGTAGTGACAGAACATCCTTCCGATCGCGTCTACTTGTACGTATCGTAACACAAAGCATAGAAGCATACACTTTTGTATTACATCGCCAAGAGCAACTCCCTCTGTTATTCTAGATGATTCGTAACCTATACTCTGCTCCATAAATTTAGATAACATGAATTGATTGTGATTTTTTTCACTTATAATTCATCGCTGAACGTTTACGATGGGTTTATCACTTATATTACTCGCGAGTAACCTATTTTATTATCCAATATTTCTGTCTATTTCATTCATCCAACATTAACAACAGGGGGTCACACACATGAATCATCCCTATGAAAAGCTATTCACCCCATTCCGCATCGGAACGATGGAAGTGAAGAATCGAATTGTCATGTCTCCTATGGGAACCAATTCAGCGAGTCCTGATGGGCGCCTCTCTCTGGAAGAGATCGACTATTATGAGGAACGCGCCAAAGGCGGCGCGGGTATGATCATCCTTGGGGCCCAATTTTTGACGGAAGATCTAGCCCAGGGCGTATTGGAAGGCATTGTGGAGAAGGATTATGTCATTCCATTGCTCACGGATCTGGTCGATGCAGTACAACATTACGGCACCAAAATTATCGCTCAGCTCAGCTGCGGCACTGGACGTAATGCGCTACCCGATCGTTCGGGGAAAGCTCCGGTATCGGCTTCAGCCATCCCTGCCATCTATAATCCGGAAATTCTGTGCCATCCACTTACGGTGGAAGAAATACAGACAATTATGGAGCAATTCGCCGATTCGGCAGCCAGATTGAAAAGGGCGGGCTTTGATGGGATCGAAATTCATGCCCACGCCGGTTATTTGATCGATCAGTTTATGTCACCGATCTGGAACAAACGTGAAGATGAATATGGCGGCACGACAGAGAAACGCATGCGATTCGCCGTTGAGATCGTACAGGCGATCCGCCAAGCTGTGGGTCCAGACATGCCCATTTTGTTCCGGATGGCACTGGATCATCGCTTTGAAGGCGGACGTACGGTAGAGGACAGTCTGGAGATGTTGCAGATTCTCGAACGTGCTGGCGTAGATGCCGTTGATATAGATGCAGGTTCCTACGAAAGAATTGATTACATTTTCCCGCCAGCTTACTTGGGTGATGCTTGTATGGATTATATGTGTGAACCTGCTCGTCAGGTTGTGAACATTCCCATCTTGAACTCGGGGAGCCATACACCGGAGAGTGCTGTCCGCTTAATCGAATCCGGGAATGCTGACTTCGTCATGTTTGGTCGCGCATTGATTGCCGATGCCGAGCTTCCAAACAAACTGCGGGATAATGTGCGGGAGGATATTCGTCCTTGTATTCGTTGTAACGAGGAATGCATCGGTCGGATTATCGAACGGAATACCAAAATCAGCTGTGCAGTTAACATTCAGGCAGCGAACGAGAAACGTTTTGCGATTCACAAGGCGGAGACTGCCAAGAAGGTCGTTGTTGTAGGCGGTGGACCATCCGGTCTGGAAGCAGCACGTGTAGCAGCACTCAAAGGCCATGAGGTTACACTGTATGAAAAAGAAGCCACTGTCGGTGGACAGGTCACCAGTGCAGCAACCCCGGAATTCAAAGGTCAGTTGCGCGCCCTGATTGGCTGGTATGAGCGGCAATTAACCCAGCTACACGTGAAGGTGAAGTTAAATCATGAGATCAAGCCGGATGATCCGGCACTTGAAGCAGCTGATCATATTTTCATCGGTGCAGGAGCAGTACCTCTTGTGCCTCCAATCCCTGGAATCGATAACGATAATGTCGTGGGAGCCATTGATGCCCATTTACAAAAAGAACTTGTGCGCGGCGAACATATTGTCATTACTGGTGGGGGTTTAACAGGTTGCGATCTGGGACTTGAGCTGGCTATGGAAGGCAAAAAAGTCACCATCATCGAGATGCGCCCGGAAGCGGGGCAAGATGTGATGTACATTAACCGTGCAGCACTGATGCCTATGCTCGATCGCTACGGAGTGACCATTCTCGGTGGACACAAGGTCCTCTCCTTTGAGGCTAATGGGTTACATGCAGAGAAAGCTGATGGTTCCAAAGTGTTCATTGAAGCAGATACGATCATTAACGCCTTTGGGATGAGAAAGAATACAACGATCGCTGAGCTGATCCGAGCCAAGTTCGGAACCAAGACCAGCCTCATGGGCGATTGTGTGAAGATTGGCAAAGTAGGTACTGCTGTTCGTTCTGGTTTTTACGCTGCGAGTGCCATATAGCTTCATATATAATAAGAGCCAGACTCCGATAATCCGGGTCTGGCTCTTCCTATTGAACTCATTTAGCTTCGCTGCTGCATGTCCAATATGCCGTAGAAAAAGAGATCCTGCGTCTGCCGTGCCAACTGCGAAGGCGTTTCGCGACCAGGCAACAGCTTAATCAGGGTTAAGCGTTCAATGATAGCAAGTAAACATTCCGCGAAGAAAATCGCATCGAGATCCTGCCGATAATATCCGGCTTGCTGTTCTTCAATCAGATTTTGTTCCATGAGCCCGGCAATCTCAGCCTTGATGCCCACGGACTCCGGGGACAGATACAATCCAATTCGGGTCAATGCGGGATTCCGTCCTAGGAATCGGTAGATCTGCTCCAACGAGGCCACGACCGCTTCCTTGAGGTCATTTCTATTCTTTCCCGGCCCGATATGACTATCTCGCACTGCCTGACTGAGGCCATTACGAAAATCTGCCACCAGCTCTGCAAAAGCAGCTTCTTTGCTCTCAAAGTACAGATAGAATGCAGGTTGTGTTAACCCAGCCCGAGCAACAATTGAACTTATTTTTGTCTGATAGAACCCACTCAATGCAAACTCCTCTGCTGCTGCTTCCAAGAGACGAAGCCTGCTCTCTTTGCCAATAGCGCCTTGTTTCCTCACTTCAACCCCCAGCCCCTCTCTGCTCAGACACCCTGCTCTGTTGTCCAAACCTCTACTGTAGATTATACCTAATCTATGGGGCTACTGAAGTGAAGCTTTGGTGATGAATCTTTATCTGAGGCATGAATGAATGAGTGTGGTTCCTCACTTCAATCAAAAATCATGCACCGTCACACACAGTTGAATCGCAATACCAAACGGGTCCCGCACAATGCCGTATCCTGGGCTGAATTCATTTTGCTCGTAAGGTACCAGTACCTTCACACCCTCATGTTGCATCAGAGAATGATACAGTTGATCGATTGTACTTTTATCCTTGGATTGGATACATAATGATGTGCTGTTTCCCAGCTGCCATGCTCTCTCCGTGTCCATTGCTTCTTCCGCAATCATGACCTTGTTGACCCCAATCTCCAGCACCGAATGTGTAATATATTCATCTTGACCGGCAGGGTACTCGAAGCCCGGGTTCATCTCCTTCATCTCTTTATAACTTTTCTTGAATATCACCTTGGCGCCCAGAAACTCCTGATAAAAAGCAATGGCTGCCGCCGCATCCCCGTTCATCGATAAAAATGGTATCACTTCAAAATTCATTATATTGCCTCCTTGTTCCTATTGGATTACACTTATCACTACTAGAGTAAAGGGCTGGATTCAAACCAGCCCCTCCTCATCAAACCGTACGTGAGGTTTTCCCTCATACGGCTTTCCGATGTTCGTCATTCATGGGCATGCAGAGATTACAATAGCGTTTTTAATCCATACATATTGGCAATATACTTGACTTCCGATCGTGAACTCATCCAACTCCTACGTTGTCTCTTCTTCGCGTACCACCGTGTTAATCGTTGCAGAATATACCAGTCCAACTTAGCTAATCTCTTTTGGCTGTAGCTCGTGTAGTAATAATTTCTCCATCCTTGAATCTTCGGATTGAGCCATTTCACATGCTCCGCGAACGATTTCGACCGCATACTCGGTGGAGCCAGTCTTTCTTTGACTACCCCTTGAATACGTTCCTCCGCCTTTTTCGTTAGCCACTGTTGCGTGGTGTGATATACCTTCCCTTGCGACGTTTCTGCTTTCGTTTTTCGGTGGTGCATTCCTAGGAAGTCGAATCCCTCGTCTCCTGTCCATAGACCTACAATGCGAGTTTTGATCGGGTGCAGGGTTAGCTCCAGACGTTCCATAATTTTGCCTATGAGTTCATACGCATGCTCGGCATCCTTTTTGGTTTTACAGATTACTACAAAGTCGTCTGCATACCTTGTCAGTTCTCCCAGACCTCTTCCATGTTTCTCCCATAGTCGGTCAAAATAGTTCAGATAGATATTCGCCAGAAGCGGTGATATCACACCACCTTGCGGTGTTCCTAAATCGGAGCGCCTTTCGTTTCCTTCTTCCATCACTCCCGCCTGAAGCCACTTCCGTATTAATTTCAGTATCCGCCTGTCGTTGATGCGCATCTGCACCAATTTCATAAGCTTCTCTTGATTAATGTTATCGAAGTAACCTTGGATATCGACGTCGATTACCCAATTCCCTTTGCGGTTGCAGGCTTTCCGAATTCGTTCCAGCGCTCCTTTTGCACTTCGTTTCGGGCGAAATCCGAAGGATACGTCCTCAAAATCCGCTTCAAAGATAGGTTCAATCACCAGTTTCGTTGCCATCTGTATGACACGGTCGCGCACGGTGGGTATGCCCAGCGGTCTTTGCTTCCCATCTTTCTTGGGAATATAGTGCCGCCGTACAGGCTGCGGATGGTAGGTGCCTTCTTTCAATGCTCGTTCACAGTCCTCGAGGAAGTTCATTTCTCCTTGTTCCTCCACATCCGCAAGCGTCATGGCATCTACACCTGCCGCTCCCTTGTTCGCTTTCACTCGTCTCCAGGCTTCGCACAAGACATCCCACCGGTAGACTTTGTCGTACAAGGCATGGAATTTACGCTTGCTGTTCTCCTTGGCCACATGGCCTAGCTTTTCTTGGAGTTTTTGAACTTTTTCCTTTGGTGTTGTTAGCCGGTTGGCATTCACTCACTCGTACCTCCTCCAAAAGCATAAACAAAGCAGGGCTCCTTCCCTCCCCAAGGTTATGTTGTCCTTGGGTTCTTCGGTACTATGAGCCCCTCGGACTCCCTTCCCACAGACGTTTCACTTCGTCTTTTGGACTTATAGAGCATCTCTTTACGGAATTCCTAAAAAAAAAAATCCGTGTGGGGGAGGGTCTCCCCAGTTCACTGCATCATCTTTCAAGCCATGCCGTTCCCTTTACGCCGGAGGGTTCTTCACTGTTGTCCCAAGTTCTGCACAGCTTCCTTGGCCTTCGTCCATTGTCACAAGACTCGGCTCCCTCTTTTCCCCTTCGCAGGGCCCTTTTGACGACGCGGCAGGATTCACTTGATGTTGCGGCCTGGATTGTCGCTCGCCCGGTCTCTGACCGGTACTTTTGTCGATGCGCTTTTACACACAGATCTCGCCATGTGCAAGCATCCTAGCTACAAAGGTGGCTTGGCCCCTCCTTTGATTGGACTTTCACCAACTAGATAATGCGTGCCTCTGGGCACGCTAACAACGAAAGGTGCCAACTTGTGGCACCATTAAGAGGTTTCGATATGAAAAAATCAGAACGCATGAACCAGATGCTACGCTATATTAATCAAAAACAACAGTTCACCCTGCAAGATCTTATGCAGGAGTTCCAGATCTCCAAGCGAACCGCGTTAAGAGATATCGCTTCATTGGAAGAGTTGGGTGCGCCCATCTATGTCGAATATGGACGCTACGGCGGATACCGACTGCTGCAACAGATGCAGCTGCCTCCCATTTCGTTTAATACGGGGGAGCTTCATGCCCTTTATTTTGCGATGCAGGCCCTCCGCAGCTTCTCCAGCTTACCCTTCCAGGTTTCTTTCCGTACCATTCATGAGAAATTTATGAGCGCCTTATCCGACAAGCAACGACAGGATATTGAGAACATTCAACACCGGGTATCCTTCAGACATACGGAGCAGATTCGCGATAGCGAGCATTTGGAGTTTCTGTTAATGGCTGCAGTGCAAAATATAGTGATCCAGATTACGTATCCTGATCAACGAAGATCTACTGATACAGGGCCGGCTTCTGCAAACCATTCCGATCCTGAGCCATCGAGTTCACCATCTCGCACATCCAGCTTCACCATCCGTACCATTCAACCTATCACGCTCTATGCCAAGAGGGGCTACTGGTATTGCCAGGCCTATGATCTGAATAAACAAGCATACCGAGTGTTCCGCTGCGACCGGATCACTTCAGCTGAAGTGTCCGACATTGAACCTTTAGCTCATGTTAGTGAACTTCAAGCACAGGATACCCATTCGTTATGGGAACCATCGGAACAAGCAACTTCATTCAAGTGCCTGATTGATGAAGCCGGGGTTGACCTTTTCCAGCAAGAACATTTTCCATCTATGCAGATCATGCACGTCAATGAACCGGGAAGTGAATCGGCACAAATGCTTCTTGTCGGTTCGTATGAGCCTCATGAAATTGATTTCATCACTCGGTACCTCGCAGGATTCGGCAAATCCATTAAGATCATGGAACCGGACACGTTAAAAGAATCATTACGGCAGTACTATATGGACTTGTTAGATCATGTATAAAGATCATATCTCTATGTCCATTTTACTTTACATGCCTTTTAGATCCTGCTCATGGCCAACAACTTTTGAGCTTTTCTTATTGCCAATAGCCAATTGAACGATAATCTGCAGCACGATGATGATAGCCAAACCATAGAATGCTTGCACGAAACTGCCTGTCAGATCGTGGAGCCAACCAATCGCAAGCGGCCCCAGTGCTCCCAAGATATAGCCACCAGATTGAGTCATAGCGGACCAGCTACTTGCTTCCTGAGCATTGTTTGTCTCATCAATCGGCAACATGAGTGCAATCGGGAACAGTCCACCTGCGCCAATACCGAGTGGGATCGCCGCGAGCCACGGACTGACAGAGAGGTTCAGCATCAGGACACCTATTAACTCCAACATCGCACATCCAACAAGCCAGAAGACACGTCTTTGGTACCGGTGTACAAGCATGGGAATGAATAACGTTGAGGGCAGTGATATCAATGTAAATAACGTTTGGATGTTGCCAGCAGTCTCTTGGCTATATCCATGGCTATGAATGGCTGGCGCAAGCCAGGCGGTTAATGAATAGAAGATCGCGGCCATCAATCCGAAGAACAGTGTCAGCACCCAGGCACGCCTGTTCTTCACCGGAAGTGGTGAATGAACTACAGCCGTAGTTTTACCGGATTGTCGCTCTGTGCGCGCAGAATAGGCCAATTTCAACCAGATCGGTAATGCAATGACTGCGAGTAATGCCCACGTGGCTAAAGACCCTTTCCAAGATCCACCCAGCGCATGCTGGAGCGGAACCGATAGTCCCACGCTAATGCTGGCCCCCATCACCATCGCTGTAGAGTAGATGCCTACCATAGCTGCCACTCGGTTAGGAAAATACTGCTTAATGAAGCTGGACAACAGCGGCCCTGCCAATGCAATCCCTACACCCGACAGAAAAGAAGTGAACATCATTAACGGGGTTGCACCCACGAACAATCGTAATCCCGTACCTAACCCAATAAGGATTAAAGCCAGCACAATGGCACCTTCATTCCTCCACCTTCTACTTATTCTTACGGAGAACGGAGCGAATATGCCCATACATAATACCGGTAGTGTAGTTAACAGACTGGCGGTCATACCGCTCAAACCCAGATCATGCTGTATGGTGCTCATTAGCGGAGAAATCGATGTAATGGGTGGTCTCAAGTTTAGTGAAGCCAGGATAAGCGCCAATACAATATAGAAAAGTTTCATTATGGATCACCTCATGGTAGTAGTATCGATACATTTACCAAGATCTTATTGGGCCGCGAAAGGATCTTGGGTTGGTACACTGACTAAGTATAGATTCAATATAATGATTGAACAATACTATTGTTTCTATTAAAATGATTACTAAAACCAATGATTGGAGGTGAATTCATGGAGATTCGTCAAATGGAAAACTTTATTATGGTGTGTGAGGAGCTTCATTTTACCCGGGCAGCTGAGAAACTTGGCATATCTCAACCTACGTTGAGTCAACAAATACGTGGGTTGGAGGATGAACTTGGTGTTCCTTTATTTGATCGTGTTGGCAAAAAGATTGTGATGACCCAGGCAGGGTCTCTGTTTCTGGAGCACTGTGTACAGATGATCCGGCATTTACAGAATACCCAAGATGCGCTAGCTGAATTCCGTAATGATCAGCGAGGTCGATTAGTCATTGGTGTTCTTCCATCCGATTTGGATTACCGTCTCACTCCACTGCTCGTTGATTTTCATGCTCGATTCCCCAAAGTGCAATTGAAAGTGATTTCTTCGATCTATGTCGTGAATCAAGTGTTGGAAAATGAAGTCGACATCGGCATCGAGATCACGTCTGCCCCTGATGATCGGCTTGTACGCATTCCTTTGTGCAGTGAAGAGTATGTACTGGTCGTTTCCGAGAATCATGATTGGGCTGACCGAAGCACGATTGGAATCCAGGAACTGCGTGATATTCAAACGGTGATGTTTCCAGAAGGATTTACGGGCAGAGAATTAGTCGACGGTTATTGCCGTAAATATGGATTCACCCTAAACACCATCATGGAGACCAGTTCGGCAACCTCTATCATTAGCCTGGTCAAAGCCAACGTCGGAGGAACACTGCTGCCTTATCCTCTGATCCAAGCCATGAATGAACCCACGCTACGTTGCATTCGAATTACAGACGATCCGCCATACCGACACTTTGAGATCATCCATCGGTCCGACCGTTACCTGACACAATCAGCTAAAGCATTTATTGAGAAGACAATCGAGTATTTCAATCAAAGGTGAGTTTAAAAGGAGAGATATTGAAATGAGAATAAGAGAAGTTGGTTTGTTGGCACATCAGATCGAGGCCATAAAGGAGTTTTACGGTACAGTACTGGAGTTGGAGCTTGTGGAGGATAGTACAACATTCGTTTCATTCCGTGCCGGAGACTCGGTCCTTTCTTTCAAGAAGGCGCCAGAGCAAGAGAAGCCATACTATCATGTAGCGTTTACGATTCCAACGAATAAACTTGCTGATGCGAAAAGGTGGGCCCAAGACCGTAACATTCCGTTGCTTTCCAAGGATGGAAAGGATGAATTTTATTTCCCTTACTGGAATGCAACAGCCTTCTATTTCTATGATCCAAACGGAAACTTGATGGAATTCATCGCTCACCACTCACTCGATAATGCAGTCGAGGAAGCTTTCGAAGCGAAGCATCTGCTGTGCATTAGTGAAATCGGCCTGCCTGTCGATGATGTTCCTGAGACGATGAGCACGTTGAATGGGCATTATCAACTTGAACCCTTTGCTGGAGACGGAAAGAAATTCTCCCCCACGGGTGACGCAGAAGGCATGTTTATTGTCATTGATAAACAGATGCCCTGGTTCCCAGACGGCCGTATGCCTGGTGTATTTGCCACGGAGGTTAAGGTGGAAATCGGGCAGCCCGGTAGTCTACGTTTACAGGACGGTCTGTACTCGATTGAATCGATTTGATGTAAGAACGTACTGAATGAAAAGCTCAAAAGGAACGTCCGGCTCAATACTTACCAAAACCATCCTCACATGTGATATCCGCTTTAAGAATTTCGTACAGATTTTGTTTGGAATGCTCTAATTGTTTTTGCGCTTCTTCAATTTCTGATATTTTGGCTTGGATAATGCTTGCTTGATCTTTACTCGAAAACCCATGTTTAGAGACCATAGATTGAATCTCATGAATCGTAAAACCAACAGCTAAACATTGTTTGACCACTTCCAGATGCTGAATAATGCTATCCGCATATATTCGATAATTATTATGATCTCTCAGCACATGTTCATCCGTGATAATATCTATTTTCTCATAATACCGAATAGTGGATATCGGAAGGTTTACCCTGCTCGCCACTTCACTAATTTTCATATGGAATACCCTCAACAAAACAAATGATTTTGATAACATCGTCTTGGAGCGCCATTCCGTTAAAACCTACGACCCTGAAGTGAAAATCAGCCGCGAGGAGATGACCGAGATACTGGCGAAAGCTTCACGTGCCCCTTCGGCCATTAACATGCAACCGTGGCGTTTTCTTGTCATCGACAGTGCTGAAGGCAAAGAGAAGCTTGCACCACTGGCCTCTTTTAACCAGACACAGGCACTAACGTCTTCGGCTGTCATTGCCGTATTCTACGATGCTAACAACGTTGAATACATGGAAGAGATCTTCAGCAAATCAGTCGAACTTGGATATATGCCACAAGACATCATGGATATGCAGATGCAGCAGGTAAAACCTTACTATGCGAACATAAACGCATCCGAATTGCGTGATATGAACCTCATTGACTCAGGCCTCATTTCCATGCAACTCATGCTCGTTGCCCGTGCTCATGGCTATGATACGAACCCTATGGCCGGTTATGACAAAGACCAGATTGCTGAAGTTTTCGGCTTGGATAAAGAACGCTTCCAGCCCGTGATGTTGATCTCCATAGGTAAAGCAGCCAAAGATGGATATCCTTCCTATCGTCTCCCGGTTGAAACGATTACGACTTGGGCGTAACCATAGTAAATTTCAAAACAAACATGACCATGGATAAGGCTATTATGAGCATCATTTTCACACTCATTGCATATCCTGTTGCTCATGGGCATACCAGTTAAAAACTGATCATGTGGAGAGTCATTAAGATGCATTATCTCTGAACTAAGGATATAAGTTCATATAACAACTATCATTGTATATTATTTTGAGAAATGGATAAACTCTTTGTGCGTCCCTATAACATCAGAGTACTTATCCTATAGCCTCGGCTATCAGTCAAAGGATTTCATAAATGTGCCCTCTCCTCTACTGATTTTGACATAGGAATTTTAGCCATAGATTCATAATGGGTATGTTCATAACAAAAAGGGTCCTAATGACAAATGTCATCAGGACCCTCTTTTATATACTTAAATATTATAAGAAGTTAACAATCCGTTACTCAACCGTTACACTTTTCGCCAGGTTACGTGGTTTATCCACATCGTGACCCAGTGCCAGGGAAGCGTAGTATGCCAGCAATTGCAGCGCAACTACAGACAGAGCCGGGCTAAGCAAAGGCAACGTCTTAGGAATCGCAAACGCTTGGTCTACGGATTTCAACAGAGTTGTTACGTGCTCTTCGTACGTAATTGCCAGCACATCTGCGCCACGTGCTTTCACTTCTTTAATGTTGCTCACTGTTTTCTCAAGTACGTTCTCCTGCGTTGCCAGGGCAATAACAGGGATACCATCTTCGATCAATGCAAGCGTACCATGTTTCAACTCACCCGCAGCATACGCCTCAGAGTGAATATAAGAGATCTCTTTCAGCTTCAACGATCCTTCTTGAGCTACTGCATAGTCAAGACCACGACCGATGAAGAAGAGATGTTCATGTTTGGAGATTTGCTCTGCATATCCTTTGATTGCTTCCGCTTGCTCCAACATGGATTCCACTTGCTCAGGCAATGCTTGCATTGCTGCCAGCGTGTGTTCGATCTCTTCTGCAGATTGAGTACCACGAACTTGTGCAAGGTACAGACCAAGCAAGTTGAAGGCGATCAACTGCGAAGTATACGCTTTGGTAGAAGCTACTGCAATTTCAGGACCTGCCAATGTTGCGATAACATCATCTGCATCACGTGCAATGGAGCTGCCCACTACGTTCGTGATTGCCAGTACATGTGCGCCATTGGATTGTGCTTCGCGCAATGCAGCAAGCGTATCGGCAGTTTCACCGGATTGGCTTACTACGATTACGAGTGTATCTTTGTGCACGATTGGGGAGCGGTACCGGTACTCGGAAGCCACATCTGTTTCAACCGGAATACGCACCAATTGCTCAATCACTGTACGTCCAACCAGACCTGCATGGTACGCTGTACCACATGCAATGATTTGAACGTTACGGATATTTTTAATTTGTTCTTCTGTCATTTTCAACTCAGGAAGTTGAACTTTCTTACCTTCATTATCAATGCGACCCAGCATTGTATCACGATATGCTTTTGGTTGCTCATGAATTTCTTTCAGCATGAAGTGCTCGAATCCGCCTTTTTCTGCGGTTACAGCATCCCAATCGACACGAATCATTTCCCGAGAAATAAAGTTGCCTTCAATCGTCATCAATTCGACAGCATCATGTGTCAATACAGCCATTTCACCATCATTCAGAATGTACACATTACGTGTATGTTCCAGAATTGCCGGGATGTCGGAACCAATGAAGTTCTCGCCTTCACCAATACCAATAATCAATGGGCTTGCTTGACGCACAGCTACGAGTTTCTCAGGCTCATGCTCTGTCAATACACCCAGTGCGAATGCACCACGCAGCAACGTGATTACTTTTTGCACTGTTTTAACGATATCACCATTGTATTCACGTGCGATCAGGTGAGAGATAACCTCAGTATCTGTCTCGGAAGTGAACGTATGACCTTGAGCCATCAATTCATCCTTCAGATCCAGGTAGTTCTCAATAATACCGTTATGCACAACAGAGAACTTCTGGCTTCCATCCGTGTGTGGGTGGGAGTTCTCATCCGATGGTTTACCATGAGTTGCCCAACGTGTGTGTCCGATTCCGGCATTACCTACCAGTGGTGCACCATCCAGCTTGGCTTCAAGATTCGCAAGACGACCGAGAGCTTTCGTGATTTGCAGACCTTCCGGTGTGAATACCGCGATACCTGCAGAATCATAACCACGATACTCGAGTTTCTTCAACCCTTCGACCAATACCGATTGAGTGTTCTTATTACCAATATATCCAACAATACCGCACATAATTTATTTCCTCCGTTTGTATATGAATACTGTGTCACGAAGAGAAACAGGCAGAGGCGGCATATCGGAAAAATGAGTGATTGCCTAACGTTTCATGAATACTTGCTACCTATTCAATTATCAATGATCAGAGCGACCTCATGTCGCCCCGCAGTCATCATAAGCTGTTATGAATGCAATCATGAATGTACATCATTTTCCCGTCCGCGTACTGTTTACGCTCTTCACGCACATTCATTTGAATTTTAGTTTAACTCTTGCACCTACACCGGCGCGTTGTGTGGACAGTCACCTATCCATTTTCCGCAATCCGGTTTACGGCTCTGGTGCTTCACCGGGAGGTCCCCGCCGAACAATCCGAACACCTCCACCTCGTCAGCTTGATTGCCGTTGATGTTAATCAGCCGTTCTTCAACCTAGAAAAAATCCTGATCAACATCTTCCCGCGCAACTCCAAGCTCTGGCGCTTGTGTAACTGTAACCTTACGTCCCTCACTTTCTGTGTCTGAATGACGACTCCACTCATTATATGCACGTCAGGTCCATTTTGCAATGGAGCAAAGTACCTGTGACAATTTCAGCATATTTACCCACAATCCCGACCGGATAAACGGACCCATGGTCTCATCAGGCCGGGACGCAGGAATATTCATGAATAATATACCCTTTCTACACAACAATTCCCTTATAGAACCGTATGCAGAAGGGATTTCTTCCAGTCCTATACCAGTTCTTTTTGCACTACATCTACGATCTGAGACACAAATTGTTCAAGTTCGTCTTTATCTGGTCCTTCCGCCATAACACGGATCAGGGATTCAGTACCTGAAGCACGAACGAGTACACGTCCATTATCGCCGAGTTGTTGCTCTACTGTAGCAATAGCTTGCTCGATCGCAGAATTGCCTTCGTATTTGCTCTTATCTTCAACACGCACATTGACCAATACTTGTGGGTACTGGGTCATCAGCGCTTTGAGTTCACTCAGTTTTTTACCGGAAGCCTTGAGCGTATCCACGAGTTGAATCGCAGTCAACATACCGTCTCCGGTTGTATTGTAATCCAGGAAAATAACATGGCCAGACTGCTCTCCGCCCAGGTTGTAACCGCCGCGACGCATTTCTTCCATCACATAACGGTCACCTACTGCCGTTTTAGCTGTTTTCAGTGCAAGTTTCTCCGTTGCTTTGTAGAATCCGATGTTACTCATAACGGTCGATACAACAGTACTATCCTTCAACTTGCCTGCACGATTCATCGCATCACCACAGATACACAGAATGAAGTCTCCATCCACCTCAGCGCCTGTCTCATCAATAGCAATCAGACGATCCGCATCTCCGTCAAAAGCAAGACCCAGATCCGCTCCATGTTTGAGCACTTCTTGTTTCAGGTTCTCTGGATGAGTTGATCCACATTGCTCGTTGATATTCAGGCCGTTAGGCTCAGCGCCAATGGCAATGACTTCTGCACCAAGTTCACTGAACAATTTCGGTGCCAGCTCATAAGCTGCTCCGTTTGCACAGTCCAAAACAATTTTAAGTCCAGAGAACGACTCATTTACTGTTGTTTTCAAGAAGTCGAGGTAACGATAACGAGATTCTTCGTCCGTCGTTACGGTACCCAGACCGCCACCAACTGGCCGTGGCAATTGATCTGTCTCCGCATCCATCAGCTCTTCAATACGGTTCTCTGTTTCATCAGACAGCTTGAAGCCATCTCCGCCAAAGAACTTAATTCCGTTATCCTCAACCGGATTGTGGGAAGCCGAGATCATCACGCCCGCGTCAGCTTTCAACAAACGTGAAATATACGCCACTCCCGGAGTGGATACAACGCCCAGACGAATCACATCAGCGCCAATGGACAACAGTCCTGCAACCAGTGCGGATTCCAACATCAATCCCGAGATACGAGTATCCATGCCGATAACCACTTTCGGTCTTTCCACACCACCTGCAAGCACGTAACCACCACAACGTCCAATGCTGTAAGCCAGCTCTGCCGTTAACTCTTTATTGGCAACCCCTCTTACACCGTCTGTACCAAAATATTTCCCCATGATTTAACTCCTTCTATTCGCATCATATACGAGCACTATTATTATTTTTTAAGAATTTTAGAATTAGAACGTTTATGGATTCGAGCCACTTTTACTGCCAGTACCGCTGTTATTGTTATTTAAATTCCCACGATTGGTGGTACTCCCCTGTTGGCCCTGATCCTGATTATCCGTATTCGATTCCGTTTCTTCTTCATCAGGAACAGGCTCTGTTTCCCCATTTTCAACCTCGGCTGGTGTAGGGTCAGGTGCTACCGTTCCCTCGTCCGTCGGTTCTTCGCCAGGAGTGGTCGTGGTATCTTCAGCCTTTTCGCTAATTTTGACCGTCGCACTCAGAGCATTGGATGATTCATCCAGCTTGGCAAAACGGGGCAAGTCGGCTTCAAGCTTGATCTCATGCGTTCCGACCGCAAGTCCAGCAAGATCCCCGGTCAACGTGAGATCATCACTACTCAGACCCTCAAGCATACTTGCTGAGCCTGTAAGTGTGAGGTTCAGACCGCCACTTCGAGGCGTAACCAGCGTACCTTCCAGTCCGTTCCCCGCACCTGTAAGAGTAATGGGGACGTTCGGAAAGACTTTGGTCGTCTCCTCTGCCTCGTCAAATGGGGATATGGTTACCTTAATCTGAATCGAACTAGGCTCGATTTTCTCAAAACCGGAAGGCGGCGTCAAGTCCACGTTAACTGTCGACGTACCCGACTGATCAAACTGCGTAAGATCAAGGGTTACTTGGTCGTAGGACTGTATACCCGCAAGCGCATCCTCTGATCCATAAAGCGAGACTTCTTTCACGCTTGGCTCTACCGTGGAGAGTACCAAGCCTTCCGGCAGCTGTCCCGAATATTTGATTCTTAAGGGTACAGATGTATAGGGCTGATTGACCGGAACACGGACTTCAACCGTCTGAGGCGTTATAATCGCATTTTCAAGGACCTTGCCTTCAGCATCGTATGCCTGAAGCTTCACTTTTTTCTGTATGACATCTTCCTTGGCATCTTTCACGCTCACACTGCCCTGGACCTTCGCTACAGCCTCAAGTTGCCCTTCGGGCAGAGTTACCTTAACCGGTGCTGAAGGTTCAATTACAGGCGTTCCAGCGCTGTATCCGGCGGATGGTTCCCCTTCGGGTACAATATTCACATTGAAAGATTTGGTGCCCAATTTTTCTACATTCACGGTAACCATGGAAGGTTCCATGCTGACCACTTCTACCCCGGAAGGCAGATCAGGTACCAGCGGCAGTGTATTGGACCCATCTTTCACCTGACTCAGATCGACCATTACCTTATAATCGTCATTGGTAAAAATCGATGTTAGCATTGAGCGCTGTCCTTTGATCTCCAGCCGGACCTCATCCGTACTTAATGAAGTAAGCACATAGTTGTTGCTGTCTAATCCATAAGGTTGAACAGGCACCGTACGTTCCACAACCTTGTTGGTTGTGCCTGTCGTAATCGTAGGAGTGGTCGGTACTTCATCCAGATGAATCATGAACCAGAGCAGCAGACTCACCGCAAGTGCAAGTATTTTGGCAAAGTTATTATTGTTAAACCACTTATCCATTGTTACGTCCTCCCTTCCGTTTCCAGAAGGTTGTCCAGCCATTCTTTTTCAGATTGGATGTAGGGCGCAACTCCTCATACAGTTTGGCAATCAGCGATTCTTCCTTAATATCACGAACGACCTGTCCATTCATCGCCAGCGACACCTGTCCTGTCTCCTCGGAGACAACCAAACAGATCGCATCTGCAACTTCGGTAATCCCGATTGCTGCACGGTGGCGTGTTCCTAATTCTTTACTGATAAACGGATTTTCTGATAATGGCAAATAACAGGCTGCCGCCGAAATCTGTTTTCCCTGTATAATGACGGCTCCATCATGGAGCGGTGTATTTGGAATAAAGATGTTAATCATCAGCTCCGAGCTGACCAGAGAGTGCATCTTAATGCCCGATTCCGTGTAATCGTTCAGACCCGTTTCGCGTTCAAATACGACCAATGCACCAATTTTACGCCGTGACAAATAATTAACAGACTTAATAATCTCACCAATTAACACGGTTAATTCTTCATCACTCGCTGCCGCTGAACGTCCAAACAGCTTACCGCGTCCCAATTGCTCCAGACCACGGCGCAGTTCCGGCTGAAAGATAATGAACACCGCAACGACACCAAACGTAAACATCTGGTTCATCAACCATTTGAGCGTATACAGGTTTAGCCACGTACTTAATGCCCAGATCAGCACAAGGAACAGAATGCCCTTTAGGAGCTGAACCGCACGCGTACCCCGCACAAGCAGAATCAGTTTGTACATAATATAGGTAACGATCAATATATCGATAACGTCCTTAATGGACTCTGTCCACGTTAAGTCAGCAAAATAATTCATAAGCCAGCCCCCGCTATCCCCATTGATGAGTAAACCCTGATCTCATATTAACCCATTAGGATTTTATATAATCCTTTGTCTCCGCATTTTTGCATCATTTGATTTGTGCAAAATGCGTATCTATATGTAGTAGTATGTTCTCTTTAGTATCTAGGTTATAACGTTAACGTTCAGGTTGCAAGTTACGGCAGTCTCAAACTGCACATAAACATCACATTTACCATGAATTACAAAGTTTTCGTATAAAAAAAGAGTACCCCATGCACTCTGGAGGTACCCTGCTTGGTATATACCATTGAAGATTTTACCCTGTTCTAGCGATAAGCCACTTCATTTACCATATTGGTTATTTTGTACCAGAACCAGTCCAGCGCCTGATCAATACTTTTCACCTGACCTGAAATATGCGCTGTTGAAGCCTGAAACAGTTGTCCGTCGATAACCGTCAGATTGCCGTTCACATCACCATATACTTGTGCGGTTCCATTTTCTATCGTAAGATCGCCAGCAATTGACTTACCTTCAGGAACAATAACCGTGTTACCCTGAATCACGATCTGGTCCAGATTATTTCCCTTAACGACCATTTCGTTGTTCTGATTCCAGAAATTCAAGGCGCTAAAGAGCATCACGACCAAAAAGAAGGCTGCCGCCGTCAGCGCGGGATGTCCTGTGACCCATTTGAGCCATGCTTGCTGTCTCTTGGGCTGGGGCAGAGCATTCATAATTCGATTGGTCAGCTCATCAGAGGCAGACGGTGAATAGTGTTTCATGGCAAAGAGTAGCATTTCCGTCTGTTCCAACTCTTTAAAGCGCATGCGACAATCCGGACAGATCACAAGGTGACTTTTCAGTTCAACCTTCTGGGCCGGGGACAACGACTCATCCAAACATTCATGCATTAAAGAGACGGCCGAGTTGCAATCCATATGAGAGCCAATCCTTTCTTAAATCACTTAGTCCATGAGCCATTAAAAAGCACACATAAGACTTGCATACATTACATACGCATCCGTTTCGGATATGTTTCAATTAATTTCGCCCAGATTTAAAGGCGTTTAACATTTATAACTTATACTCCAATTTTTTACGTAGAAAATCACGGCCCCGATGAACGCGTGTCTTGATCGTTGTTACGGGCATACCTGTCACATCGCTGATTTCCTGTAGCGACAAGTCCTGTAAATATCTCAAAATCATAACGGACTTATACTTGGCTGGCAAACTGTCAATGGCCTCACGAATGAGTGTCTGCGTTTCTGACAGGAGCGCTTCACTTTCCGGTGTACGATCATCACTCGGGAGCATCGCGTAACCATCAGATCCTTCCTGATCATTTAGTTCAGCATCCAAAGAGTATGAAGGTTTCTTTCTGCGCAGTCGGTCAATACACAGATTGGTCGCGATCCGGTAGATCCAGGTTGAGAACTTCTGGTTCGGATCGTACTTCTCCATATTACGAAACACACGCAAAAACGTCTCCTGCACAACGTCTTCAGCTTCATGACGATTGTTCAGCATCCGGTATGCCAAATGAAATAGCTTGTCCTTATATAGTTCAACGATTTCTGCAAAGGCTCTCTGGTCGCCCTTGAGCACCAGTTTCACAAGCCTATTCTCCAAATTGTCCACCCTTATTCCCCCAGACATGCTGATGGGTCTTCCGTCTTCTGATACCCGTCCACACTTGTAATTCACCAATCAAATCGTAAATCAACTTTGGTCAAAAATCAAGACTGTATGACAAATATCCGCCAAAAACAGTAAAAACGGGAACTCCCGCAGGAGTCCCGTTTCATCTCTCACTCCGTAGAGCAGAGAATGGAGCTTTTTAGTTAACAAAGTAATGAGTACTTTGTTACATATGAATCATTCATATGCATCAATTCAATAATCAACCTGTATTACGCAACCCTGCAGCAATGCCGTTGATAGTCAACAACACTTCTCTAAGCAGCTCCGTATCGTCTTCACCACGTTCACGCATATCTCTGAGCTCGCTCAAAAGTTGAACCTGCATGTAGGACAACGGATCTACATAAGGGTTACGAAGACGAATGGATTCTTGAATAACCGGTACATCATCCAAAATTTCAGCTTCTCCGGTAATTTTTAGAATCAGCTCTTTTGTGAGCTTGAATTCTGCTTCGATCTGACCGTATATACGATCACGGGCTTCTTTGTTCGAAGTCATTGCTGAATACTCTTTGGCAATCACAAGGTCTGCCTTGGCTACGGCCATCTGAACTGTATCAATCAGCGTACGGAAGAATGGGAAGCTTGCATACATTTCTTTCAGGACAACCAGATTTTCCTCTTTATCCTGATAGTAACTTTGCAGTCCTGTTCCTGCCGCATACCATGCCGGTAGCAGATAACGACTTTGAGTCCATGCAAATACCCAAGGGATCGCTCTCAGATCTTCAAACTTATCGCTATTTTTACGCTTGGATGGACGGGAACCAATATTCAGCTCTCCAACCTCCGGAAGCGGCGTTGATTCTTTAAAGAAGGTGAAGAAGTCTGGATCACGGAAAATCAGATCCTGATATTTCGTCAGGGATACTTCCGAAATCTCTTTGATGATGCTGTCCCAATGACGCTCGGACTCAGACTCTTGTGGCTCAAGACCATTAAGTGCTGCTGTAATCAAAGCCGAAGTTGCTTGCTCCAGACTGCGGTATGCAATCCCCTGAAGGGAATAACGGGAAGAAATAACCTCTCCCTGCTCCGTGATCTTGATGCCTCCACCAATGGTATGCGGTGGTTGAGCAAGAATACTGCGGTTGAGTGGCATGCCGCCACGTCCTAGAGCCCCGCCACGTCCATGGAAGAACTTCAGCTTAACGCCGTGTTCATTACCTACAGCCGTGATCGCATTCATTGCTACGCGCAGTTCCCAGTTGGCTGTAACTACTCCGCCATCCTTGTTACTGTCTGAATAACCAAGCATGATTTCATGCAGTTCATTCCGTCCTCTTACGCTTGCGCGGTATACAGGAAGGTTGAACAGCTTCTCCATAATTTCCGAAGCCGCATGTAGATCATCAATCGTTTCAAACAGTGGTACCGCTTGAAGTGTAGATACAACGTCACCGTTGTGACCTTTGGTGAATAAGCCCACTTCCTTGGCAAATACCATAACCTCCAGCAAATCACTTGCGCCCTGCGTCATACTGATCAGGTAACTTGTGATACAGCCGGTCCCAAATTCGTTCTGGGCACGCTTAATGGTACGGAAGACATCCAGGCACTCTTTGGTTCCTTCCGTGTATTGGTGGTAAGGAGAAGTAAGCGGACGCGGATCATCCAGCAAACGAGCAAGCAGATCGATTTTACCGTCTTCTGTCAGACGTGCATAATCTTCTACAATGTTCATTTTCGCCAAAATCTCTGACATCGCATTTTCATGTTCCTTACTGTGCTGACGCACATCCAATGCTGCGGTATGGAAACCAAACAACTCGACTTGACGAATCATTTTGCGAATAGTCGTATCCGCTACGTAATCGGCAAAATGATGGCGCAGACTTCGATCAATGATCATCAGATCATCAATCAAATCCTGAGCGCTATGATAACGGTCAGGCTGACCTAATTTGTTCTCATCCAGTACATTGTTCAACTTGGCAATCATATAGGCCAATTTGATGCGGTATGGCTCTTTTTCATTACGCCAGATATCCACTTTTTTCAATGTAACATAATTACGGTCCTGCTCAATCGACTGCACCAGCTCATCCGATACATGGATGATGTTCGTGCTGAAGCTGAGATGGCCCATAAGTTCAATCATAATCCGTTGGTACTCACGCAAAGCCAGCTTGCGTTGCATCAACAGTGTCTGCCATGTTACATCTGAAGTTACCGAAGGATTTCCATCCCGGTCTCCACCGATCCAGGAACCGAACCGCAAATACGTCGGCACATGCCAGTCATGGTCAGGATAAAATTTGTTCAGGCAGCGTTCCAACTCCTGATATACATCCGGAAGTACGTGGAACAACGTTTCATGAAAGTAATACATCCCGTTCCGCACTTCATCGAGTACAGTCGGTTTGCGGTCGCGAAGTTCATCGGTTTGCCAGAGGGTAATAACCTCGTTCAGCAGCTTCTCTCGCAACTGTTCACGTTCACGCAACGTCAGCGTAGGATTATCAAGTAGCATGACATCTTCGGATATCCGTTTGTGGATGTCCAGAATAACCCGGCGCATGGCTTCGGTTGGGTGAGCTGTCATAACGAGTTCAAGCGACAAATCGTCAAGAATCTCTTCCACCTCTGTATGAGACAATCCACGTTCCTTAAGATCTTGTACTGCTTTTTCAATCGATCCTGGCTGCACAGCGTCCCCTGCAGAACGTTCATAATCCCGTTTACGCCGGATCCGATGGTTTTGTTCAGCAATATTAACTAATTGAAAATAAATAGCGAAAGCCCGAATAACCTGATGACGATTGTCCGAGTCTAATTCCTGGATCATCGTTTTGAACTCTGCATAGAGTTCTGGCAAAAATTCTGCACGCAACGATTTGCTCGTTTCCCGAATCTTCTCAACGATATCTAGAAGCTCCGTGCCGCCTTGATGGACAAGAACTTCCCCGAGTATATTGCCCAGGAACCGCACGTCTCGCCGAAGCAGGTTGTTGGATTGGCTTTTGCTGGCGGTTACCATAGTTTCAGTCATGCTTATCCTCCCATCTGATCGTTCCATTCGTACACGTAAATTTGACACCTTCATAACATCATACAATAAAATGGCACGAAAATCTTTATTTTTCTACTAGAAAAAATGGGGTTTATCCCCGATTTACAGCACAAAAACACGCTTTTTTATTCATTTTCTTGTTCTGCTTCAATTAATGATCATATGCTGTCGTATGATACCTTTTTCACGTACTTTAAATAACACAAATGTCTCATACCTATTCTAAAAAATTCATAATTATACAGTTCTTTTAGATATGATCCCACGTACCTGATTGTAAGGTTAAACCGCATAATTTCATTGTTTGAGAACAGATGATATACAAAGAAACATGACCGGCAAAGCAAGCTTTTGTATACTTTACCACAGTGACGCAATAAATTAAAGATGTAATTATAATTTTCTTCCCACTACAGTCTGCTTATTAGAGGAGTTTCTTATGTATGTTGTGAACCAACTGGACTCAAAGGGATATCTTAACAGACCATTTCTACATATTGTCCTTGCCTTCTTGGGCAGATTAATTTATAGCTCTTACCAAAAAGGAGGAACCCAAATGATGAAGAAAGGTACTACAATTATTGCTTCCGTGCTTCTGGTAGCCGCGATGGCTGGCCCTGCTGCTGCTGATGGTCATATGACCAAAGGAGAGGATACAACCGGCTCACGTGTCCAGTCTTATCAGAACACCAACTACCTGGATCGTACAAACACCAACATGAACATGGATGGAAACTACCGCAACAATGGCGACTACCGTACCAACAGTGTACGTGCTAATGCCACGACAACTAATCGTGACAATGGTATGAGCTGGGGATGGCTCGGTTTGCTGGGACTGCTTGGTTTAGCTGGCATGCGTAAAAGAGTAACGGACCACAACGAACGTTAAATTGGGATCACGTTACGTAACAGTAGTTGCTGTCTCATAGCGCATCTCATTCACAGAGGTAAACAGAAGAGCCAAGACCTCCCTATTTAGATTGCAAAGGGGTCTTGGCTCTTTTTAAGTAAACCTGCATGTACTCTACATAAAAATATCTGTTACTCTGTGTAAAAATAAAAAAGCCTCTGCATCTGCAAAGGCCTCTTCATTATGTAAGCGGGTGATGGGAATCGAACCCACGCTATTAGCTTGGAAGGCTAAAGTTCTACCATTGAACTACACCCGCATAAACATAAAATCGGGATGACACGATTTGAACATGCGACCCCCTGGTCCCAAACCAGGTGCTCTACCAAGCTGAGCTACATCCCGATACTAAAAAAATAATGGCGCGCCCTGAGAGATTCGAACTCCCGGCCTTTTGATTCGTAGTCAAACGCTCTATCCAGCTGAGCTAAGGGCGCAAAATATTGGAGCGGAAGACGGGAATCGAACCCGCGACCCTCGCCTTGGCAAGGCGATGCTCTACCGCTGAGCCACTTCCGCAAATAAGGGATGCGCGTGGAGGGACTTGAACCCCCACGTCAAAGACGCTAGATCCTAAGTCTAGTGCGTCTGCCAATTCCGCCACACGCGCATATAATGGTGAGTCATGAAGGGCTCGAACCTTCGACACCCTGATTAAAAGTCAGGTGCTCTACCAACTGAGCTAATGACTCATAATAAAATGGCTGGGGATATAGGATTTGAACCTATGCATGACGGAGTCAAAGTCCGTTGCCTTACCGCTTGGCTAATCCCCATTAAAAATTAGATGGTGGAGGCTGAGGGGATCGAACCCCCGACCCTCTGCTTGTAAGGCAGATGCTCTCCCAGCTGAGCTAAGCCTCCATCTATATGACCCGTAGGGGATTCGAACCCCTGTTACCTCCGTGAAAGGGAGGTGTCTTAACCCCTTGACCAACGGGCCCCATTTTCAAAGCTCTCAACCGGGATCGAACCGGTGACCTCATCCTTACCATGGATGCACTCTACCTACTGAGCTATGAGAGCAAATGGCTCCCCGAACAGGGCTCGAACCTGTGACAACTCGATTAACAGTCGAGTGCTCTACCAACTGAGCTATCAGGGAATATTATGCATTTGCAATGCAAATGCAATTCATCGTACAACGTCCACATGCAGAGCCTGTTTTCTATGTATGATGAAAGAGTTCGCTTGGCGGCGTCCTACTCTCCCAGGACCCTGCGGTCCAAGTACCATCGGCGCTAGAGGGCTTAACGGTCGTGTTCGGGATGGGTACGTGTGGAACCCCTCCGCCATCGCCACCAAACGCGTAGCTTACATTTCAGAGTTGTTGTTCTCTGAAAACTAGATTCGAAACGAAACACGCGAATTATCACTTGCTAATTGGATAAGCCCTCGACCGATTAGTACTGGTCAGCTCCATGCATTGCTGCACTTCCACCCCCAGCCTATCTACCTCGTCGTCTTCAAGGGGTCTTACATACTGGGAAATCTCATCTTGAGGGGGGCTTCACGCTTAGATGCTTTCAGCGTTTATCCCGTCCGTACATAGCTACCCAGCGGTGCTCCTGGCGGAACAACTGGTACACCAGCGGTACGTCCATCCCGGTCCTCTCGTACTAAGGACAGCTCCTCTCAAATTTCCTACGCCCACGACAGATAGGGACCGAACTGTCTCACGACGTTCTGAACCCAGCTCGCGTACCGCTTTAATGGGCGAACAGCCCAACCCTTGGGACCTACTTCAGCCCCAGGATGCGATGAGCCGACATCGAGGTGCCAAACCTCCCCGTCGATGTGGACTCTTGGGGGAGATAAGCCTGTTATCCCCAGGGTAGCTTTTATCCGTTGAGCGATGGCCCTTCCATGCGGTACCACCGGATCACTAAGCCCGACTTTCGTCCCTGCTCGACTTGTAGGTCTCGCAGTCAAGCTCCCTTATGCCTTTGCACTCTTCGAATGATTTCCAACCATTCTGAGGGAACCTTTGGGCGCCTCCGTTACTCTTTAGGAGGCGACCGCCCCAGTCAAACTGCCCACCTGACACTGTCCCCGCACCGGATTACGGTACCAGGTTAGAACCTAGATACGATCAGGGTGGTATCCCAACGTTGCCTCCACACAAGCTGGCGCTCATGCTTCAAAGGCTCCCACCTATCCTGTACAGATCGTACCCAAATTCAATATCAAGCTGCAGTAAAGCTCCATGGGGTCTTTCCGTCTTGTCGCGGGTAACCTGCATCTTCACAGGTATTAAAATTTCACCGGATCTCTCGTTGAGACAGCGCCCAAGTCGTTACGCCATTCGTGCGGGTCAGAATTTACCTGACAAGGAATTTCGCTACCTTAGGACCGTTATAGTTACGGCCGCCGTTTACTGGGGCTTCGGTTCACAGCTTCGGATTGCTCCTAACCACTCCCCTTAACCTTCCAGCACCGGGCAGGCGTCAGCCCGTATACTTCGCCTTACGGCTTCGCACAGACCTGTGTTTTTGCTAAACAGTCGCTTGGGCCTTTTCACTGCGGCCCCCTCGTGCTATTCACACTACCGGGGCACCCCTTCTCCCGAAGTTACGGGGTCATTTTGCCGAGTTCCTTAACGAGAGTTCTTCCGCGCGCCTTAGAATACTCTTCTCGCCTACCTGTGTCGGTTTGCGGTACGGGCACCATCACCTGGCTAGAGGCTTTTCTTGGCAGTGTGAGATCATGACCTTCGCTACTACAATTTTCGCTCCCCATCACAGCTTAGCCTTAATGATGTGCGGATTTGCCTACACATCAGCCTTACTGCTTAGACGGACATCCATCAGTCCGCGTCACTACCCTACTGCGTCCCCCCATTGCTCATAACGGCTTACGGTGGTACAGGAATTTCGACCTGTTGTCCTTCGACTACGCCTTTCGGCCTCGCCTTAGGTCCCGACTTACCCTGAGCGGACGAGCCTTCCTCAGGAACCCTTAGGCTTTCGGCGGATCAGATTCTCACTGATCTTTTCGTTACTCATACCGGCATTCTCACTTGTATAATGTCCAGCGCTCCTTACGGTACACCTTCAACCCTTATACAACGCTCCCCTACCCCTGATGCAAAGCATCAAGCCATAGCTTCGGTGGTGTGTTTAGCCCCGTTACATTTTCGGCGCAGAGTCACTCGACCAGTGAGCTATTACGCACTCTTTCAATGGTGGCTGCTTCTAAGCCAACATCCTGGTTGTCTGTGCAACTCCACATCCTTTTCCACTTAACACACACTTGGGGACCTTAGCTGATGGTCTGGGCTGTTTCCCTTTTGACAATGGATCTTAGCACTCACTGTCTGACTCCCGGAAGTAAGTCTATGGCATTCGGAGTTTGACTGAGCTTGGTAACCCTTGCGGGCCCCGCACCCAATCAGTGCTCTACCTCCACGACTCTGTTTTCCGAGGCTAGCCCTAAAGCTATTTCGGGGAGAACCAGCTATCTCCGAGTTCGATTGGAATTTCTCCGCTACCCCCACCTCATCCCCGCATTTTTCAACATGCGTGGGTTCGGGCCTCCAGTGCGTGTTACCGCACCTTCACCCTGGACAGGGGTAGATCACCCGGTTTCGGGTCTACGTCCACGTACTCAATCGCCCTATTCAGACTCGCTTTCGCTGCGGCTCCGGCTCTTCACCTTAACCTTGCACGGGAACGTAACTCGCCGGTTCATTCTACAAAAGGCACGCCATCACCCCTAAAACGGGCTCTGACTTTTTGTAAGCACACGGTTTCAGGTTCTATTTCACTCCCCTTCCGGGGTGCTTTTCACCTTTCCCTCACGGTACTGCTTCACTATCGGTCGCTAGGAAGTATTTAGCCTTGGCAGATGGTCCTGCCGGATTCATACGGGGTTTCACGTGCCCCGCACTACTCGGGATCCGTCTCGGAGGGAACCAACTTTCAACTACAGGGCTTTTACCTTCTTTGGCGGGCCTTTCCAGACCTCTTCGCTTAACCGGTTCCTTTGTAACTCCATGTGAGACGTCCCACAACCCCAAAGAGCAAGCTCTCTGGTTTGGGCTTCTCCGCGTTCGCTCGCCGCTACTGACGGAATCACTATTGTTTTCTCTTCCTCAGGGTACTTAGATGTTTCAGTTCCCCTGGTATGCCTCTGCATAACCTATGTATTCAGTTATGAGTAACTGGAAATTACCCCAGCTGGGTTTCCCCATTCGGACACCCCCGGATCAAAGCTTGCTTACAGCTCCCCGAGGCAGTTTCGTTGTTCGCCACGTCCTTCATCGGCTCCTAGCGCCTAGGCATCCTCCGTGTGCTCTTAGTAGCTTAACCATATTGCTCCGGTTTTGACTGCTCGCTTCCCTTGTTTTGCTTGCGCAAAGCCAAAAGTCGCTCCCATTCAATACCATCGCAAAAGCAATTTAACTACCGTTTTTATTGAAACTTGTTTGCAAAAGTTCAGCTAAAAAGGAATGTTCTAATTCGCGTTTGTTTCGTTTCGATATCTAGTTTTCAAAGAACAAACTTGTAAATCATTTTTGGTGGAGCCAAGCGGGATCGAACCGCTGACCTCCTGCTTGCAAGGCAGGCGCTCTCCCAGCTGAGCTATGGCCCCATATAAAGTTTAAAGGTATAGATGGTGGGCCCTGGTGGACTCGAACCACCGGCCTCACCCTTATCAGAGGTGCGCTCTAACCAACTGAGCTAAGGGCCCACATTATTTATACTATTTGAACCCAAAATGGGTTACGCTTGGCGACGTTCTACTCTCCCAGGACCCTGCGGTCCAAGTACCATTGACGCTGAAGGGCTTAACGGTCGTGTTCGGGATGGGAACGTGTGGAACCCCTTCGCTATCGCCACCAAACGTTTGAGAGTTTGAGCTCTCAAAACTGAGCAACGAGTGAGTTGCTTGTGCTCTTCATTTCATCCACACCGAAGTAATGAACCGAAATGAATTGCTGTCGCAGGTTCTTAGAACCTGCTTATTTGAATGTTTCCGTTGCAGGAAACGATTCTCCATAGAAAGGAGGTGATCCAGCCGCACCTTCCGATACGGCTACCTTGTTACGACTTCACCCCAATCATCTATCCCACCTTCGGCGGCTGGCTCCTTGCGGTTACCCCACCGACTTCGGGTGTTATAAACTCTCGTGGTGTGACGGGCGGTGTGTACAAGACCCGGGAACGTATTCACCGCGGCATGCTGATCCGCGATTACTAGCAATTCCGACTTCATGCAGGCGAGTTGCAGCCTGCAATCCGAACTGAGACCGGCTTTGTTGGGATTGGCTCCATCTCGCGATTTCGCAGCCCGTTGTACCGGCCATTGTAGTACGTGTGTAGCCCAGGTCATAAGGGGCATGATGATTTGACGTCATCCCCACCTTCCTCCGGTTTGTCACCGGCAGTCTATCTAGAGTGCCCATCCGAAATGCTGGCAACTAAATATAAGGGTTGCGCTCGTTGCGGGACTTAACCCAACATCTCACGACACGAGCTGACGACAACCATGCACCACCTGTCTTGAATGTTCCGAAGAAAAGGTACATCTCTGCACCGGTCATTCAGATGTCAAGACCTGGTAAGGTTCTTCGCGTTGCTTCGAATTAAACCACATACTCCACTGCTTGTGCGGGTCCCCGTCAATTCCTTTGAGTTTCAGTCTTGCGACCGTACTCCCCAGGCGGAGTGCTTAATGTGTTAACTTCGGCACCAAGGGTATCGAAACCCCTAACACCTAGCACTCATCGTTTACGGCGTGGACTACCAGGGTATCTAATCCTGTTTGCTCCCCACGCTTTCGCGCCTCAGCGTCAGTTACAGCCCAGAGAGTCGCCTTCGCCACTGGTGTTCCTCCACATATCTACGCATTTCACCGCTACACGTGGAATTCCACTCTCCTCTTCTGCACTCAAGTCACCCAGTTTCCAGTGCGATCCGGGGTTGAGCCCCGGGATTAAACACCAGACTTAAATGACCGCCTGCGCGCGCTTTACGCCCAATAATTCCGGACAACGCTTGCCCCCTACGTATTACCGCGGCTGCTGGCACGTAGTTAGCCGGGGCTTTCTTCTCAGGTACCGTCACCTTGAGAGCAGTT
Source organism: Paenibacillus sp. FSL H8-0079 (assembly GCF_037991315.1). Lineage (NCBI taxonomy): Bacteria > Bacillati > Bacillota > Bacilli > Caryophanales > Paenibacillaceae > Paenibacillus > Paenibacillus sp. FSL H8-0079. The sequence continues at coordinate 5,799,396 of NZ_CP150300.1, forward strand.
ACTCTCCCAAGCGTTCTTCCCTGGCAACAGAGCTTTACGATCCGAAAACCTTCATCACTCACGCGGCATTGCTCCGTCAGGCTTTCGCCCATTGCGGAAGATTCCCTACTGCTGCCTCCCGTAGGAGTCTGGGCCGTGTCTCAGTCCCAGTGTGGCCGATCACCCTCTCAGGTCGGCTACGCATCGTCGCCTTGGTGAGCCGTTACCTCACCAACTAGCTAATGCGCCGCAGGCCCATCCCCAAGTGACAGATTGCTCCGTCTTTCCAGTTCTCTTCAGGCGAAGAAAACAACTATTCGGTATTAGCTACCGTTTCCGGTAGTTGTCCCAAACTTGAGGGCAGGTTGCCTACGTGTTACTCACCCGTCCGCCGCTAACCATCAGAGAAGCAAGCTTCTCTTCAAGTCCGCTCGACTTGCATGTATTAGGCATGCCGCCAGCGTTCGTCCTGAGCCAGGATCAAACTCTCCAATAAAGTATTGAAAAGAGCGATAAGCTCATTTTGAATCTGACGAGATTAAAAATCTCATTTGTGCTCCAGTCGATCCAAGCCAAGGCTTGTCTCAAACTTTCGCGTTCATTCTGCAAGCAGAATGTTTACTCACTCGTTGTTCAGTTTTCAAAGATCAAACATTCAATTTGTTGCTGTCTTTCATGTCGTCGTCGTTTCAGCGGCGACTTTTATAATATATCATGTTGAAGTTCTCTTTGCAAGCATTATTTTTCCGATTATTTTCAATCGCTTTATTTTCATGCTTGTTTCGGTGAACCGCTCCTAAAAAAGGAACGAAAATTAATTTACCATATGAAATTAGAAAGGTCAACCCTTTTTCGACAAAAAGTATGAACCCCTCAGCAAATTCAATACTTTCATGGTTCAGAGGTACAGCACCCGCTATTAAGAGCCGCACCTCACTTCCACTACAGTACACCGAATATATGATCAGCTTAAGCAGGTTACGGCTTCGACTTTTTCAGCTTCCCACCTCTTGCATACTTGGACAACTCTTTTGGCGGGGCAAAGCGTGCATACATGCGGAACACAGTCTTATATCGGCTCGCGATAGCATATTTGATCTCTTGGTCAAGACGATTATCACTTAGATCGAACAGCATTTCATCTAATTCTTTACGTAGCACATAGTCTAGTTCCTTGCATTCCTTCTCGTTAAACAACATACCCAGCATTAGAGTTCTCCTTTTTGTGCATAGCCTCTTTATCACACTTACACAAGTTTCATGCAGCACCCCCTGCATTCGCTTTTGTGGATGCTGCTGGAACCCGTTTTATTGTTATGGTCAACTTTCTGAAAATTTATGAATGCCAACCACCACAAAATTTTATCCTCTCACCAGAGCATACGTAAGTGTGCTTTCAATGATTGCTGCAACAAGAAGCAAGATAACAACCCAGAAGGATGCGGTTAACGTTCTGTTCATGAATACTCTCCACTGTGTACCAATCGTATTTCGTTTGTCGCTTCCAAGTTGTACAAGGCTTTTGATAACCAGTCCACCAAACTTCAGTCCGAATGCGCAAGCAATAATAATGACCGGAATCTCAATTATGCCATGCGGAAGTAAGCCTTTAACCACAATATCATAGAAGCTTGCTCCATAATTCATCGTGGTGTGCACTACAAATCCAAGGACCATCCCATTGATCAGCAGGAAGATGACAGGCAGAATTCCGAAGAATATACCGGCATAGATGACAAGTACACTCTTGATGGCATTATTGAAAAAGATAAACAAGAAGAAGTTCCACTGCACATTGCCTCCCTGCTCTAGCCGTTCACTGACCTCGCGTAATCCTCCGATTTGATTCAACAACAGTTCCTCCAATGGACCTGTACTCACCCATCCCGCCCCTATTCCTGCGGCAAACAAAACTATGGACCAGATTAAAGCACTGCGGATGGAACCAAGATCTTTAAGAAATGTACTGAATTTTAACATAATAACCTCCTGTAGAATCTAAAATGATGGACAAACAAGGATCAGTGACGAATAAATGGGCAGTACGAGCATACATTGGAGAGTAAACAAGCATTTCTTATGGGAGAGGGGCGCTTATTGAAATGAACTCGTTCTATGTATTTAGCGGCAAAAAGATTAAACGTTACCTGATTGTCCTGGTTGCTGCCGTCTTTGCGATCGGTATTATCTATCTGGAGAGAGGTAATGTCTCCGTATTCTCGGAGGAAGCACCATCAGCCGTGTACAGCGTTCCAACCGAGAAGAAAGTGATTGCTCTAACCTTTGACATTAGCTGGGGTGATAAACGGACAGAGCCGATTCTGAAAGTTCTTCAGGAGAATAAAGTGCAGAAGGCAACCTTTTTCCTTTCCTCCCCCTGGAGCAAGACACACCCTGAGATTGTCACAGCTATCAAAGATGCAGGATATGAAATTGGTAGCCATGGACATAGACATGAGAATTACAGCAGCCTGACTGAGGAAGAAATCCGCAAAGAAATTTCGACAGCTCATAGCATTTTAACCGATTTAACGGGAAAAGAACCGAAATTACTGCGTCTGCCCAACGGGGACTTTGACAAACGTGTACTTCAGGTAGCCAATAGTCTGAACTATCAGGTTGTACAGTGGGATACTGACTCCCTGGATTGGAAAAACCCTGGTGTACAGACCATTGTTGATCGCGTGGTTAGTAAAGCACATCCGGGTGACATTGTACTGCTGCATGCAAGCGATTCCTCCAAACAAACGCATGAAGCACTGCCTGTCATTATCGACAAGTTGAAAAATCAGGGCTATGAATTCGTTACCGTCTCGGAATTGCTGAACCATTCCAGTGTCGAAGGCAAAGAAGTTCGTGACCAAGCCAGCGGTCAATGATTACTAGATTATTGGAGCTATAGCTCAAATAGGTGCGCAAAAGTTGAAAAGAGCTAACCAGGTTAGCTCTTTTTGGTATGTTTTTTTATGCAAAACGAATTCTATGCGCGGCTTTCTTTCAAGTGTTCTGCTTTTCCACTTACACTCCGGTTCGTAGATACATCCACCAGCCTGTGCAGTATCAGCATTTGGTATGCATTACATAAGAGCAAAGGAACCACAATAAATATGGTTGCAGCATTCACATCAATACGTAATACGCCGATTGTCTCCACTATGGTGACGGCAATCATGAAAAAGAGTGTAGGTACGAGCGCGGAGATATGAGTCAGTTTCACTTTAACGTAAGCGGTAACAATTGCAGCTGCCAAAATAATGATACCTAGCACAATATCCGATATGCGTTCCCGGTCTCCCCCAACAAACAGGCGTAAAAACATCACGTCAAGCAGGGCTAACACCGTTAGTACAATCTGCACGATCTGCCAACCGCGCTTTGGAAATACACCTTTACCCATATAATTCAATATCAGATATGCAAAGAAACCCATTTGTGAATATACGCTGATCATAACCCCTGATCCAAAGAGGATCAGAAGATACAGAAGAAAATCATTCAATCCATTTGTTTTCTCTCCGTTCACCAGCATCATAATCAATCCTGTACCTAGTGCTCCCGCGGCCCCAATAAGCAAGGCTGTCCAAAACAGGAAAAACCATTTACGTAAATTCAAATGTTTTCCACCCCCGAGTGTTTATTTTACCAACCTTCACAGCAAAAAACCATCATTGCTCAACATATTTCCCCCTTTCCCATCACATACTACATCCAGTATCTAATCAAGGAGGGATTGTACACATGAAACGGCCTTTGTGGCAGCTATGCTGTGTCGTACTGGGGCTATCCGTCATGCTTGCCGGCTGCGGTTCAGATCAGAGTTCTTCGCCTCCTCAGGGCAGTTATAAAGAGATGAAAACGATGGTTGTCGATATTTTGAAAAGTGATGAAGGCAAGAAAGCCGTGGAGGAAGCTCTTACTGGTCAAAGCTCATCCAGCGGTGAAGGCGGCGGTTCAGAAGAAGGTGGCGGCGGATCGGGTGGTGGTTCGGGAACCATTGGTATGAAAATGTTAATGCCTGTGCAATCTTCGGAACAAATACGTATTGCAGTAAAAGATACCATTACAGCTCCCGAATACCAGAAGGAATTCGAGAAGATCATGACAGATCCACAGTTTGCCGGGGAATTTGCCAAAGTGATCAACGCGCAAAGCAAACAACTCCATATGCAGTTGATCAAAGATCCCACATATCAAAAGTCTGTTGGAGACATCATGAAGTCACCTGAGGTATCCAAGATGTTCATGGATATGACCAAAACTCCGGATTATCGTAAACAGACGATGACTGTTATGCAGGAAGTGATGCAGAACCCGTTATTCCGCATGGAAGTACTCACTTTGCTCAAGAAGGTTGTGCAGGAGGAATTACAACCCAAAGTAGAAAGTGGCGGAGAAGAGGGAAAAGAACAAGGCGGACAACAAGAAGGTCAGGGAGGTAGCGATGGCGGAGATGGTGGAAGCAGTGGAGATTCTGGTGAAGGCGGAGGTTCATAAACAGTAGATGTCGGTACACCATAGAAACTGAAAAGCCTGCATCCGAATGGACGCAGGCTTTATTTGTATTTATAACGAACTTCCCATTAGAATTTGGATTCAATGGACCGAGCCACTTCATCATAGATGGCCCCAATACGGGAGTCTGCTTTGTAAACCGACGGTGAGAAATCAGGCTCAGAAGGATGATTATCTGGAGTACCTAATGGAATCTGGGCAAGTAAGCTTGTATGCAGACTTTCCGCAAGCCTTCCCCCGCCCCCACGACCAAAGACATAATCCTTCTCTCCGCAACTGCCACACTCGTAGTAAGCCATGTTCTCAACCACACCTAGTAATTCATGATCTGTCTGGATGGCCATTGCACCTGCACGTGCTGCGACAAAAGCTGCTGTTGCATGCGGCGTGGTAACGATGATTTCCTTGCTCTGTGGCAACATCTGATGCACATCCAAAGCAACATCTCCCGTACCTGGTGGCAAGTCCAGTAACATATAATCCAACTCACCCCACTGGACATCCGTAAAGAATTGACGCAGCATCCGACCGAGCATGGGTCCACGCCAAATTACTGGGTTGTTCTCCCGAATAAAGAAACCCATCGACATGACTTTGACACCAAAACGCTCCACCGGTTGAATAACGCCGTCTTCCACAACTGGATATTCCTCAATCCCCATCATGTCGGGTACACTGAAGCCATAGATGTCGGCATCAATCAATCCCACTTTCTTACCTTGTCGTGCCAAGGCTGCAGCCAGATTAACGGTCACTGTTGATTTACCAACGCCGCCTTTACCACTGGCCACGGCAATAAAACGAACGCCTGATTCAGGGCTTAACAACTCATGTCCATCCAGACCGGCTGCGTGACCTTTCACAAGCACTTCGTCCGGATCCTGCTCATCATCAGGTTGTCCCATATTCAGGCTCTCACGATCATGCTCAGAAGCTGCACGCACGCGAATATGTACATCCTTCATTCCGTGCTGGGACAACAGATTACGCGCAGCGTCACTCAAGGCTGTTGTATCCTCAGGTCGGTTCTCCAGTGTCACCATGGTCAGAGCCACATGATTTTCTTTCACCATAACATCACGAACCCATTCCAGTTCGGTCAGACTTACTCCCAATTGCGGTTCTTGTAATGGCTGTAATAGTTCAAGTATCTGTTCTTTTGATAACATCAGACAGCACCTCAGCTTTATCTATTGGCATGTAATTAGGTATGCTGCTCCAATTATATCATTACCCTTCTTGTTATGACTAACTTTTAGGTCGTTCTCCTGAGGAATATCTAAGAACCCCATTATAGATCGAAGCTGCTACTTTACGTTGATAAGCCTCGTCCGCAAGCATACGTGCCTCTTCGGGATGAGAAAGAAAACCCACTTCTACCAGCGCTGACGGGATCTTCAAAGCCTGTAACAGGTAAACTGTATTAACCGTTTTGGCGATTCGATCTGTATTCTCCAGATTACGAACCATCTCTTGTTGAAGCAGATTGGCCAGTCCTTCGTTATCCGGATGGTTAGGAGTATAGAAAACCTGCGCTCCACTCCATCGGTTTGAAGGAACACTGTTCATGTGAATGCTGATAAAGAGATCCGCTTGTTTATCCTCAATCCGCCGTACTCTTTGCTTCAGATCCTCCGTTTTGCGTTTGGAGTACCCTCTGGTGTCCGATTCCGCCAGATCGGTGTCTATTTCTCGGGTCATCACAACTAAAGCCCCTGCCTGTTGCAAATAATCTCTCACATACAGGGCGATAGCCAGATTGATATCCTTTTCAATAACCCCCTGTTTACTCACCGCTCCTCCATCCGGACCTCCATGACCTGCATCAATAGCAATGACTTTACCCGCCATCGGCAAACTCCAGTAGCCTGACGTCTTTGCGGAAGGTAGCTCATAGGACATCACTGCCACTAACATGGCCAGCAAACCGAGGCTTAACATGACCCTTTTAATTGTCTTTAACCTGATCCAGACTACAAAGTGCTTCCCCATATTTTTACGCATAAAAAAACCACCTCGTCCCTATAAATGACTCTAATCATCTATATGGGACAAGATGGACAAATATACCGTTAGGACCGGACTTGCTCCGCCATTCCTTCAATCAGTACCTCAGCTACCTCAGGACGTGTAAATTCAGGAGGAGGGCACTGCCCGTCACGTAGCAACCCGCGCACTTTGGTGCCGGAAAGCGTCATGTGGTGTTCCTTATCATGAGGGCAAGTTTTACTGGAAGCCATATTTCCACATTTCGTACAGAAGAAACTATGTTCGAAGAACAACGGAGTGATCCCCAGCTCCTCTGCCGTAAAGTTAGTAAAGATCTCCTGTGCTTCATATGTTCCGTAATAATCGCCAACACCCGCATGGTCACGACCGACTATAAAGTGGGTACAACCGTAATTTTTGCGGACCATCGCATGAAAAATAGCTTCTCGTGGACCGGCATACCGCATAGCTGCAGGGAACACACCAAGAAACGCACGATCAGCTGGATAATAGTTCTCTAGCAACACCAGATAACTCTTCATCCGAACATCTGCGGGAACATCATCCGACTTCGTCTCTCCAACGAGCGGATTCAGGAAGAGTGCATCTACAATCTCCATAGCGCTCTTCTGGATGTACTCATGGGCCCGATGGACCGGATTACGTGTCTGAAAACCAACTACCCTCTTCCAACCCTTCTCCTGGAAAATCTTCCGGGTATCCGCAGGGTTATAATAAAACTCTTCAAATTTCGAAGGTTTTGGACGGTTCAGAACTTGAATTGGACCTCCTACATATGTTGCAGGACGCTCCAACAGTTTTTTGACACCCGGGTGCTCTGGATCATCTGTTTTGAAAACACGTCGTGCTTCTTCACCCTGATCCACCTGGTATATACTTTGGACTTCGAGCAAACCATAGGTTACCCCATCTTGATCACCAACAAGTTTCACACGCTCACCAATCTGAAGGGATGCCGCCTGTGCATCGTCAACAGCAAGTGTAATCGGTATACTCCATACCGTTCCATCCGCGAGACGCATGCGAGACACAACCGATAGGTAATCTTCCTCATTCATGAAACCTTGGAGTGGTGAGAACGCACCTACGCCAATTAGATCCAAATCTGATATCGTCCAGGTATTAATACGCAAAGAGGAAAAATCCTTACTGTCTTGCAATAACTGCTCCCGTTCTTCTCCTTGTACGATACGCTGAACCAGCGTACCTCCATGAGGCAGAATCGATGTCATCTTGTCAGCTCCTTGTTTATCAATTATTTATGCAGGCCACATTCCGTTTTATCATTACCAGACCAGCGTCCAGCACGTGGGTCCTCGCCAGGCATAACTTGACGTGTGCAATGCTCACAACCAATACTCGGGTAGTTCTGATCATGAAGTGGGTTATATACAACGTTATTGTCACGAATATATTGCCATACATCCTCCGTCGTCCAGTGCGCAATCGGATTAAACTTCATCAGGCCGAACTTGGAATCATATTCAACCTTCTTCGAGTTTGCACGAGTTGGCGCTTGATCTCTACGGATACCTGTAATCCATGCATCGTACTGTGAAAGAATACGTGTCAGCGGCTCGACTTTGCGGATATTGCAACATCCGTTGGGGTCAGACTTCCACATCTCTTCACCATGCTGAGCTGCCTGCTCTTCAGGAGTAATCTTAGGTGATACACGTACAAAATCAAGATTATAGTTCTCCTGCATCTTATCACGTGTTTCGTATGTTTCCTTAAAGTGAAAATCCGTATCGAGATAAAAAATATCTGTAGAGGGGCTGATTTTCTGCACCATATCTACAAGTACAACATCTTCTGCACCAAAACTACATGCAAAAGTGATATTTGGAAATGTTTCAATCGCATACCGAATAATATCCTCTGGGCTGGCATGCTCCAGTTCCTCTGCCTTAGTCCGTGCAAGTTCTTCTTTCTCCAACAAGTTCATCTGTGAATTTCCCCCATTCTGCATTTCAATACATCTTAAAGCCGACTAATCTAATATGAATTATGTTTAGTATAAATCTTTCATTGGGGATGTCAATGCCTGCCATATGGTAAAATAAATCAGTTTTTGCCCACTTTTAAACGTCGCTCAGACACATTATTTTAGTTCAGTTTATGCATTTCTCTGTTATTCAGATAAAAACAATCAGAATGGTCCAAGTCATCGGGCAGATGAAAATACATCATCTTACCTTGGAAACCTTTGCTGCTGTTGGGTTTGCACAGTTCATGTCTTCAAGAGCAGAATCGAAATGGCACCAATTTATTGAAAATGAAGAAAGAGATGAAGAAGTTTTAAGGTGAGCAGAGTTGCGACATATAGCAATTGATATGTAAGGGACTTTTATCGTTTCCATAAGAAATACTGATGAGGTTCACACTAAAGAGTGAAGTAGAAAACAACAAGCCGAATGAATTCAGGTAAATTCAGCGTGAGCACTAATAGATGATCATATAAGGAGCTGTTATAGAAAACGGAGGTAGAAAGATGGATAAGAGTAAATGGAATGACGTAAAACCGATTAGAGAGGTTATGTAAAATGTATTAACACACACTAAAGGATTGTATTGAGGAACATTAAGAGGATTCTGAATAGGCATTGTAGGGTTAATGTATAAGCATGTGGAGAGACATGAGAGCTAATACACAAACTCATGCAGTATAAGGTGGATTAGTCATGATTATATGACGGATTGTCAAACCAAGTGCGACAGTTCTTCTGCGAAAGATTCGTGAGCGGTCTTCCAACCCAAGCATTTTCGTGGTCTGTGATTTATTAGGTCGAGTGAATGAGCGAGATCATCATCATATACCCTCGCGAGATCGGTACCTTTAGGGAAAAACTCTCGAAGTAATCCATTCGCATTCTCGTTGGAACCGCGTTGCCAGGATGAATACGGATCGGCAAAATAAACGTGTAGGTTATGGGTGGCTTCCAGATGGGCGTAGCATGCAAATTCCTTGCCTCGGTCAGCCGTGGCTGTGAGGAAGGTTCCCGTGGGATACTGTGAGATCGCTACACCGAGCGCAATCTCCATCGACAAAGCGGTGCGATCAGGCATGAGAACAGCGGTATATAGACGTGTCTTGCGTTCAATCAACGTCGCTACGCAGCCTTTACTTCTCCCACGACCCGATACAACGGTATCCAACTCCCAGTGCCCAAATGTTTCACGGGAACGGACTTCTTTTGGGCGATCTGAAATCGTCCTTCCAATGGCGAATTTGCCGCGCGTTTCTGCGGGTTTCTGACGCTTCCCCTTATGCCGAAGAACCTGTAATATGCCTCGAACCAGGCGCCCTGAATAGATCCAGCGATAGATGGTTTTGAAAGAGACTGCATGCCGCCCTTCGATACGGAAACGTTCGGTAATTTGTTCCGGAGACCACGTTGCCTCCAATTTTTCCTCCAGTGAAGCAGCCAAGGCATCGGACCAACTCCCTGGAGAGACCGAAGCCTTACGACGCTCCTCATAAGCATGCTGAGCTTGTTCTGCCTGATACGGATGTGATGAAGTCACCCGATCTAACTCACGACAAATCGTCGATGGATGCCTACCCAGTTCTTTCGCAATGGCTCTTGAGCTTCTACCTTGTCTGTGGAGGACTTCTAGCTTGCTACGTTCAATTATGCTAAGATGTCTGTAGCTCATGGTTGGATTCTCCTTGTGTGAATGGTGTTGTGGTGACTTCATTCTACACGAATCCGGCCATGGGCCATTTTTTATTTATTTCCAGTAGGTGTCGCACTTCATATTACAATTCGTCATATAAAAAAGCCTTTGGCCGGGGCCAAAGGCTTTTAATATTAACGTTTGGAGAACTGAGGTGCGCGACGAGCCGCTTTAAGACCGTATTTTTTACGCTCTTTCATACGTGGGTCACGAGTCAGGAATCCTGCTTTTTTCAGGGATGCACGGTATTCCGGATCTGCTTTGAGCAGAGCGCGGGAGATACCATGACGGATTGCGCCGGCTTGACCGGAGATTCCGCCACCGTGAGCAATAACAAGAACGTCATAGTTGTTAAGCGTTTCTGTCAAGTTCAGTGGTTGTTTTACGATCAGTTTGAGTGTTTCCAAACCGAAGTATTCATTAATATCACGTTTATTGATGACAATGCGTCCTTCACCCGGTACAAGGCGAACACGTGCTACCGAATGTTTACGACGACCTGTCCCATAGTATTGTACTTGTGCCATGAAACTGTCCTCCTTTTAATTAACCGCGAAGTTCGTAAACTTCTGGTTTTTGTGCTGCATGTGGATGCTCAGTGCCTTTGTACGCTTTAAGTCTCAGCTTCATTTTCTCGCCCATGCGAGTTTTAGGAAGCATACCGCGAACAGCCAATTCCAACACACGCTCAGGTTTGTTCTTAATCATTTCTTCAGCCGTAGTTACTTTCAAACCACCTGGGTGCATCGAGTGACGGTAGTATTTTTTACCTTGCATTTTCTTACCAGTCAATACGATTTTCTCAGCATTGATGATAACAACGAAATCGCCAGTGTCCACGTGTGTAGTGAATTGTGGCTTATGTTTGCCGCGAATCAAAGCAGCTGCTTCGCTCGCCAAACGTCCGAGGGTTTTGCCTTCAGCATCAATGATGTGCCATTGGCGCTCAACTTCGTTAGGCTTCGCCATGTACGTAGTACGCATGAAAAGTTCCTCCTTAAAATGTTCAAAATCATTATTTTCATTTATCTTCGTTCGTTAGGTTATAACTTTAGGTGTTGATGGATTGTTAAATTTCGATGTGAACATCTTAATTGGGGCTGTGGGAAAGCCATTAAGAAAACACAACTTTTATATTACAGGATAATCAATTAAATCGCAAGTGTTATTTAAGTGTAATTACTCACTAAATTTAATCCATTTGGTATTCAAGATCCCAGAGCATTAAACCACAGCTAACTGCAGTAGGTCCTGCAGCAGATCGATTACATGCAGCAATCATATTCGGTACATCAGAGGCTTTCCGTTTGCCCTCTCCGATTACCAGCAGTGTCCCTACAATGATACGAACCATATGCTGCAAAAAGCCGTTACCACTCACATAAATGTGAATGACACCCTGATCACGCGGATGGTCTCTGCACATTGATCGGTCCACTTCCATCCATGCTTCGTATACCGAACGAACATGATTCTCTTTCTGAGACTTGCGTGAAGCAAAGGAGGTGAAATCATACGTGCCTATGAAGTGACGTAAGCCCTCCTGCATTGCCATAATGTCCAGCTTCGCATGATGATGATACTGCAATCTTCTATTGAATACATCCGGAAATTGATTCGCATTGATAGTATAACGATATGTTTTCTTTTTCGCTGCGTAGCGAGAATGAAAATTAGTCGGCACCTCAGTTGCATCAATAACGACAATATCGGATGGTAATCTAGAGTTGAGTGCACCACACCAACGTTCAATCGGGATCTGGGACTCCGTAGGAAAATTGAAGATCTGTCTGCGGGCGTGAACACCTGCATCCGTTCTACCTGATCCTGTAATTTTAATAGTCTCACCGGTCAGTGCACGAATTGCATCTTCAAGATAGTCCTGAATGGTATTCCCTCCCGGCTGTACTTGAAAGCCGTAATAGGCAGTGCCATCATAAGTTAACGTCATACATAAGTTCCGCATTATTACCACACCTTTGTTCCATACTATACATATCCCTATCCCGAACAGCAAAAGAAGCTCCTTACGGAGCTTCTATTACAGCACGAAATCCGAAATGAAGAGAAAAAAAGGGTTAATCCAGAATCGTTGATTCTGCCCCTTTCCTCATCTCATCTGTTTTACGCGCGGTCTACCAGTTCCAAGTAAACCATTGGCGCAGCGTCACCACGACGAGGTCCCAGTTTCAGGATACGAGTGTATCCACCTGGACGCTCAGCGTAACGAGTAGACAATTCGCTAAACAGTTTTTGGATTGCATCTTGCTCACCATCGATAGTTTCGCGACGAACATAAGCTGCCACTTGGCGACGGGCATGAAGATCTCCCTTTTTCGCTTTAGTGATAATTTTTTCAGCAATAGAACGAACCTCTTTTGCTTTCGCTTCAGTTGTCTGAATACGTTCGTATAAGAACAGGTCGGTTACCAAGTCACGGAACAAAGCTTTACGTGCGCTGGAATTACGGCCCAACTTTTGATATGCCATTGTTTTCCCTCCTTCACTTCAAGTACTCGGCTGTCTATTCTTCTGTACGGAGTCCCAAACCAAGTTCCTCAAGCTTCTCTTGAACTTCTTCCAAAGACTTACGTCCGAGGTTACGGACTTTCATCATGTCTTCTTCCGTTTTCGTAGTCAGCTCTTGCACAGTATTAATACCGGCACGTTTGAGGCAGTTGTAGGAACGAACAGAGAGATCCAGCTCTTCGATCGTCATTTCGAGTACTTTTTCTTTTTTGTCTTCTTCTTTTTCGACCATGATCTCTGCATCTTTCGCTTCGTCTGTAAGACCCACGAAGAGCATCAAATGCTCAGTCAAAATTTTAGCGCCAAGGCTTACAGCCTCTTCAGGACGAATACTTCCATCAGTCCAAACTTCCAACGTGAGCTTGTCATAGTTGGTCACTTGACCGACACGCGTATTTTCCACAGCGTAGTTAACGCGACTGATCGGGGTGAAGATGGAATCGACTGGGATGACGCCGATCGGCTGGTCATCGCGTTTATTCCGATCTGCCTGGACGTAGCCGCGACCGCGATTGGCAAAAATACGCATGTGAAGTCTCGAACCTGGTCCGAGCGTAGCAATGTGTAAATCCGGATTAAGGATTTCCACATCGGAGTCAGCACGGATATCTCCAGCCGTAATTGCTCCTTCGCCTTCAGCATCAATCTCGAGCACTTTCTCCTCATCCGAATGAATCTTAAGCGACAAAGCTTTCAGGTTAAGAATAACCTCCGTAACATCTTCCATTACGCCAGGAACTGTAGCAAATTCATGCAGAACGCCATCGATTTGAACCGAAGACACTGCCGCACCCGGCAGTGACGAGAGCAAGATTCGGCGAAGCGAGTTTCCAAGCGTCGTACCGTATCCGCGCTCAAGCGGTTCTACTACGAATTTCCCATAGGTGCCATCATCGTTGACGTCTACCGTCTCAATTTTCGGCTTTTCGATTTCAATCACTGCAATACCCCTCCTTCAAAACGTCGGTCCTCTATGAAACATTTACCTTCTCTTGCGAAAACATGTAGTAGTATGCCTAAACAACCATTATTAGCAGATTGTGCCGGAAATATACCACACGCAGGGGCAAATCTCATTAGACACGACGACGTTTTGGAGGACGGCATCCGTTATGCGGGACTGGAGTTACGTCTTTGATCAGGTTAACTTCAAGACCAGCAGCTTGCAAAGAGCGGATCGCTGCTTCACGGCCTGCGCCTGGTCCTTTAACCATAACCTCAACGGCTTTCATCCCATGTTCCATTGCAGCTTTGGCAGCAGTCTCAGCAGCCATTTGTGCAGCAAACGGAGTCGATTTACGGGAACCTCTGAATCCGAGGCCGCCTGAGCTTGCCCACGAAATTGCATTTCCGTGAGGATCCGTAATAGTAACGATAGTGTTATTGAAAGTGGAACGGATATGCGCCACGCCAGATTCAATATTCTTACGGTCACGACGTTTAGTACGTACGACTTTTTTCGGTTTAGCCATTTTCTCTTATCCCCCCTTATTATTTTTTCTTGTTCGCTACTGTACGACGAGGACCTTTACGAGTACGAGCATTCGTTTTCGTACGTTGTCCACGAACAGGCAGACCACGACGATGACGAACTCCACGGTAACAACCGATCTCCGTCAAACGTTTAATATTCAAAGAGATTTCTCGACGCAGGTCACCTTCTACTTTGACCTCTTTATCGATACTTTCACGCAATTTGCTGACTTCATCTTCCGTCAAATCACGAACACGAGTGTCCGGATTGATGCCTGTTGTGCTCAGAATTTTCTGGGAAGTCGTTTTACCGATTCCGAAAATATAAGTCAAGGCGATCTCAACGCGCTTATCACGTGGCAAATCCACACCAGCTATACGTGCCATTTTACGCTACACCCCCTTCTTTAACCTTGTTTTTGTTTGTGTTTCGGATTTTCACAGATAACCATAACATTCCCTTTGCGGCGAATGACTTTGCACTTTTCGCAAATCGGCTTGACCGAAGGTCTTACCTTCATGTGAATTACCTCCTCAAAGTTTTGCTAAGCAAAACCCTCTTCGTAAGCATTGACCTTGTTCTACTATTGTAAAACCGGCTTCGAAGCTTTCGCAAGTTTTGCCGGGCAAAACCCGCTTCATAAGCTTCACAGTTCATTGCAACTGTCTACTACTATTTACGGTAAGTTATACGACCTTTTGTTAAATCATAAGGCGACAACTGAACAACTACTTTGTCTCCAGTCAGGATACGGATAAAGTGCATCCGTAGTTTTCCGGAAACGTGAGCGAGAATTTGATGACCGTTCTCAAGCTCAACCTTGAATGTTGCATTCGGTAGCGGTTCGAGAACCGTACCTTCCACTTCAATGACATCTTCCTTGGCCATTAGTCAGTCTCCTTTCTCTTCAGCTTGAATGTTGGTGGATTCCAGAAATGAATGAACCGCATAGCGGAGCTTTCCATTTGTCACCCGACCACACTCGTTTAAACTGTTCACAACCTCGCTGCTAATCATGGGCTGGAGTTCAAGATGAAGAAGACTCTTCTTCTTGGGTTGATCAAACTTCCGTTTGTCTCCATCCGCAATATATACGAACCTACTGTCCGCTATAGCAACAATTACTGCGGCTTGGTCCGCATTGCGGCCTTTACGGATCTTCACAAGTTGACCGAGCTGCGGATTAGACTGATTGTTCATGCCTTATCACCTACGCATTCAGTTTCGTGAAAATTTCCATACCATCTGGTGTAACTGCTACGGTGTGTTCAAAGTGGGCACATAACGTTCCATCAACTGTAACGACAGTCCAGTTATCCTCCAACGTTTTCACATACCGTCTACCTACGTTAACCATCGGCTCTATGGCCAGCACCATGCCCGCTTTAAGCCGTGGTCCCCGATCGGGAAGACCATAGTTCGGAATCTGTGGTTCTTCATGCAGATCCGCGCCTATGCCGTGACCGACATATTCACGAACTACGGAGAACCCTTCATCTTCAATATATTTCTGAATCGCATGAGATATTGTAAACAAGCGAACGTCCGGTTTTACCAGCGCCAGACCTGCGTATAACGAAGCCTCGGTAACGTCCAGAAGACGACGGGCTTCTTCGGAAATACGGCCGACCGGATAAGTCCAGGCGGAATCTCCATGATACCCCTGGTACTGCGCGCCAATGTCAAACGTAACGATATCGCCCTCGTTCAACTTGCGTTTGCCGGGAAATCCATGTACCAACTCTTCATTTACTGAAGCGCACACACTGGCAGGGAAACCGTTATAACCTTTGAAAGACGGCACAGCTCCTTGACTGCGGATGTATTGATCGGCCATATGGTCAAGTTCTCCAGTCGTAATACCGGGAGCGATATGCTCTGCCAAGAGACGATGCGTTTCCGCAACAATTCTCCCTGCTTCCCTCATCAAGCCCAGTTCCGTTTCGGACTTACCAATGATCATCAATTAACCTCTCAGTAAGGACACGATTTCTTGAGAAACTTGATCGATATCCTGTTCTCCGTTCATTTGACGAAGAAGACCTTTAGTCTCATAGAACGTGAGGAGTGGTGCTGTTTTGTTGATATACTCGTCCAGTCGAGTACCTACACTCTCTTCATTATCATCAGAGCGTTGATACAACTCACCGGCGCATTTATCACAAATACCTTCCTGCTTAGGCGGATTGAATACCACATGATAAGTGGAACCACAGTTCTTACAAATTCGACGACCCGTCAAACGAGCCAGCAATTTGTTGCGATCCACTTTCAGGTTGATTACATGATCGAGACCTGAGTTCAATCGATCCAGAATGCCATCAAGCGCTTCTGCTTGCGAAAGAGTTCTTGGAAATCCGTCCAAGAGGAAACCTTCTCTGCAGTCAGGCTGCTGCAAACGTTCTTCAACGATGCCAATGGTTACATCATCTGGTACAAGCAATCCTTGATCCATATATTCCTTGGCTTTCATGCCAATGGGAGTTCCCTGTTTGATCGCGAGACGAAATGCATCGCCTGTTGAAATATGGGGAATACCGAACTCTTTCACGATGACGTCTGCTTGCGTTCCTTTTCCTGCCCCCGGAGGGCCCATGAATAGGATGTTCACGTTATGTCACTCCCTCCAAGACTACCCTACATCAACAAACAGCACAATAGGTGCCGGCAAGTAAATCTTAGCTTGACCGGTACCTATTGCCTATTTATTGATAAAACCTTTGTAGTGGCGTTTGATCAATTGGCTTTCGATTTGCTTCATCGTATCCAGCGCAACACCGATAACGATCAGGAGGGATGTTCCTCCAATTTGCGCAGATTGAGGCAAACCAGAAAGTGCCCCTAAGAATACAGGCAGAACGGAAATGACTGCCAAGAAGATGGCTCCGGCCATTGTCAAACGAGTCATGACACGGGTCAGATATTTCTCGGTTGCTTTACCCGGACGAATGCCTGGGATGTAACCGCCGTTCTTTTTCATATTATCAGCCATCTGCTGTGGATTCATCTGTACGAAAGTATAGAAGAATGTGAAACCGAAGATCATCACGACATACAGCAACATACCCAGAGGTTTGTGTGTAGTCAGGTTCTGTCCGATCCACTGTGCCCAAAGGCGATCTGCCCAGAAGTTGGCGATAATCGTTGGGAACATCAACAGCGATGATGCGAAGATGACAGGGATAACACCTGCTGCATTAATTTTCAGCGGGATATGTGTATTCTGTCCACCGTACATTTTGTTACCTACGACACGTTTAGCGTACTGTACCGGAATTTTCCGAATCGCCTGCTGAATGTAAATGACCCCTATGATGATCAGCACAATAACAATTGCGATGATTACACCTTTAAGAATATTCATAAACAGTTGGTCAGGTTGAATGAAGTCGGATTCGATTGTTTGTTTGATAATGTTAGGCACCGTAGATAGGATACCCGCAAAGATCAAGATCGAAATCCCGTTTCCTATGCCCTTCTCGGTGATCTGCTCACCAAGCCACATCAGGAATGAAGTACCGGCCGTAAGTACAATCGCGATCAAGATATAATCTGCAAAAGTAGCGTTAGGAATCATGTCTGTATTGTACAAGCGGTTGAATCCGATCGACGTACCAAACGCTTGAATCAATGCCAGGCCAATGGTTAAATAACGGGTCAATTGTGCAGATTTCTTCTTACCTTGTTCACCTTGCTTTGCCCACTCCGCTAATTTAGGAATAACGTCCATGGAAAGCAACTGTACTATGATAGACGCAGTGATGTAAGGCACGATCCCGAGCGCAAATATCGAGAACTGGAAGAGCGCTCCACCCGAGAACGTATTTAGAAGTCCAAAAACTTCTTTACCCGCAGAATTTGTCGCTTCGAACACGTCTTTGTTAACTCCCGGTACGGGAACAAAGGATCCGATGCGGTAAATGATCAGTACAAAAAGGGTAAATAATACCCTTTTGCGCAGATCTTCAACCCGCCAGATATTCTTTAGGGTCTTGAACATTAAATCACCTCAGTTGTACCGCCGGCAGCTTCAATTTTCTCAATAGCAGATTGAGAAAACTTGTTAGCTTTAACAGTCAGCTTCACAGTGACATCACCGTTACCCAGGATTTTGATTCCGGATTTAGCGTTTTTAACTACGCCGTTCGTCATCAAGAATTCTGGAGTTACTTCAGTACCCGCAGCAAAACTGTTCAGGTCTTCAGTATTCACAACTGCATATTCTTTGCGAGTTGGGTTTACAAAACCACGTTTTGGCAAGCGACGATACAATGGATTTTGTCCACCTTCGAAGCCTGGACGTACTCCACCGCCAGAACGAGCGTTTTGTCCTTTGTGACCGCGACCTGATGTTTTACCTGTACCACTACTTGGACCGCGACCAAGACGTTTACGTTCTTTGCGGGATCCAGGAGATGGTGAAAGCTCATGTAACTTCATCGTTCGTTGCACCTCCTTAAAGATTTGTGGGATTAACCCGTTTTTAAGCTTCTACTTCTTTAACAGCAACCAAGTGGCTTACTTTGTTAATCATACCACGGATGGCAGGATTATCGTTTTGTACCACTTTGCTATTGATTTTGCGCAAGCCCAATGTTTTCACAGTTGTTCTTTGCGTCTCCGGACGTCCGATCAAGCTGCGGACGAGGGTAATTTCTAATTTCGCCATGAGAATTCCCTCCTTAACCCAGAAGCTCTTCGACGGATTTTCCGCGTAGTTTAGCCACGTCTTCAGCACGCTTCAAACGGGACAAACCTTCCAAAGTCGCATTGACCATGTTCATGGAATTCGAAGAACCCAGAGATTTTGTCAAAATGTCACCTACACCAGCAAGTTCGAGAACCGCACGTACAGGACCACCAGCGATAACACCAGTACCTTCAGATGCTGGTTTCAACAGAACGCGTCCTGCGCCGAACTTACCTGTTACCAAGTGAGGAATCGATGTTCCTACGAGTGGAACGTGTACAAGGTTTTTCTTAGCGTCTTCAATACCTTTGCGAATTGCATCAGGTACTTCGCCCGCTTTACCGATACCAGCTCCAACCCAGCCGTTGCCGTCGCCGACTACAACCAGTGCGCTAAAGCTGAAACGGCGTCCGCCTTTTACTACTTTAGCTACGCGATTAATATTTACAACTCTTTCAGTCAGTTCCAAAGTATTCGGATCTACACGCAAGTCGTTAACCTCCTTTTGAAAAATATCTTAAAACTCAAGTCCTGCTTCACGAGCCGCTTCAGCCAAAGCTGCGATACGACCATGGTACAGATAACCGCTACGGTCAAATACGATGTTGGAAACACCTTTGTCTTTCGCTCGTTTAGCAACGAGTTCGCCGACTTTACGAGCTGATTCAACAGATGCACCATTTTTGATGTCAGTGCTCAATTCTTTGTCTACGGTAGACGCGGAAGCGATTGTTACACCAGCAACATCATCGATAATTTGAGCATACATATGTTTACCAGAACGGAATACGTTCAAACGAGGACGTGCTGCCGTTCCTTGGATTTTCTTACGAACACGAAGGTGTCTTTTCAGACGAGCCTTATTTTTATCTGGTTTCGTAATCATCTCAAAGATTCACTCCTTTCAGGTTACCTCGCTGGCTTCAAAGCAGAAGCCACGGGGTATATTAGAAACACACGAAGCAAGCAAGCCGAAAGCCGCGCAAAGGCGGTAAGAGAAATCTTATTTCTTCTTACCGGCTTTACCTTCCTTACGGATGATACGCTCGCCTTCATATTTGATACCTTTACCTTTGTACGGCTCAGGTTCACGAACGGAACGGATTTTAGCAGCGTAAGCACCTACACGCTCTTTATCGATTCCGCGAACGATGATTTTCGTATTCGAAGGTACTTCGAATTCGATTCCCGCTTCCGGTGTAATTTCAACCGGGTGAGAGTAGCCAACGTTCAGAACGATTTTATCTCCGGATTTGCTTGCACGATATCCGACCCCAACCAATTCCAGAGATTTTGCGAATCCTTCAGTAACGCCGCTCACCATATTGTTTACAACGCTACGCGTTGTGCCGTGCAAAGAACGGTGAGTTTTGTTATCGGAAGGACGCACAACTGTGATTTCGTTATTTTCAACTGTAACCTTCATGTCTTTATGAAGCTCACGAGTCAAAGTTCCTTTTGGTCCTTTTACCGTAATAACGGTGTTGTCCAGGGTGATGTCTACACCACTTGGTACTGTGATTGGTTTGCGACCAATACGAGACATATGTTGCACCTCCTATCTTGTGACGTTATATTACCAAACGTAGCAAACGACTTCTCCGCCGGATTTCGATTGACGAGCTTCTTTGTCCGTCATGATACCTTTAGATGTCGAGATAATCGCGATTCCCAGGCCACCAAGTACACGAGGTACTTCGTTGCTTTTCGTGTAAACACGAAGACCAGGTTTACTGATTCTTTTCAGACCAGTGATAACGCGCTCGTTATTTTGACCGTATTTCAGGAAAACACGGATAATCCCTTGTTTGTTATCATCGATAACTTCAGCGTCACGGATGAAACCTTCACGCTTCAGGATATCGGCGATTTGTTTTTTCATTGTCGAAGCAGGCATTTCTACTGTTTCGTGACGAACAGTGTTCGCGTTACGAATACGAGTAAGCATATCTGCAATTGGATCAGACATAGTCATTGTGAGTTAACCTCCTTCCCGTTCAGGACTTTTTACCAGCTTGCTTTTTTCACGCCAGGGATCTGGCCTTTATAAGCTAATTCACGGAAACAAATTCTGCAAATTTTGAACTTTTGCAGGACCGAATGTGGACGTCCGCAACGCTCACAGCGTGTATATGCACGTACTTTAAACTTTGGTGTACGTTGTTGTTTAACTTTCATCGAAGTTTTTGCCACTTAGCCTGACACCTCCTAAATAATTTCGGAGAAAAGGGAGTCTTTCCAGACACCCGGAAACGTTATGCCAACATTACTTAACGAAAGGCATTCCCATTTGCGTAAGCAATTCACGGGACTCTTCGTCTGTTTTCGCCGTTGTTACAATGACAATATCCATACCGCGGACTTTATCAACTTTATCGTATTCGATCTCCGGGAAGATCAATTGCTCTTTCAGACCCAGTGTATAGTTACCACGTCCATCGAAAGCATTGCTCGATACACCACGGAAGTCGCGGACACGAGGAAGCGTTACGTTGAGCAGCTTATCTAGGAAGAAGTACATACGCTCACCGCGTAATGTAACTTTCGCACCAATAGGCATATTCTCACGCAGTTTGAAACCTGCGATAGATTTTTTAGCACGAGTGATTACAGGTTTTTGACCTGCGATCAGTTGCAAATCGTTTACTGCGGAATCCAACACTTTAGAGTTTTGGACAGCGTCGCCCACACCCATGTTGATAACGATTTTCTCGATTTTCGGCACTTGCATTACCGTTGTATAGTTGAACTTCTGCATCAAAGCAGGAGCGATTTCTTGCAGGTAACGTTCTTTCATTCTTGATGCCATGAATCATAGCCCTCCTTTCTCATTCGGTTCAATTAGTCGATAATTTCTCCGGAACGTTTAGCAACGCGCACTTTCTTACCGTTATCCAAAACTTTGTAACCTACACGGGTTACTTTTCCGCTCTTCGGATCGATGTGCATTACGTTGGAAACGTGAATCGGAGCTTCCTTCTCGATAATGCCTCCTTGCGGATTTTGCTGGTTAGGCTTCTGGTGTTTTTTCACCATGTTAACACCTTCCACAAGGACGCGGTTCTCACGAGGATAAGCAGCGATGACACGGCCTTTTTTACCTTTGTCTTTACCGCTGATCACCATAACCGTATCTTCCTTTTTAACGTGAAGTTTGTTGTTATGGGATTCCAGAACTTTTTTCACTCTTGGCATTTCGTACACCTCCTGTTTCTAACATCACGAGATTAAGCTTTAGATAACTTCTGGAGCCAAGGAAACGATTTTCATGAAGTCTTTGTCGCGAAGTTCACGAGCAACAGGTCCGAAAATACGTGTTCCACGTGGGCTTTTGTCGTCTTTTACAACAACTGCTGCATTTTCATCAAAACCGATGTAGGAACCGTCTTTACGACGTATAGAACGTTTCGTACGAACGACAACCGCTCTGACTACATCACCTTTTTTGACAACGCCGCCTGGTGTTGCTTGTTTTACAGAACAAACGATCAAATCACCAATTTGAGCTGTACGACGTCCCGTACCGCCGAGTACGCGGATACACATCAGTTCCTTCGCACCGGAGTTGTCAGCCACAGTCAAACGTGTAAATGGTTGGATCATTTAGTATTCCTCCTTTCAGCTATGCTGCTGATGCATTAGATGATAACCGCTTTTTCTACGATTTCAGTAAGTCTCCAGCGTTTATCTTTCGAAAGCGGACGAGTCTCCATGATTTTCACCGTGTCACCGATTTTCGCAGTGTTTTCTTCGTCATGTGCTTTGAATTTTTTAGTAACCTTAATGCGTTTATGGTACAAGTTGTGTTTTTTGTAAGTTTCTACAGCAACAACAATCGTTTTGTCCATTTTATCGCTGACCACTTTACCGGTTTGCACTTTACGTGCGTTACGTTCTTCGCTCATTGTTGGCCTCCTTCCTGATTACGGACGGATTGTCCATCCTATCCCTAATTAACCGATTCCCAATTCTCTTTCACGGATAATGGTTTTAGCACGAGCTATTTCTTTCCGCACATCACGGATGCGAGTCGGGTTATCCAGCTGACCGGTAGCTAATTGAAAGCGGAGGTTAAAGAGTTCTTCTTTAAATCCGGCAATCTTTTGCTCGATTTCAGCAGAGGTTAGGTTGCGAAATTCACTAGCTTTCATTTGCTTCACCACCCACTTCTTCACGTTTCACGAACTTCGTTTTGATTGGCAGTTTGTGAGCGGCAAGACGCATTGCTTCGCGTGCAACATCCTCCGGTACACCAGCAAGTTCAAACATGATCTTACCAGGTTTCACTACTGCAACCCATTTTTCCACGTTACCTTTACCGCTACCCATCCGAACTTCGAGAGGCTTTTGAGTAACTGGTTTGTCAGGGAAAATTTTGATCCAAACTTTACCACCACGTTTGATATAACGTGTCATTGCAATACGAGCCGCTTCAATCTGACGGTTCGTAATCCAAGCCGGTTCCGTAGCTTGAAGACCATATTCGCCGAAGTTCAAAGTTGTTCCGCCTTTAGCTTGGCCTTTCATATGTCCACGTTGTTGCTTACGGTGTTTTACGCGTTTTGGTACCAACATGATTAGTTGCCTCCTTCCTTAGCTGCTTGTTTCTTAGCCGTAGGAAGAACCTCTCCACGATAGATCCATACTTTTACGCCGATAAGTCCGTAAGTAGTATGAGCCTCTGCTGTACCATAATCGATGTCAGCACGCAGTGTGTGCAGTGGAACAGTTCCTTCGCTGTAGCCTTCAGAACGTGCAATCTCAGCGCCGCCAAGACGTCCGCCTACTTGAGTTTTAATACCTTTTGCTCCAGAGCGCATAGTTCTTTGAATTGCTTGTTTCAAAGCACGACGGAAAGAAACACGACGTTCCAATTGTTGTGCAATGCTTTCAGCTACAAGGACAGCGTCCAGATCTTGGTTCTTAATCTCAGAGATATTGATGTGTACTTTTTTACCGCCAGCAATTTTCGTAATTTGGTTACGAAGATTTTCAACTTCCGAACCACCTTTACCAATAACCATACCTGGTTTAGCAGTGTGAATCGTTACGTTTACGCGGTTAGCCGCTCTCTCAATTTCCACACGAGATAAAGCGGAGTCTTTCAATTTATTTTTCAGGAATTCACGAATTCTCACGTCTTCCATCAAAAGATCACCGAAGTCTTTGCCTGCATACCACTTAGATTCCCAGTCACGGATAATTCCGACACGGAGTCCGACTGGATTTACCTTTTGGCCCACACATTTCCCCTCCTTCTACTTCTCAGATACCACCAAAGTGATGTGGCTAGTACGTTTGTTAATACGACTTGCACGTCCCATTGCACGAGGGCGGAAACGTTTCATTGTCGGTCCTTGGTTCACGTAAGCTTGCGAGATAACCAAGTTATTAACATCCAAAGAATAGTTATGTTCCGCATTCGCAATAGCGGAGTTAAGCAACTTCTCAACGATAGGAGAAGCGGATTTCGGAGTGTGACGGAGAATGGCAACCGCCTCACCTACTTGCTTGCCGCGAATCAAGTCAACAACGAGTTGAACTTTACGAGGAGCAATCCGAATAAACTTAGCATGTGCTTTTGCTTCCATTGTGTAACCTCCTCTCAAACATTAAAGATGTTCATTTATCTTCTTGTTTTCTTATCATCATCAGTATGGCCTTTGTACGTACGGGTTGGAGCGAACTCACCCAGTTTGTGTCCGACCATGTCCTCAGTTACATACACTGGCACGTGCTTACGACCATCGTAAACGCCAAATGTGTGTCCGATGAATTGTGGGAAAATTGTAGAACGACGGGACCAGGTTTTGATTACGTTCTTCTTACCTGAAGCTTCCATCTCTTCTACCTTTTTGAGCATGTAGCCATCAATGAATGGCCCTTTTTTCAAACTGCGACCCATGTGGAGATCCTCCCTTCAAACGTAGCTATTATGCATCCGCAGATGCCTCACGAAGTTATGCACAGTGTGTATTACTTCGTGCGGCGGCGAATGATGTATTTATCAGAAGCTTTATTTTTCTTACGCGTTTTGTAACCAAGAGTAGGTTTACCCCATGGTGACATTGGCGATTTACGTCCGATTGGAGCACGACCTTCACCACCACCGTGTGGGTGATCGTTAGGGTTCATTACTACACCACGAACCTCAGGACGTTTACCCAACCAACGGCTACGACCGGCTTTACCGATTTTGATGAGCTCGTGGTCTTGGTTACCAACAGATCCGATTGTTGCGCGGCAAACTTTCAAAATACGACGAACTTCTCCGGAAGAGAGACGAACGGAAACGTATTTTTCTTCTTTACCAAGCAATTGTGCTTCTGTACCAGCAGCACGAACCAATTGTCCGCCTTTACCTGGTTTCAATTCGATATTGTGGATAACGGTACCTACTGGAATGTTTTCGAGTGGCAGAGCGTTACCGATTTTGATGTCTGATTCAGGTCCGGAGAACACTTGATCTCCAACTTTCAAACCTTTAGGAGCGATGATGTAACGTTTCTCACCATCAGCATAGTGAATCAG
This sequence comes from Paenibacillus sp. FSL H8-0079, assembly GCF_037991315.1. Taxonomy (NCBI): domain Bacteria; kingdom Bacillati; phylum Bacillota; class Bacilli; order Caryophanales; family Paenibacillaceae; genus Paenibacillus; species Paenibacillus sp. FSL H8-0079. The sequence goes on from NZ_CP150300.1 coordinate 5,824,802, forward strand.
AGCGATATTAGATGTACGGTTCGGGTCATACTCAATCGTAGCAACGCGGCCCGGTATTCCATCTTTAGTACGTTTGAAGTCGATGATACGGTATTTACGTTTGTGTCCACCACCATGGTGACGAACTGTAATTTTACCTTGGTTGTTGCGGCCTGCTTGTTTGCTCAACGGGGCCAACAACGATTTCTCCGGCTGATTTGTGGTGATTTCCTCAAATGTAGAAACGGACATGTTCCGTCTTGCCGGGGATGTTGGTTTATACTTTTTGATTGGCACTGGGTTTCCCTCCTTACTTCAAAAATTCAATTATACAGTTTCAAAGAACTCAAGCGTTTTGCTGTCTTTTGTCAGCGTTACAAACGCTTTTTTCCATTCGCTAGTATATCCGGAATAACGTCCGTACCGTTTTGGCTTAGCTGGAACACGAAGCGTGTTCACGTTTTTCACTTTTACATTGAAAATAGCTTCTACGGCTTTCTTGATCTCGGTTTTGTTTGCACGGATGTCGACTTCAAATACATATTTCAAGTCATTCATCATGTCAGCTGTACGTTCCGTAATAATCGGACGTTTTACAATATCACGAGGATCTTTCATTACGCGAGCACCTCCTCTACCTTCTGAACTGCTTCTTTCGTAATGATCAGTTTGTCGTGCGAAAGCACGTCAAGAACATTAATGCCGTCAGCAGCTACGAATTTCACGCCTGGAATATTCCGTGCGGAAAGAGCTACATTATCATCATAGCTAGGAGCTACGATCAAAGCTTTACGTCCCACTTTGAGGTTACTCAAGATGGCTGCAAATTCTTTAGTTTTAGGTGAGCTCAACGTGAGAGCGTCCAAAACGATAATGTCATTGTCAAGCACTTTAGATGAAAGGGCTGATTTGATCGCCAAGCGGCGAACTTTCTTAGGCAGTTTATACGCATAGCTCCGTGGTGTCGGACCAAATACGATACCGCCGCCTTTCCATTGTGGTGAACGAATCGAACCTTGACGAGCGCGACCTGTACCTTTTTGTTTCCAAGGTTTACGTCCACCGCCACGTACTTCAGAACGTCCTTTTACTTTGTGGGTACCTTGACGAAGGGAAGCGCGTTGCATAAGAACTGCATCGTACAGAACGTGTTGGTTCGGCTCAATTCCGAAAACCGCATCGTTCAATTCAACTTCGCCTACTTGGCTACCATCTACATTGTAAACTGATACTTTTGGCATTTTGTGTTCCTCCTTTCTTCAGTGGTTATTTTTTCACCGTTTGTTTAACTCTAATGAGACTGTTTTTCGGTCCAGGAATGGAACCTTTCACGAGCAACACGTTACGCTCAGCGTCTACTTTAACTACTTCAAGACGTTGAATTGTAACTGTATCATGTCCCATGTGTCCTGGCAGGCGTTTGCCTTTAGGAACTCGGTTAGCTTGGATCGAACCCATTGAACCAGGGCCACGGTGGTAACGCGAACCGTGTGACATAGGTCCAGTGCTTTGTCCCCAACGTTTGATAACGCCGGCAAAACCTTTACCTTTAGAAATACCCGTTACGTCAACGAATTCGCCTTCAGCGAAAATGTCAGCTTTCAGTTCTTGGCCAACTTCATATTCTGCGATGTTGATACCGCGAACTTCACGAACGTAGCGCTTAGGGGCAGTGTTCGCTTTTTTAGCGTGACCTGCTTCTGGCTTGTTAGCATTTTTCTCTTTCTTATCGGAGTAACCGATTTGAATTGCTTCGTAGCCATCGTTCTCAATGTCTTTCTTTTGCAAAACAACACAAGGGCCCGCTTCGATAACCGTTACTGGAACAACGTTACCTTCAGGAGTAAATACTTGAGTCATTCCGAGTTTTTTTCCTAAGATTGCTTTCATGTTGACACCTCTTTTCCTTTATACATGGTCTTTGTTGTAGCTTGTATTACAATTTAATTTCGATATCTACACCGGACGGCAGATCCAAGCGCATCAAGGCATCCACAGTTTGTGGAGTCGGGTTAACGATGTCGATCAAACGCTTATGTGTGCGTTGTTCGAATTGTTCCCGAGAATCCTTGTACTTGTGCACCGCACGAAGAATAGTAATGATTTGTTTTTCAGTAGGAAGCGGAATCGGACCGGATACACCTGCACCCGAACGTTTTGCTGTTTCAACAATTTTCTCCGCGGATTGATCAAGAATTCTGTGGTCGTAAGCTTTCAAACGAATACGAATTTTTTGCTTTGCCATTTTAGTCCCTCCTTCTATCGCCCAATTTTTTATCGGACATACTCCGTGAAAATTTTCTAGCCACTGTCCCATGGCAAAGGGGCCGGGTGTGCCAGTAACCTCTCACATCATCGCAACGTCACAGAACAACATTCATTATTATATAGAAAAGATGGGCTTATTGCAAGCATATTTAAGAAAAACATTTAAACTAATCTTTTCTGATGAAATGACTTCGTTTATTGCAGTGTTATCTTCAATATCCAGGCTGCCTTACCGATCCTTCTATTCTTGTAAATGATGTTCATTTCGTATGACGCAGGTTCCGAAACTTTACACATAATAAAAGAGTTCTTTATCCGATGTCGGATAAAGAACTCTTCCGAAGCTTCGTTACAGTACAATGTTACTCGTTTCCAGTACACTGTTGCATATGCTTTATTCAGCGTTAAGCCGAATTATTTTTGGATCGATGCTACGGAACCGGCACCTACTGTACGTCCGCCTTCACGAATGGAGAACTTAGTTCCTTCTTCAATCGCGATTGGGGAGATCAGAGAAACAGTAACAGTGATGTTATCACCAGGCATTACCATTTCAGTACCTTCAGGCAAGTTGATGATGCCTGTTACGTCAGTTGTACGGAAGTAGAACTGTGGACGGTATCCTGTGAAGAAAGGCTTATGACGGCCACCCTCTTCTTTAGTCAAAACGTAGATTTGTGCAGTGAATTCTGTGTGTGGCTTAACAGAACCTGGTTTCGCAAGTACTTGACCACGCTCGATTTGAGTACGGTCAACACCACGCAACAATGCACCGATGTTGTCGCCCGCTTGAGCGGAATCCAACAATTTACGGAACATTTCTACGCCCGTAACTACGGATTTTTTAGTTTCTTCAGTAATACCAACGATTTCGATCTCTTCGCCGACTTTAACAGTACCACGCTCTACACGGCCAGTAGCAACAGTACCACGACCAGTGATGGAGAATACGTCCTCGACAGGCATCAAGAAAGGCTTGTCAGTTTGACGCTCAGGCAATGGGATGTAAGTGTCGATCTCTTTGAACATCTCAACGATTTTTTGAGCCCACTCACCATCAGGGTTTTGCAGAGCTTCACGAGCGGATCCACGAGTGATTGGAGTATCATCACCTGGGAACTCATATTCGTTAAGAAGGTCGCGAACTTCCATCTCAACCAATTCCAACAACTCTTCGTCTTCAACCATGTCGCATTTGTTCAAGAATACAACGATGTAAGGTACGCCTACTTGACGGGAGAGCAAGATATGCTCACGAGTTTGTGGCATTGGACCATCAGCTGCGGATACTACCAAGATAGCTCCGTCCATTTGTGCCGCGCCAGTGATCATGTTTTTAACATAGTCGGCGTGACCCGGGCAGTCTACGTGAGCGTAGTGACGAGTGTCAGTTTCGTACTCAACGTGTGATGTGGAGATTGTGATACCGCGCTCGCGCTCTTCTGGAGCTTTATCGATTTGATCGAATGCAATTGCTGCACCACCGTAAGTTTTGGACAATACAGTTGTGATTGCAGCAGTCAGTGTTGTTTTACCGTGATCGACGTGACCGATCGTACCGATGTTAACGTGGGGTTTATTACGTTCGTATTTAGCCTTTGCCATTTGAACGTGGCCTCCTTAAAATTATAATTTTATGTTTTCACTGAATGAAGTGCTCCGAAATGAATTCTTATGCACTTACATCCAGTGTGAGAAAACTACTCGGTGCCTTTTGTTTTAGCAACGATTTCTTCAGCAATGCTCTTAGGAACTTCTTCATAGTGAGAGAGTTCCATGGAGAATACGCCGCGTCCTTGAGTACCGGAACGAAGAGTCGTAGAGTAACCAAACATTTCAGACAAAGGTACCTTAGCACGGATGATTTGAGCTCCACTACGGGAATCCATACCTTCGATGCGGCCACGACGGGAGTTCAACATACCCATTACGTCACCCATGTACTCTTCTGGAACTGTTACTTCTACTTTCATGATAGGCTCAAGCAGAACTGGTTTACACTTGTCTTTAGCCGCTTTAAGCGCCATAGATCCGGCAATTTTAAATGCCATCTCATTGGAATCGACATCATGGTAAGATCCGTCTACAATTGTAGCCTTAACGTCTACAAGCGGGAAGCCTGCAATAACGCCATTTTTCATTTGCTCTTCAATCCCTGACAGTGCAGGTTGAATGTATTCTCTTGGAACCGAACCACCGACAACCTTACTTTCGAACTGGCTGCCTGTACCCGGCTCGAGAGGTTCGAATTCAACCCATACGTGACCGTATTGACCACGACCACCGGATTGACGTACGAATTTACCTTCAACGCGCGCTGGAGCACGGAATGTTTCACGGTAAGCTACTTGTGGTTTACCCACAGTAGTTTCAACCTTGAACTCACGACGCATACGGTCGATGATGATATCAAGGTGAAGCTCACCCATACCTGCCAAGATCGTTTGGCCTGTTTCTTCGTCAGTATGAGCACGAAGAGTAGGATCCTCTTCAGTCAACTTACCGAGAGCAACACCCAGTTTATCCTGGTCAGCTTTGGTTTTAGGTTCAACAGCGATTTCGATAACCGGATCAGGGAAGTTCATTGACTCCAAGATAACCGGATATTTCTCATCACATAGTGTATCACCTGTACCCGTATCTTTCAAACCTACGGCAGCTGCAATATCACCGGAGTAAACTACAGTGATTTCTTGACGACTGTTCGCATGCATTTGAAGGATACGACCGATACGCTCACGCTTGTTTTTAGTGGCATTCAATACATATGATCCGGATTGAAGAACACCGGAGTATACGCGGAAGAATGTCAATTTACCAACGTAAGGGTCTGTCATAATTTTGAATGCCAATGCAGAGAATGGCTCTTCATCGGATGACTTACGAATTGCTTCAGTTCCATCTTCAAGATGTCCCGTGATCGAAGCAACATCTGTTGGAGCTGGCAAGTAGTCGATAACAGCATCCAACATCAGTTGAACACCTTTGTTACGGTATGAGGATCCACAGATAACTGGGAAAATCTTAACATCTACAACACCTTTACGGAGTACGGTTTTGATCTCATCAATTGTGATCTCTTCGCCTTCCAGGTATTTCATTGTCAAATCTTCGTCCAGTTCAGCAACACGCTCAATCAGCTCGTTGCGAAGTTCTTCAACTTGATCTGCAAATTCCGCAGGAATTTCGACTTCTTCGATATCTTGTCCCAGGTCATCTTTGTACATATGAGCCTTTTGAGCAACGATATCGATGATGCCTTTGAAATCATTTTCAGCGCCGATTGGAAGTTGAATCGCAACAGCGTTCGCTTGAAGGCGATCACGCATGTCAGATACAACGTTCAGGAAGTCAGCACCGATGATATCCATTTTGTTTACATATGCGATACGAGGTACGCCGTACTTGTCAGCCTGTCTCCATACGGTTTCGGACTGAGGCTCAACGCCTTCTTTCGCACTGAATACACCAACTGCTCCGTCCAATACACGAAGGGAACGTTCAACTTCAACAGTGAAGTCAACGTGTCCCGGGGTATCAATAATATTAACGCGGTGGCCCTTCCAAGCAGCGGTAGTAGCAGCGGAAGTAATCGTAATTCCGCGCTCCTGCTCTTGTTCCATCCAGTCCATTGTCGCAGCGCCTTCGTGAACTTCACCGATTTTGTGCGTACGTCCTGTGTAGAACAAGATCCGCTCAGTTGTAGTGGTTTTACCCGCATCAATATGAGCCATGATCCCGATATTACGTGTATTTTTCAAGGAGAACTCTCTAGCCATGAAATGGGTCTCCCTTCAAAATTGAAGTTTTTTTATTGTGAACTGAATCCTACCAACGGTAGTGAGCAAACGCTTTGTTCGCTTCAGCCATTTTGTGCGTATCTTCACGTTTTTTAACGGAAGCGCCTGTGTTGTTGGAAGCGTCGATGATCTCAGCCGCCAAACGCTCTTCCATTGTTTTCTCACCGCGGTTGCGGGAGTAGTTCACGAGCCAACGTAATCCCAGAGCAGTACGTCTCTCTGGTTTCACCTCGATTGGTACTTGGTAGTTGGCACCGCCGACACGGCGAGCTTTAACTTCCAGGACTGGCATGATGTTCTTGATTGCTGCTTCAAATACTTCCATAGGGTCATTACCCGTACGTTCTTGAATCAACTTGAACGCATTATACAGAATGCTTTGAGCAACACCGCGTTTTCCGCCGATCATGATGCGGTTGATTAAACGAGTAACCAACTTGCTGTTATACAACGGATCAGGCAGAACGTCTCTTTTCGTAACTGGACCTTTGCGTGGCATGGATATCCCCCTTTCTTTCTTGTTCAGCAGATCCTGTACCTTCCAGACTTAGACCAGAAGGCTTTCAGGCTAACTGCTTATAATAGTTTAGGCTTTTTTAGCTTTTGGACGTTTAGCACCGTATTTCGAACGAGCTTGCATACGGTTGTTCACGCCTGCAGTATCGAGAGCTCCACGAACGATGTGATAACGAACTCCTGCAAGGTCTTTAACTTTACCTCCGCGGATCAATACCACACTGTGTTCTTGAAGGTTATGTCCGATTCCCGGGATATAAGCAGTAACCTCGAGACGGTTCGTCAAACGAACACGGGCATACTTACGAAGTGCAGAGTTTGGTTTACGTGGAGTCATTGTACCTACACGAGTGCAGACACCACGTTTTTGTGGGGCACTGATGTTAGTAGATTCACGTTTCAAAGCGTTGAATCCTTTTTGCAAAGCTGGAGATTTTGACTTCTCAACTTTTGCTTGACGTCCTTTACGAACCAGTTGATTAATAGTTGGCATGTGATTGCCACCCCCTTCCTCAAATATTCATGTTTCTTTATAAACCTCTTTCGCTAAGTCCACAGACCCAGGCGGTTCATAAAAAGACAAATGAAAAGTTTTTGCCTTGGAGAATCCTTAAAAGTTCTCGGACAAAAACGTTCCTTACTCTATGATTTTACGACAGCAGCCATAGCTGCTCCTACTCCAATCCCGCAAGCCTTGCCGAGATTTTTCATTGTATCCACTTTCGTGCATTTCACATTGTGTTGTTCACACAAAGCAATGATTTTGGAAGTAAGCTGCGGATCACTATCTTCTGCGACATAGACTTCAGAAGCCATACCTGTCTGCACCATCCGCATGGTCTGTTTGGAACCAATTTTGACATGAGCATCTTGCAAGGCTTTTTCATTAGACATTGTGCATTCCTCCGAATAGAACCAAGTACAATCAGCTGCCCACGCACCTTTGATATATTAGCATCTAGCGCAAGCATTGTCAATGCTAATCCTAAAACATTTTTTAAAAAGTTTACGTACATCAGGATCCGTCCGTCTGTATCATACAAACGTCCGTCTCCTGAGGCACAAAACTTTCAATCCCCTCTAAATAAGGAGCAATCTATTTAATCAACCGAAACTGGCTCAAGTTCTTCTACTGAAGATTGGCCATCTTCTGGCTCAGCAAATTTGATGCTGCGGTAACGGTGCATACCTGTACCAGCAGGAATCAATTTACCGATGATTACATTTTCCTTCAGACCGAGCAACTGATCGACTTTACCTTTGATCGCTGCATCTGTCAATACACGTGTAGTTTCTTGGAACGAAGCCGCCGAGAGGAAGGAGTCTGTTTCCAGGGATGCTTTCGTAATACCGAGCAGGATTGGTTTTGCAACCGCCGGCTCTTTATCACTAAGAATCGCAATTTTGTTAGCTCTTTCGTACTCATGCATATCCACGAACGATCCTGGCAACAACGTTGTATCTCCTGCATCTACGATACGGATTTTACGCAGCATTTGACGGATCATAACTTCAACGTGCTTATCGTTAATTTCTACGCCTTGGTTACGATATACGCGTTGTACTTCCTGCAGAATGTAGTTTTGTACACCACGTATGCCTTTAATCCGCAGCATTTCTTTTGGATCAATGGAACCGTCTGTCAACTCGTCACCCGCTTCAACTTCCGCGCCTTCGCTTACGCGCACACGGGAACCGTAGGTAACGGCGTATACTTTGGATTCCGCTTCACCTTGAATTTCGATTTCACGACGATCTTTCGCTTCGCGAATCTCTTTAACCACACCATCGATTTCACTGATCGTTGCTTGACCCTTAGGATTACGAGCTTCAAACAACTCCTGGATACGTGGCAAACCTTGCGTAATATCGTCTCCGGCTACACCACCGGTGTGGAATGTACGCATTGTAAGCTGTGTTCCTGGCTCACCAATGGACTGTGCTGCGATAATACCAACCGCTTCACCAATCTCCACGTGTTTACCAGTCGCCAGGTTGCGACCGTAGCACTTCTTGCAGACACCATGACTAGCACGGCAGCTGAGTACGGAGCGGATTTGCAATTTGGTGATGCCTGCTTCGATGATCGCTTCTGCTTTGTCGGAGTCAATCAATTCATTGCGACCTACAATGATTTCTTTCGTTTCCGGATGACGAAGAGTCTCGAAACAGTATCTGCCTTCAATACGGTCATAGAGATCTTCAATAACCTCTTTACCATCTTGGATACGACTTACCGTAAATCCTTTATCTGTACCACAATCATCATCACGCACGATAACGTCTTGGGCTACGTCTACGAGACGACGAGTCAGGTAACCTGAATCGGCTGTACGCAGGGCTGTATCCGCCAAACCTTTACGCGCTCCGTGAGTGGAGATAAAGTACTCGAGTACTGTCAGACCTTCACGGAAGTTCGATTTGATTGGGAGTTCGATAATTCGACCGGATGGGTTGGCCATCAGACCACGCATACCGCCCAATTGGGTGATTTGCGATTTGTTACCCCGTGCTTTGGAGTCTACCATCATCATGATCGAGTTGTATCGATCCATGGACTTCATCAGAATCTCAGTGATGTCATCTTTGGATTTCGACCAGATATCAATGATACGGTCATAGCGCTCTTCATTCGTAATCAGACCACGACGGTACTGATTCGTAACGATTTGTGCTTTTTCCTCAGACTGTCTAAGAATTTCAAACTTCTCAGGCGGAACGATAACATCAGATACCGCAACCGTAATACCGGCACGAGTAGAGTATGTGAATCCAAGTTGTTTGATTTTATCCAAAATAACGGCTGTTTCCGTTGTGTGATAGATTTCAAAACAACGTGCAATGATGGAGCCGAGGTATTCTTTACCAACACCGCCAGCCAGAGGAGCATTCATAATAGCTTCTCTAAGATCAGCACCTTTTTCATATACAAATGAGTGATCTGCAGTACCTTGGTATAGGTTCGAACGAGTCGCATCATTGATATACGGGAAGCTTGCCGGGAAAATTTCATTAAAGATAATTTTACCAACAGTTGTCAGCAACATTCCTTCTTGCTGTTCTTCCGTGAAGCTTGTTTTACCAAGCGCCTTAACCGGAATAGCAACACGCGCATGCAGACCAGCAGTACCACGTTGGTATGCTGATACAGCTTCGTTAACTGTACGCAGGATCATACCTGTGCCCTTTTCTTCCTTGTTGTCCATAGTGAGGTAGTAAGAACCAAGCACCATATCTTGGGAAGGAGTAACAACCGGTTTACCGTCTTTCGGGTTCAAAATGTTACCTGATGCGAGCATCAGGATACGTGCTTCCGCTTGAGCTTCAGCGGACAACGGAACGTGCACAGCCATTTGGTCACCGTCAAAATCGGCATTGTATGCCGTACATACGAGCGGGTGAAGACGAATTGCTTTACCTTCAACGAGAATCGGTTCAAATGCTTGAATACCGAGTCTATGAAGCGTAGGGGCACGGTTCAACAGAACCGGATGCTCCTTGATTACTTCTTCAAGAACATCCCATACTTCAGGACTTACACGCTCAACTTTACGTTTCGCGCTCTTGATGTTGTGGGCAAGCCCTTTATTTACAAGCTCTTTCATAACGAAAGGCTTGAACAATTCAAGTGCCATATCTTTTGGCAGACCACACTGATACATTTTCAGGTAAGGTCCGACAACGATAACGGAACGACCAGAATAGTCAACCCGTTTACCGAGCAAGTTCTGACGGAAACGTCCTTGTTTACCTTTCAGCATGTGGCTGAGGGATTTCAAAGGACGGTTACCAGGACCCGTTACCGGGCGTCCGCGACGGCCATTATCGATCAATGCGTCAACAGCTTCCTGTAACATCCGTTTTTCATTTTGCACGATAATATCTGGCGCGCCCAGATCAAGCAGACGTTTCAGACGGTTGTTCCGGTTAATCACACGGCGATACAGGTCATTCAGGTCAGACGTTGCAAAACGTCCACCATCCAGTTGTACCATTGGGCGAAGTTCCGGCGGGATAACTGGAAGTACATCCATGATCATCCACTCTGGCTTGTTGCCTGAGTTGCGGAAAGCTTCGATAACTTCCAGACGTTTGATCGCACGATTACGACGTTGTCCTTGTGCAGTGCGGAGCTCTTCCTTCAGGAATTCAAGCTCTTTATCTACATCAAGGTCTTGAAGCAGTTTTTTAACCGCTTCTGCGCCCATGCCAGCTTGGAAACCATATCCGTATTTTTCACGGTAGCTGCGATATTCTTTCTCGGACAACAGTTGTTTTTTCTCCAGTGGAGTTTCTCCTGGATCAGTTACAACATATGATGCAAAATAAATAATCTCTTCGAGTGATCTTGGAGACATATCCAGCGCAAGACCCATACGGCTCGGAATACCTTTGAAGTACCAGATATGCGATACCGGAGCAGCGAGCTCAATATGGCCCATCCGTTCGCGGCGTACTTTCGCACGTGTTACTTCAACGCCACAACGATCACAGACAACGCCTTTATAACGGACGCGTTTGTATTTACCGCAATGACATTCCCAGTCTTTTGTAGGGCCAAAAATCTTTTCGCAGAACAGCCCTTCTTTTTCCGGTTTCAACGTACGATAGTTGATCGTTTCCGGTTTTTTCACTTCTCCGCGGGACCAAGAACGAATTTTCTCTGGGGAAGCAAGCCCGATCTTCATGTATTCGAAATTGTTGACGTCCAACAAGGAGCAACCCTCCTTAACCAATTCCTGTATTCTAGGTTACGCCCTCTCCGGCCGAAGCCGGAGCAAGACGCGAGCCTGATGAAAAACGCCGGTCATCATGCGCTCGAAGCGGTTTATTCCGCTCCGACCTCTGTACCCTCAAGGTTGAGGCTGAGCTTATCGCTCGCAGCGTCATCTTCATCGTCCATTTCTCTCATTTCAATCTCTTGCTCATCTTCACTCAAAATCTTAACGTCCATACCCAAGCTTTGAAGCTCTTTGATCAATACTTTGAATGACTCAGGAACGCCTGGTTCCGGGACATTCTCGCCTTTGACGATGGATTCATACGTTTTAACCCGACCAACAACATCATCGGATTTAACAGTCAAGATTTCTTGCAGTGTATAAGCAGCACCGTATGCCTCAAGCGCCCATACTTCCATCTCCCCGAAACGCTGTCCACCGAATTGGGCTTTACCACCCAATGGTTGTTGCGTAACAAGTGAGTAAGGACCTGTGGAACGGGCATGGATTTTATCATCAACCATGTGTGCCAGTTTGATCATGTGCATGACACCTACGGTAACTTCACGTTCAAACTCTTCACCTGTACGACCATCATACAGGACGGTCTTACCATTACGTTGCATTCCTGCTTCTTCCATCGTATCGAAGACGTCATACTCCTTCGCTCCGTCGAATACAGGTGTTGCTACGTGAATACCCAGTTGCATCGCCGCCATACCCAAGTGAACCTCGAGTACTTGACCGATATTCATCCGGGAAGGTACGCCCAGTGGGTTAAGAACGATCTGAACCGGTGTACCGTCTGGCAGGAAAGGCATATCTTCTTCCGGCAAGATGCGGGCCACGACCCCTTTGTTACCGTGACGTCCGGCCATTTTATCACCCTCGGAAATTTTCCGTTTTTGAGCGATATATACACGAACGAGTTGGTTAACACCTGGAGGCAGCTCATCACCGTTTTCACGGGTAAATACTTTCACGTCTACTACGATACCATCAGTACCATGTGGTACACGCAAGGAAGTATCTCGTACTTCACGTGCTTTCTCACCGAAGATCGCATGCAGGAGACGTTCTTCTGCAGTCAGCTCTGTTACACCCTTAGGTGTGACTTTACCAACCAGAATGTCGCCAGCGCTAATCTCAGCACCGATGCGGATAATACCGCGCTCATCCAAGTTACGCAACGCTTCTTCCCCAACGTTAGGGATGTCACGTGTGATCTCTTCAGGTCCTAGCTTGGTATCACGTGCTTCCGACTCATACTCCTCGATATGGATGGATGTGTATACATCTTCCTTAACGAGTTTTTCACTGAGCAAGATCGCATCCTCGTAGTTGTAACCTTCCCAAGTCATGAAGGCAACAACGACGTTACGTCCCAGAGCCAATTCACCCATTTCCGTTGAAGGACCATCAGCGAGGATATCGCCAGCTTTGACAGCGGCACCTCTTTTGACAATCGGACGCTGGTTAATGCATGTTCCTTGGTTCGAACGCATAAATTTGTGTAATTTATATTTAACGATATCGCCTTTAACTTCCTGACCGTCCACTTCTTCAACACGACGGACCCAAATCTCATTCGCAGAAGAACGTTCGATAATTCCGTCATAATCGGAGACAATACATACACCAGAATCTTTTGCAGCTTTGTGCTCCATACCTGTTCCCACAAGTGGTGCTTTAGGAATCAAGAGTGGAACCGCCTGCCGCTGCATGTTTGATCCCATGAGTGCACGGTTGGAGTCATCGTTCTCAAGGAACGGGATCAGCGCTGTAGCAACGGAAACAACCTGTTTAGGAGATACGTCCATGTAGTCAACTCGCTCACTCGGCATCGTAAGGATGTTATCCGACTGTTTGTTGTAACGTACAATGATCGCTTCTTCTTCAAATGTACCGTCTTCGTTCAACTTCGCATTCGCTTGTGCGATGACATAGTTGTCCTCTTCGTCCGCTGTCAGGTAATCAATTTGCTCAGTTACAATACCTGTCTTCGGATCAACCCAACGATATGGAGCTTCAATGAAGCCATATTCATTTACACGTGCGAATGTAGACAAGGAGTTGATCAAACCGATGTTTGGTCCCTCTGGAGTCTCGATTGGACACATCCGGCCATAGTGGGATGGATGGACGTCACGCACTTCCATGCCTGCACGCTCACGCGTCAAACCACCGGGTCCGAGTGCGGACAAACGACGTTTATGAGTCAACTCACCCAGTGGGTTCGTTTGATCCATAAACTGTGACAATTGGGAGCTACCAAAGAACTCTTTAATCGATGCAATAACAGGACGGATGTTGATCAATGCCTGTGGTGTAATTACGTTAGCATCCTGAATGGACATTCTCTCACGAACCACACGCTCCATACGGGACAAACCGATACGGAACTGGTTCTGCAAGAGTTCACCCACCGAACGCAAACGACGGTTACCCAGATGGTCAATATCATCCGTGCTACCAATTCCTTGCAGAAGGTTAAGGAAATAACTGATGGACGAAATGATATCCGCCGGCGTCACGTTTTTAACGGACTTGTCAATGATTCCATTGGCAATCAGTTTGACTACTTTACCATCTTCTGTTGGTGAAAATACATCGATCGTTTGCATAGGAACATCATTAGCATCCAGAACACCGTTACCCACGTGATACGTGCGGAAACCAACGCTCTTCTCAAGATACGGCATGATTTCATCCAACAAGCGACGATCCACCATTTGACCTGCTTCAGCAATAATCTCGCCTGTTTCAGCGTCAACAAGTGACTCAGCCAAACGCTGGTTGAACAAACGGTTTTTGATGTGAAGCTTTTTGTTCATTTTGTAACGACCTACATTAGCCAGGTCATAACGTTTTGGATCAAAGAAACGCGCTACGAGCAAGCTTTTCGCATTATCAAGCGTTGGCGGCTCGCCCGGACGAAGACGCTCATAGATTTCAATGAGTGCTTTCTCCGTGGAATCCGTGTTGTCTTTGTCCAGTGTGTTGCGGATATATTCGTCATTACCGAGCAGATCCAGAATCTCAGCATCTGTGCCAAAACCAAGTGAACGCAGGAGAACCGTAACCGGTATTTTACGTGTACGGTCGATCCGGACATAAACAACATCCTTCGCGTCCATCTCCAGTTCCAACCAAGCGCCGCGGTTAGGAATAACTGTAGCGGTATACGTTTTTTTGGCGTTTTTATCTACTTTGGTACTGAAGTAAACGCTAGGAGAGCGAACCAACTGGCTGACAATTACCCGTTCCGCACCATTAATAATAAATGTGCCCGTGTTGGTCATCAGCGGGAAATCTCCCATGAATACTTCCTGCTCTTTGACTTCGCCGGTTTCCTTATTAATGAGCCGGACTTTGACCCGAAGCGGTGCTGCATAAGTAACGTCACGCTCTTTCGCGTCGTCTACTGTGTACTTCGGTTCACCGAGACTGTAATCGATAAATTCCAAAATCAAGTTACCTGTAAAATCCTGGATCGGCGAGATATCCTGGAACATTTCGCGCAACCCTTCCTCCAAAAACCAATCGTAGGATTTTTGTTGGATTTCAATCAGGTTCGGAACTTCGAGTATCTCGTTAATTCGTGCATAACTGCGCCGAGTGCGTCGACCATATTGAACAAGATGTCCTGCCAACTTAAACTCACCCCTCAATGTCTACTCACTTTAAAAATTTCGTTGCGAACCTCTGTTTGTAACCTTATAATGGTACACATACAGAGCAAAGCAATGCATCCACAAATAAAGAAAAGCCCTTACTCGAAATGTCGTTCGAAAAAAGAGCAACTTTGATCGGCGGATGTCTTTCCAAATCATTCTTATCCCCAGTTTGCCCAAAATGTACATATTATACGCCAAACGTAGGCATAATAAGCCCGTTCGGCGTAAAAAAAGGTTGACATTTTTAGTTAGCTAAAGCCAAGTAGGGCATCTTAATACTGACATTTTACAATAATACCACGACCTGAATTTCAAGTCAATAGTCCTATTGCAAAAAAAATGATCCCCTGCTTACTTTACAAACTCGGATTTAGCTTTTAGTAGATGCTTCTTCCGCTTTCACCGCTTTAAAAATCCGATAGCCTTTATCCTTCGTCACTTCTTCCACTCGTCCAAACAAAGATTCCAATTTCGCTTTCGCCGATGGGGCACCTTGCTTCTTCTGAATGACAATCCATAACGAACCGCCTACCTTCAAATGACGATGTGCCTGTTCGAAAATAGCATGAACCGTTTCTTTTCCAGCCCGTATAGGCGGATTAGTCAGTACAGCGTCAAAATCTTGCTTTTTCACTTCAGCCAGTAGATTACTTTGTAATACCGTGACATTGCTAATTCTGTTCGCTTTTGCATTTTCCCTGGAAAGTTCAACGGCTCTCTCGTTGATATCGATCATGGTGACATGCCCATCCGGTACAAGTTTGGCTGCTGTAAGACCCATCGGTCCGTACCCGCAACCCACATCGAGAACATGAGCCCCTGTTGGCAGCTCTATCGCATCAATCAATACTCTGCTACCATAATCGATTCCATTTTTGGAAAATACACCGGCGTCAGTCACGAGTCGCAGACTGAATCCGCGAAGAACCGCTTCAGTTGCTTTGCGATCATGTGCTACTTGCGGTTTGTCCGAATAATAATGATTGGACATGTCCTCACTCACTTTCCATTTACAATTACAGCAACAAACCCCTTGATATAAGTCAAGGGGTTTGTTGTTTTGTTCATTTAGCTTGTAAAAGCTAAATTATTTAACTTCAACTGAAGCGCCTGCTTCTTCAAGCTTAGCTTTAACCGCTTCTGCTTCTTCTTTAGCAACTTTTTCTTTCAGTGCTTTTGGAGCATTGTCAACCAGTTCTTTTGCTTCTTTCAGGCCAAGACCTGTGATTTCGCGAACTGCTTTGATAACGTTGATTTTGGAAGCACCAGCGCTAGTCAAGATTACGTCGAACTCGGATTGCTCAGCTTCTGCAGCAGCAGCGCCTGCACCTGCAGCAGCTACTGGAGCTGCAGCAGTTACGCCGAATTCTTCTTCGATTGCTTTAACAAGATCGTTCAATTCCAGTACAGTCATGCCTTTGATTGCTTCCAAGATTTGCTCTTTACTCATGAGTGAACCTCCATATATAATATTATTTTTTTTAATTCATTTGCTACCTAAGCAGCGTTCAGATCAAGTTGCTTACGCGCCTTGTTCTTCTTTCTCTGCAACTGCTTTAACCGCAAGCGCGAAGTTGCGCACTGGCGCTTGAAGCACGCTGAGGAGCATGGAGAGAAGTCCATCGCGGGATGGCAATTCTGCCAACGCCTTAACTTCTTCTACTCCGATTACGCGACCTTCTACGACTGCACCTTTCAATTCCAGTGCATCGTTCTTTTTCGCGAAGTCGTTCAGAATTTTAGCTGGAGCGACAACGTCATCTACGCTGAATGCAATTGCAGTAGGACCTGTAAGAACACTATCGAGTTCTGTCAGTTCTGCTGCTGCAGCTGCACGGCGAAGCAACGAGTTTTTCAGCACTTGGAATTCGATCCCTGCTTCACGAAGTTGCTTACGCAACTCAGTTACTTGGGCAACGTTCAATCCGCGATAGTCAACTACAACAGTTGTAACGCTCTCGCGCAATTTTGCTGTTACTGCATCAACGGACTCTTGTTTTGCTTGAATCACTTTTGCGTTTGCCAATCTGTACACCTCCTGATCAAATTTATCCCATTAAGAAAAGCCTCCGTAGAATCACGAAGGCTTGATATATACTCATCATCGATTTGCATCGTTCTAAGTTCTATAATCACACCTCGGCAGGAAATTAAGCCAATTGGCACCTACTGTCTACGGCAAGCATATTCAAATGTCAACGGTCAGTCACTCGGACTCACAACTTTTATATCTTATCAAAACAGGACAAGCCTGTCAAGATTTATTATCTAAAAGCTGCTGCGTTCACGCGTGCGCCAGGGCCCATCGTGGAAGAAAGACTAACATTCTTCAGATAAACACCTTTTGCTGCCGCTGGTTTAGCACGATTCAGAGCTTCCATGAGAGCTTTAAAGTTCTCATTCAGTTGCTCAGAAGAGAAAGATGCTTTACCGATCGGTGCATGAATTTGACCTGCACGATCCAGACGATATTCGATTTTACCGGCTTTAATTTCTTGAACAGCCTTAGTTACATCGAAAGTTACCGTTCCGGCTTTAGGGTTAGGCATCAGACCTTTACCGCCGAGCAGTCGGCCCAATTTACCTACTTCACTCATCATATCTGGTGTCGCTACGCAGACGTCGAATTCGAACCAGCCCTGTTGGATTTTGTTGATCATGTCTGCATCACCAACATAGTCCGCGCCAGCCGCTTCCGCTTCTTTCGCTTTGTCACCTTTTGCAAATACCAATACGCGTTGTGTTTTACCTGTGCCGTGTGGCAAGACAACAACACCACGTACAGCCTGGTCTTGCTTACGAGGGTCTACACCCAAACGAACTGCTGCTTCGATTGTTTCATCGAATTTTGCAGTAGCTGCCTTTTTCACAAGCTCTACAGCTTCTGAAGGCTCGTAAGTTGCTTCGCTGTCAATCAGCTTAGCAGCTTCAAGGTATTTTTTACCGTGTTTAGCCATGTTTTATTCCTCCTTTGTGGTGTTAGCGGATATACCTCCCACATCAACCGGTCGCGAATCGACCGGTTTTACGAAGCCATGTTTCTTATGAAAATTAGTCTTCGATGGTGATACCCATGCTGCGGGCAGTACCTTCGACCATACGCATTGCGGACTCAACGTCTGCTGCATTCAGGTCAGGCATTTTTTGTTCTGCGATTTGACGAACCGCATCACGTTTAACAGTAGCAACTTTTTTCTTGTTCGGTTCGCCGGATCCTTTTTCAACTTTAGCTGCCACTTTCAACAGTACTGCTGCTGGTGGAGTTTTAGTGATGAAAGTAAAGGAACGGTCCTCGAATACAGAAATTTCAACTGGAATAATCAATCCCGCTTGATCAGCTGTACGAGCGTTGAATTCTTTACAGAATGCCATGATGTTGACACCTGCTTGACCCAAAGCCGGACCTACTGGTGGTGCTGGGTTTGCTTTACCTGCTGGAATCTGCAGTTTTACCATTTTAATAACTTTTTTCGCCATGATTGACACCTCCTTGCAAAATAGTGGTTAACGGGTTTTTCAACCCTCCCACAAGAAACTTGAAGAAACTAGATCTTCTCCACTTGTGTGTATTCCAACTCAAGCGGCGTTTCCCGTCCAAACATGTTCACGTGCACTTTCAACTTGCTTTTGTCTACCAAAATTTCTTCCACGGAGCCTACAAAATTCGCAAAAGGACCGACTTTAATACGTACGGATTCCTTAATTTCGAACTCAATTTTCGGCTTAGGTTCAACCATACCCATGTGCTTCAGAATTTGTTCCACTTCTTCAGGCAACAAAGCAGTAGGTTTGGACCCAGAACCTGTCGAACCGACAAATCCTGTAACCCCTGGTGTGTTGCGAACAACATACCAAGAATCATCCGTCTGTACCATTTCCACCAAGACATAACCGGGGTAAACTTTACGCATAACGGTTTTTTTCTTACCGTCCTTGTTTACCACTTCTTCTTCCATTGGAACAAGAACGCGGAATATCTTGTCTTCCATGCCCATAGACTCTACGCGTTTTTCCAAATTGGCCTTGACCTTGTTCTCATACCCTGAATAGGTATGAACGACGTACCATCTTTTTTCCATATCAAGCCACCGGAACCCTTCTTAAATAATCGCTTCGATCACAAAGGAGATGCCAATGTCAATGACCCAAAAAAACAGCGTCATAACCACAACAGTACCAAGTACGATCAATGTGTAGTTGGTCAGCTCTTTACGATTAGGCCAGCGAACTTTTTTAAGTTCAGCCCAGCTTTCTGTGAAAAAGGAAATCAGAGATTTGAAACTTCGTTTCACGCCGACACCTCCAAAAACTATCTGGTTTCGCGATGAGAAGTCTGCTCGTTACAAAACTTGCAAAATTTCTTCATCTCCATGCGGTCGGGGTGATTACGCTTGTTTTTTGTCGTAGTGTAATTTCTTTGTTTGCAGTTAGTACAAGCCAAAGTAATAATTACCCGCATGATGTACACCTCCCGAAGACTTCCACATTCAAGCAGAGTCTCTAAATTGATCCTGAAAAAAAGCCATAAATTTAGGCCTACCTAAAACACTTTATCACAAGGGTATAACCATGTCAATGAAAGAATAGCCTTTCATTCATTGGGTATTACTTCCGTACAACGTACTCTCGTTTCACATCTCTGTTTTTCTCTTCTCCTGCATGGACCGAGCGATTACTAGTATAAACATTCTTTGATTTTATAAACTTGAGACACTAAAAAAAGACTCAAACACCGAGCCTTTTCCGTCAACGACAACATGTGTTTAATTATCTCGAACTTCCAGGTACTTTTCAAGCTTGCGCTTCACACGCTGTAGTGCATTATCAATGGACTTCACATGTCTGTCCAAATCTACTGCAATCTCTTGATAAGATCTCCCGTCCAGATACAACATCAATACTTTACGTTCCAGATCACTCAGAATCTCGGACATTTTATCTTCCAGGCCCACAAACTCTTCCTGATTAATGATAAGTTCTTCCGGATCACTGACCTGGGTTCCACAAATCACATCGAGTAACGTACGATCAGACTCTTCGTCATAAATAGGCTTGTCCAGAGATACATAAGAATTAAGCGGAATATGTTTCTGACGTGTTGCTGTCTTAATCGCCGTGATGATCTGCCTTGTAATACACAGTTCAGCAAAAGCCTTGAACGAAGCCAGCTTGTCCCCTTTGAAATCTCGAATGGATTTGTAGAGGCCAATCATTCCTTCTTGAATAATATCTTCCCGGTCTGCCCCAATCAGAAAATAAGATCTTGCCTTGGCGCGTACAAAGTTACGATATTTGTTAATCAAAAACTCTAACGCTTCGCTTTCGCCTTCACGGAAAGCTTCGACAATGTCTTCGTCACTTTGGTAATCATACTTGGATAACATGATATCTTTGAGGTCGACACTCACAGACAATCCCTCCGGCTGCAACGCAAGGTACCCCGTTACTCTACTCTATGAAATATACGCTCAGTATATATGATGGCACCTCACACCGTCAACCACGCTCTGCCTAAAAAAGAACATCAATAACATAAATGTCAAGACTTTCAATATTCTAAATATTGTAAAAACGAGTTGTTATTCCCGCCGCCATCGCTCAAACTCTTTCAATACATCGGGACTTAACTTCCCCCCGAGAGTATTACGCGTTGTCTTCGCCTGATCTTCTTCCAGTCGTTTCTTTAATTCTTTTTCGTTCTGCTCGACTTCAATTAGCAATTCCCTTGCAGATATGCGTAGCGCTCCCTGTCCGAAAATGACATGTTGCTCTACCATATCGCTCGTAGCCACATAGATTTGGCGTCTTCGCATGCTTAGTTCCCGAACGAGTCTCTCAATGCATTCGTCTGCCGTCTCTTTTTCCTTTGTAAAATAAATCTGTACTTTGCTCTGTGTAAAGGATTTACCGAGTCCAGGCACGAGGTAGGCGTCAAACACAACAATGACCCGCCGGCCGGAGAACGCCTGATAGTCAGCGAGCCGAAAGAGAAGCCTGTTACGCGCCTCTTCGAGCCCACTTTCCGCCAGTCTGGTTAGCTCCGGCCAGTCACCAATCATGTTGTACCCGTCTACAAGAAGCACATCACGGGAATCAGCCATACCTTCTATTCCTGCACTTGACGCGAGCGGAGCACTTCATACATGACAACACCCGCTGCCACGGAAGCATTCAGGGAATTAATCTGACCTTGCATCGGTAATTTGATCAGTACATCGCATTTCTCACGAATGAGTCGTCCCATTCCCTTGTTTTCATTGCCGATTACCAATGCCACAGGGCCAGTAAAGACGCCGTTACCAAAGACACCTTCATGAGCAGTGACATCTGTCCCTACAACCCACACACCTTCTTCTTTAAGGCGATCGATAGTCTGCCCGAGATTACTTACACGAGCCACTGGTACGTACTCCACGGCGCCTGCTGACGTTTTAGATACAGTCACTGTTACCGCCGCCGAGCGACGTTTGGGTACAATGACGCCATGTGCACCCGTGCAGTCTGCTGTCCGCAAAATGGACCCCAGGTTATGAGGATCTTCAATCTCATCCAGCAGGATCAGGAAAGGATGCTCATTCTTCGCTTTTGCTGCGGCAAGAATGTCTTCTACCTCCACATAAGCGTAAGGTGCCGCTTGTGCGACTACCCCTTGATGCTGAATGCCTGGTACCGTTTGGTCCAACTTACGCTTGTCCACGTGTTGAATGACAATACCAAGTTTTTTAGCTTCCGAGATAATGGGTTGAGTCAGATGTTTCTGTGCTGTATCGGCAATCCATATTTTATTAATGGTCCGGCCTGAACGCAGCGCCTCCGTCACGGAGTGTTTACCGGCGATCCATTCTTCTTCCATCGTTGTTCGATCCTCTCTGTAATGCGTTGTTTTGTTGAAATTTCTATTTTTTTGTCGGTGATGGCGATTGTTGTTCCGCTTGCTCAATGCCAAGCCCGATCAGTTCAATCATGCGATCATGACGACCACTGCTGTAGAGGTAACCAATGAGACATTCAAAAGCCGTGGCATGTCTGTACTCCAGAACATCTGCATTTTTGGGGATACTGCCCGACTTGGCGTTCCGCCCTTGCCGGACGATGTCCCGTTCTTCTTCTGTCAGTGCAGCCTCAATCGTTGTAAGTATGCGGCTCTGTGCCTTCGCTGATACCAATCCGGTTGCACTACGGTGCAGATGATTGGGACGCATGTTCGCCTTCGACAACAGATATTGACGAACAGCCACCTCATATACCGCATCACCAATATAGGCCAGCGCAATAGGAGGAATCAACCTCGCAGGTCTGGAAGGGGGATATGGGAACCATCCTCCTTCTGTGCCCTGCTCCTGTTGTTTTGGTGTATTCAAATATTCCTCGCTCATTTGCGCCGCCATCTCATCCCCTGCGCTGTATCCTCAAGCAGGATGCCACGTGCAGACAATTCATCGCGAATTTCATCCGCTCTTGCCCAGTTTTTGGACTTACGCGCTTCGACACGCTCTTCAATCAGACGCTCTACTTCTTCATCCAAAAGTTCTGGCTCTGCGTCAGTATAGATGCGCAGAACAGCATTCAGTTCATTGAACAATTCGAGGAGTGCACGAATGTCAGCAGCATTGACTACTTCTTGCTGCAACAATTGGTTGGCTTCCCCTGCCCACTCAAACATAGCTGTAATTGCATCAGGTGTATTGAAATCGTCCTGCATCTTCTCGTGATACTGTTGACGAATCTGGTCGAGTCTTGCCGCAAAATCTGCTGAGATGTCCTGATCTACGGATACCGCATTCAGACGATGGTTCAGGTTACCTACAGCATTTGCAATCCGGTCCACACTGTTCTGTGCCTGCTCCATCGTATCATCCGTAAAGTTCAATGGATTGCGATAGTGGGTAGACAACATGAAATAACGAATTGCTTCGCGTTTATATTGATTCCGCAAGTCTTTAACGAGAACACCATTGCCGAGTGATTTCGACATTTTCTCGTTATCGATTCGGATAAAACCATTATGCATCCAGTAGTTGGCAAGCGGTTTACCTGTTAATACCTCGGATTGGGCGCATTCGCACTCATGGTGCGGGAACTGCAGATCCTGTCCGCCTCCGTGAATGTCCAGTGTATCCCCTAGGTATTCCCTAGCCATGGCGGAGCACTCAATATGCCAGCCTGGTCGACCATCGCCCCAAGGACTGGACCAGTAGATCTCACCTGGTTTGGCTGCCTTCCAGAGCACGAAATCTTCGGGATGCTCTTTACGCTCGTCCACACCTACACGGATTCCGAATTGCAACTCCTGCAGGTTTTGTTTCGAGAGTTTGCCATATTCGCTGAATTTGCCTGTGCGATAATAGACGTCACCACCATTTTCATATGCAAATCCCTTTTCAACCAACTCACGGATAAAATCAATAATGAGCGGCATGTTCTCTGTAACTCTCGGATTGCTGCTTGCCTTCGGAATACCCAGTCCTTCAAGGTCTTCATAATAGGCCGCAATAAACTTCTCCGCGACATGAGGGACGTCTGTTCCAAGTTGTTCTGCTTTGCGGATCAGCTTGTCGTCGACATCCGTGAAGTTCACCACATAGTTCACTTCATGTCCTATTTGTTCCAGGTACCCGCGAACCGTGTCGAAAAAGATAACCGGGCGTGCATTCCCGATATGAATGTAGTCATACACCGTTGGTCCGCACACATACATTTTTACTTTCCCCGGCTCTTGGGGAACAAAATCCTCTTTTGTACGACTCATCGTATTATAAATTTGAAGCGTCATGGTCACTTATCCTTTCATCCTATACTGCCTATATTTATTGTATCACGTATCACGCACAGTCTCATTTTCACGGGCATTCTGCAGTGTACGTATTTCTTGCTGCAATCGTTCGAGTTCTTGTTGCATGCTGCGCAAGGAGTCAACGACCGGATCGGGCAACTGCTGACTGAGGCGATCTACCCGTCGACCGTCCTGTTTAACAATTCTGCCCGGTATACCCACCACGGTACTGTTGGAAGGGACTTCCTTAAGCACAACGGAGTTAGCGCCAATGTTACATTGATCCCCCACGCTAAATGAACCCAGCACTTTGGCTCCGGATGAGATAACCACATTATTACCAATGGTCGGATGTCTCTTTCCTTTTTCTTTCCCTGTTCCGCCAAGGGTAACCCCCTGATAGATAACGACATCATCGCCAATCTCACATGTTTCTCCAATAACGACGCCCATTCCATGGTCAATAAACAACCGATTTCCGATCGTAGCTCCAGGGTGTATCTCAATTCCTGTCATAAAACGACTAACCTGCGAAATGAACCGGGCAACCGAGAACCATCTTCGCTTGTATAAAAAATGAGCGATCCGGTGTGCCCATATTGCATGCAGCCCTGAGTAGGTGAATACCACCTCAAACCATCCTCGGGCCGCCGGGTCGTTTTCAAACACCGCCTGGATATCTGATCTGATCTTCTTGAACATGCTCGTTCCCCTCTTGTTCAGGTTCCCGTCCTCCGGCTTACCGGACGGCGCGTTCCTTGGTAGTGTACTGCACACTCGCCTAAACAAAAAACGCCCCTGCAGCATTTAGCTGCAGAGGCGTTTATCGCGGTCCCACTCTGCTCGGTTCATTCTTAAATAGAATGAGCCCTCAAGCGGTTTGGTAACGGAAACCAATCGTCACAACCTATCCTAACGTTTTCCCTTGTCATGATCGACAAAGGCGGGGCTGGATTCGGCTGTGCAGCTCACGGGCGCATTTCGACTGATGGACAGTGGATGGTTCACAGCCACCGCAACCAAAGAAATCTCTCTTTGCTGCGGGACCATCCTCTCTGAATCTGTCCGGGTCAGTCTACTCCTCCCGATCTTTGCTGTTCTATTAGATAAATCATATCAATTATTCGTTGTGTTGTTATTATAGCGAAAAGGCCTCAGACTGACAACAGCCTCCTACGTAATCTATCCATCGTAGGACTGTGTTCAGATTCCAAATAAACGGAATGTCTTCGACTAAGATTATTTTACTTGTGCAAGCAAACGTTCGATCACCGTATCACGACCCAGAAGCACGATCGTTTGGTTCAGATCCCGTCCATGCGTCTGTCCAGTCAAGGCTACACGAATTGGCATAAAGAGCTGTTTGCCCTTAAAGCCGGTTTCTTTCTGTACTTCCTTGATCAATGCAGCCATTTTGCTTGGAGTAAACTCTTCGCTCGCCTGTACTTTATCCGCAAATGCCTTCAGTACAGTTGGCACCTGCTCCTCCGCAAGCACTGCTTCTCCTTCACTTTCAAGCTCCAGATTGGAACGGAAGAATACTTCCGACAATTTGACAATATCGGAGGCAGAATTCATCTGCTCTTGGTACAGGTGTACCAGAGTATAAGCCCATTCTTTTTGTTCAGCAGACAGCTCGGAAGAAATACGTCCAGCCTTTTGCAGATGCGGAATGGCCATTTCGGCAATACGTTCCGGGTCAGCATGTTTGATATAGTGGTTGTTCAAGTGCGCCAGCTTGTGGGTATCAAATACCGCAGGGCTCTTGGACAGACGTTTCGTATCAAAAATGGAGATCAGTTGCTCTTGCGAGAAGATCTCTTCTTCCCCTTCCGGCGACCAGCCGAGTAAGGAAATAAAGTTAAACATCGCTTCAGGCAAATAGCCGAGCTGATCATACTGCTCAATAAACTGGATAACAGACTCATCCCGTTTACTCAGCTTCTTGTGATTTTCATTCACGATCAACGTCATATGACCGAATTGCGGTGGCTCCCAGCCAAGCGCTTCATAGATCATCAGTTGACGCGGCGTGTTCGAGATGTGATCTTCCCCACGCAGGACGTGGGAGATCTTCATCAAGTGATCATCCACAGCAACGGCATAGTTGTATGTGGGAATGCCATCCTTTTTCACAATGACGAAGTCACCGGATTCCTTGCTGTTGAACGAGATTGTGCCTTTAACCATATCATCAAACGTATATGTGCGCTCTTCCGGCACACGGAAACGAATACTCGCTACGCGGCCTTCCGCTTCAAACGCACTAATTTGCTCTGGAGTCAGGTCACGGTGTTTGCCAGAATAACGCGGTGTTTCTCCACGTGCGGACTGTTCCTCGCGCTCTTGCTCCAATTCTTCTTCCGTGCAGAAGCAACGGTAAGCCAGACCTTTATCCAGCAATTCCTGCGTATATTTACGATAGAGGTCCAGACGTTCCGTTTGACGGTATGGTCCGTATTCTCCGCCCACGTCAATACTTTCGTCCCACTCAATTCCGAGCCATTTCAGGTATTTCAGTTGGCTTTCTTCACCACCGGCAATATTCCGTTTCACGTCCGTATCTTCAATACGAATAATGAATTTACCGTTATTATGTTTGGCATATAAATAGTTAAACAACGCCGTACGGGCATTCCCGATATGCAGGTGTCCCGTTGGGCTCGGCGCGTAACGCACACGAATATCCGTGCTCATATGATCCCCTCCGTCACTAATTGATTGATGATATCACACACGTACAAGGCAAACAACGGATTGAGCGGCAATGCCCTCTCCCCGTCCCGGGAATCCCAGTTGCTCTGTCGTTGTTGCTTTCACGTTCACCTGCGTTACATCCGCTTCCAGTGCCTTGGCAATAACCTCAGCCATCTGTGGGATATAAGGAGCCATCTTTGGCTTCTGGGCAATAATCGTTGAATCGATATTCCCTAGCTTATAGCCGCGATCCTTCACAAGCTGCCATACATGCTCCAGCAATTTCAGGCTGTCGGCATCTTTGAATTCCGGATCGGTATCCGGGAAGTGCTTTCCAATATCCCCAAGTGCCAGTGCACCCAAAATGGCATCACTGATCGCGTGCAACAGCACGTCTGCGTCCGAGTGACCCAGCAGACCTTTTTCATAAGGAATCGTTACTCCGCCAATAATACACGGGCGTCCCTCTACCAGCTGATGTACATCAAATCCCTGTCCTACACGTATCATCGCTTCTTCTCTCCCCCCAGCAAAAACGCAGCATATTTCAAATCTTCCGGCGTTGTTAATTTGATATTGGTATAATTGCCTTCCACAACCTTGACCGACATTCCCTGACGTTCAGCCAGCATGGCATCATCTGTTCCCAGAAATCCGTCCTGCTCAGCTGATTCGTAGGCGGAGAGCAGGGAAGAAAGACGAAAAGCCTGCGGGGTTTGAATGCTCCACAGACTGCTACGGTCTGGCGTCGCCGTAACGACTCCTTCCGCATTCACTTGTTTGATCGTATCCTTCACGGGAACCGCCAGTACAGCTGCTCCACCACCGGCTATGGCGGCCGCCATGCATCCCTTGATCTGCTCATGGTTCACAAAAGGACGTACCCCGTCGTGAACGAGAACCCAATCCGTCCCAAGTGCCTCAAGGCCTTTATGGACAGAATGTTGTCTCTCTTTCCCTCCGGGGATAACACGGACACGTGAATCCAGTTGGTATTCTTTTACCCAATCCTGGCAGCGTTCAACATCTGCGGTTCCTGTGACCAGCACCATCTCGCGGATCTCGTCCAGCACAGCAAATACCTCAAGCGTATGTATGAAAACGGGCTTGTCCTGCAGCAACAGAAACTGTTTGCTCTCGGTCGTCCCCATCCGGGTTCCGCGACCTGCTGCCACAATGACAACGCCCCACCCTTTATCCATGCCGCAATCCCTGCCTTGTCTGTCAGTTTATCGTCCAAAGATATACAATATCATTCAACGATACACTACCCATCATACCGCTTTATTGGGCTTTTTCCAACAGTTTCGGCTTGGCAAAAATCATTCGTCCCGCTGAAGTCTGCAACACACTGGTCACCAGCACTTCCATCATCATGCCGATATACTCGCGTCCGCCCTCCACAACGATCATGGTGCCATCATCCAGATAGGCTACACCTTGACCATGCTCCTTGCCATCCTTGATGATCTGCACCATGATCTCCTCACCTGGCAGAACAACCGGCTTAACCGCATTGGCGAGATCATTAATGTTCAACACAGATACACCTTGGAGTTCGCACACTTTGTTCAGGTTAAAGTCATTGGTGACCACTTTGCCCTGAAGCACTTTAGCCAGTTTAACCAGTTTGCTGTCCACCTCGGAGATTTCCTCGAAATCCCCCTCGTAAATCAGGACTTTTACATCAAGTTCCTTCTGGATTTTGTTCAAAATGTCCAGTCCACGCCGTCCTCTATTCCGCTTGAGCAGATCCGATGAATCAGCAATATGCTGTAACTCCTCCAGAACAAATTCCGGAATTACGATCGTACCTTCAATAAATCCGGTTTTGCATATATCAGCGATACGCCCATCGATAATAACACTGGTATCCAGAATTTTATGTTCTTCCATCCGTCTGTCCTCGTCCACCTCGGGATGACCCCATCGTCCAGACATCCAGAAGGCCCCCAGATCGTCTTTCTTCGCCATGGCAAGGGTATAACCGGAATAAGCACTAATCACCGTCAGCGCCACTTGTAGCACTTCTCCTGCCGTCCCCATCCATCCCACAACAGGGTAAAGTAACAAGGCCACGAGCAATCCTGCAACGGTACCTGCAGCACCTGCAGCCAATTCGTTCATAGGTACTTTTGCCAATGAATCAATTCCACTATGCAGCCTGTCTGCCATCAATGTTCCACCAATATTACATACAGCCATAAACATTACAGCTCCCAGCAGCGTCGATATACCAGCTCCCAGTAATCCTGCTGACTGAATCCACTCCGCCATCCATGGGACCGATTTTCCTGCCAGATGATATGCCGTGTAGCCGAACCATGCACCGCACAATCCTGTAAAAGTTAAAATGCCTTTTTTCCACATTAGTCCCTGCACCTCCTTCAATGTATCTTGATCTTTATATCCAGTATGATCCAATTCCTGAATTGCTAATCCCATCTGGAAGAACTTTTTGGAAATGTTGCAATCGTCAGTTGAAAGTAGGTAAATTATTGGCATATAATGAATTCAATTCATATCCCGAGGTGAGTGGCAAAATGAGTACGCTAAGTTTACAGGCTTTCCAGGATCAAGTTTCTGAACTGTTGTTGCGTCATCGCAGCCTGATTGATGTACTGTCCAAAACGGGACAAGCCGGAGCGTCTGTTAACCGTGCCGTGTCCAAAGCCATTACCGAATGCGGCTGCATCGAGCTGCACGCCACCAAGCAGAAATATGCCCCGGAGAGCGATATCGCTCAAACCAAGGGCCTGCTGGAAACGCATGTGGAAGGTGAGTTGTGTGAGAACTGCAGAGAGGTCATCAGCTCTGAGCTAGGGCGGAACCTGTTCTACATGTCGGCTCTCTGCAATCTGCTGGACATTAACATGGAAGAGGTCGTAAATCACGAATCACAGAAGTGTTCAACGTTAGGGATGTTTAATCTGTCGTAAGAAGATATGTATGTCGTCCGTAAGGGTTTCTTTTACCGTAAATAGATCTCAATAAACAAAAAGCACGCATTCTCCAGTTCAGGAGAGTACGTGCTTTCTTTGTATAGTGTCTGTCCCCAATGCTCAATGTTTAACGATCGGAAGGACGGGAAGATTTCTCATCCTTGCGCTTTTTGGCCCGACTACGCGAGGCCGCTGTTCGCACATTATGCTTCATTCCATACAAGGCGTATAACACCAGCGGAATAAAGATCAACTTGGATAACTGCTCTGGGAAAATAACGGCTACAGCTATGGCAAATAACACAACCCATGGCGCAATCCAGATTGCCTTGCGTGGCAAACCGACCTTTTTGAAATTGGGATATTTAAGCGAACTCACCATCAGATACGATAACAGCAATGTAGCAATCATCATGCTAACCGGGCCAATATCCTTATTGAACAAGGACAGTGTAGCCAGCACCCCGCCGGCTGCCGGAATCGGCAGACCTGTGAAGTACCCGGGGATTCCCGGACGAACATTAAACCGAGCCAGACGAATGGCTCCGCAGATCGGAAAAGCCGCTGTTGCGATCCAGGCGAGGATCGGCATTGAATCTTGAAACGACACCATAAATATGATCAGGGCTGGTGCTGCACCAAAGGAAACCATGTCAGACAAGGAATCCAGTTCCTTGCCGAATTCACTTTGGGCATTGAGTGCACGTGCCACTCGGCCATCCAGACCATCCAGCAGCATCGCTACAATGACCATAATGGCAGCCAAACTGTAATTTCCATCAATCGCAAGCAAAATTGCCATCATTCCAAGAAACAGATTACCCAGGGTAAAGAGATTCGGAATGAATCTGGTTAGCATCGTTGTTTCACCTCATCCATTTCAAGCCTTTATATAGGCAAACCCTTACATCTGTCTGTCGATAAACATTTGCTCCTGCAAACGTTTGAGGCCTTCCTTAATGGTCCGGGCACGAACTTCACCAATACCGTCCACTTCGTCCAGTTCTTCAATTGTAGCCATAATAACATGAGGCAATTGTTCGAATTGATCCACCAGATTATGGATAATGACATTGGGCAGGCGGGGGATCTTATTTAATACCCGGAATCCACGAGGGGCAACCGAATCCTCTGAAGTAGCCGCTGATGAAGGATAGCCGAGCAGACGGACAATATGATGTGCATCCAGCAACTCATCGTCCGACAATCTTTTCAGTCCCACGATAATTTCACGGATTTTGTCATCACTGTCGTCACGGGCATAGTCTTTATACAATAACCAGGCTTCTTCTTCCGTTGTACCCACGAGTTCTTCCATTTGCATGGAAATGAGTCGTCCCTCATTCCCGAGTTCATGAATGTATCGTTTGATTTCCGTTTTGATCCGCATCACCATTTCGGTACGCTGAATCACATTAACCACTTCAGGAATCGTCACCAGCTCCTCAAATTCAGAGGCACTCAGATTCGTAAGGGACTGTGTTAATACCGCTTTGTATTTCTCCAGGGTTTGAATCGCTTGATTCGCTTTGGTCAAAATAACCCCGATTTCCTTGAGGGAATAACGAAGTGTTCCCTGATACAAAGTAATGATATTCCGGCGCTGTGATATGGATACGACCAATTTACCCGTTTGCTTTGCTACACGCTCTGCCGTCCGGTGACGAATCCCCGTCTCTGATGAAGAGATCGAAGAGTCCGGGATTAACTGGGTATTGGCGTAAAGAATACGCTTCAAATCCTCGCTAAGAATAATGGCACCATCCATCTTGGCGAGTTCATACAGATAGTTCGGGGAGAAATCACAGTTAATCGAGAATCCCCCATCCACCACTTCCATTACTTCAGGGCTGTATCCTACAACAAGCAGTGCGCCCGTCTTGGCGCGCAGCACATTTTCCAGACCTTCGCGGAAAGGTGTACCTGGTGCGATCAGCCTTAACAATTCATTCATATTATCCAGTTGGCTCATATCTTTCATCTTGTTATGCCCCCTAATCTAAAGCAACCGCTAGTGCATCTGCCACGGTATTCACACCGATCAGTTGTATCCCGCGAGGATGTTTCCAGCCCTTTAAGCTTTTTTCTGGTAAAATGACTCGTTTGAAGCCCAGCTTTGCGGCTTCCTTCACTCGTTGTTCGGCCCGTGATACGGCTCGAACTTCACCTGTCAGACCGATCTCGCCAAAGATGACGTCGTCCGGCTTGGTCGGTACATCTCTCAAACTGGATGCAATGCTGACAGCAACCGCCAAATCTACAGCGGGCTCATCCAACCGTACTCCACCAGCCACGTTCAGATACGCATCCTGGGTCTGTAAAAACATCCCCATCCGTTTCTCCAGCACTGCAATGATCAGATTTAATCGATGGAGATCTACCCCTGTTGCCATACGGCGGGGAGAAGGAAAATGGGTCGTCGAGATCAACGCCTGCAATTCCACGAGCAGAGGACGTGTCCCCTCCATACTGGCAACTACCGTTGAACCTGCTACACCCAGTGGACGTTCCGACAAAAAGAGTTCGGACGGATTGCCCACTTCACGAAGTCCATCTTCGCCCATTTCAAAAATACCAATTTCATTGGTGGAACCAAAACGGTTCTTCACCGCACGCAACAGGCGATACGTATGATGCCGTTCTCCTTCAAAATAAAGCACGCAATCCACCATATGTTCTAACATACGTGGACCGGCAATGGCACCTTCTTTGGTAACATGCCCCACAAGAACCGTTGCAATGCCTCTGCCTTTGGCAATCCGCATGAACCTTGACGTACATTCCCTTACCTGTGCTACACTACCCGGCGCACTGGTAACTTCGGGAAGATATACCGTCTGAATGGAGTCGATGACAAGAAAATGCGGCTGGATCTGATCCACCGCTTCCTCTACACGTTCCATATTGGTTTCACACAGTACATACAACTCGGCAGAGAGTGCCCCGAGACGGTCCGCCCGCAATTTGGTTTGCTTGACTGATTCCTCTCCCGATACATATAAAACACGCAAACCCGAGTGCGTCAACGCATGGGACGTCTGCAACATCAACGTTGATTTACCGATACCTGGATCTCCGCCCACCAGAACGAGGGAACCTGGAACAATTCCGCCACCCAACACCCGGTTCAACTCTCCGATTCCAGTCTGTACACGCGGTTCCTGACCGCTATCTATATCTATGATAGGAAGCGGTTTATCTTTACTGTCAAACAGAGGAGAATTTCTCCCTTGTGTTTTGACCACCGTCTCTGTTTCTTCCACCATTGAATTCCATGACTGACAACCCGGACACTTACCGTACCACTTGGGGGCTTCATAGCCGCATTCCGTACATTGAAACTTGGTTTTAACTTTGGCCACTTCAGCACTCCTATAATTTAATTTTATAACAGCATTTTGCATTATTCGACGAATTTCACCCAAACTCCCTGACGTGCAGGGTTACTAAAAGTTTACCATTGTTTGAGATTTTTCGTAAAGGATTATCGCAAACTTTACACATGTTCCTGACATAATCATGTCCGTCTTCTGTCCAAAGTGCAAAAAATCCTCCCCGGCCGAAGCCGGGAAGGATTTGATTAAGGATTATGGATCAATACAAGCTGAAGTTTAACTCCAAAGCTTGCTAAATATTATTTAGTTTCGATTTCCTCATTGGACGGAACGACCACGTCTTTTTTCGTAACAGACAGTGCACCGTTCTCTTCGTCGATGAGCAATGAATCCCCTTTGGTTACGTTACCTGTGAGCAACTCTTCGGACAATTTGTCCTCGATATGCTTCTGGATTGCCCGACGAAGCGGACGCGCACCGTAAGCTGGATCAAAGCCTGACTTCGCAAGGAAAGACTTGGCATTGTCAGTGAGTTCGAAATCGACCTCATGTTCGAGCAGTCGTTTACGAAGTTCTTCACTCATAAGCGTAACAATTTCAGCGATGTGTTTTTCTTCAAGTGAGTGGAACACGATAATTTCATCAATCCGGTTAAGGAACTCTGGACGGAAGCTTTTCTTCAGCTCATCCATCACTTTCCCCTTCATGTTGTCATAATCTGCTCCTGCATCTACAACTGCAGTGAAGCCCAGTGTAGAGTTACGTTTGATCGCTTCGGCACCCACGTTGGATGTTAGAATGATCAGCGTATTGCGGAAGTCAACGACGCGACCTTTGGAATCCGTCAGACGACCATCCTCAAGCACTTGTAACAAGATATTGAATACTTCTGGATGTGCTTTCTCGATTTCATCGAGCAGGACTACGGAATATGGTTTACGACGAACTTTCTCTGTCAGCTGGCCACCTTCTTCGTACCCAACATATCCTGGAGGCGCTCCGACAAGTCGGGAAGTCGAGTGCTTCTCACCATACTCGGACATATCAATCCGGATTACTGCATTTTCATCGCCGAACATCGCTTCAGCCAGAGCACGAGCAAGTTCTGTTTTACCTACCCCTGTAGGGCCGAGGAAAATGAATGAACCCATCGGACGTTTTGGATCTTTAAGTCCCGCACGAGCACGACGAACCGCACGGCTGACAGACTTCACTGCCTCATCCTGACCGATGACACGTTCATGTAGAATAGACTCCAGATTCATCAGACGTTGTGTCTCTTCTTCTTTCAGTTGGTTCACAGGGATTCCAGTCCAGCTGGCTACCACTTGTGCGATATCCTCAGGAGTAACCTCGGAATCGGTGCGACCTTGTTTCTCTTTCCACTGGTTCTTCGTTACATCCAGCTCTTCACGGATTTTTTGTTCCGTATCACGCAGAGCTGCTGCTTTTTCGAACTCCTGACTTTGAACTGCAGCGTCTTTTTCCTTACGGATATCTTCCAGACGGCTTTCCAGTTGTTTCAGGTTTGGTGGGATCGTGTAAGAGTTCAATCTTACTTTGGAACCCGCTTCATCAATCAGGTCAATCGCTTTATCTGGCAGGAAACGGTCTGTAATGTAACGGTCAGACAGTTTAACCGCCTGCACAATTGCTTCGTCCGTAATTTTCACGCGGTGATGCGCCTCATAACGGTCACGCAGGCCGTGCAAGATTTGAATCGCTTCTTCCGGAGAAGGCTGATCTACAGTAATCGGTTGGAAACGACGCTCAAGCGCTGCATCCTTCTCGATGTATTTACGATACTCATCCAGCGTTGTTGCACCAATGCACTGCAATTCTCCACGGGCCAGAGCCGGTTTCAAAATGTTAGAAGCATCGATGGCACCTTCAGCTCCGCCTGCGCCAATCAAGGTATGCAATTCGTCGATAAACAGGACAATGTTACCTGCTTGGCGAATCTCATCCATGATTTTTTTCAGACGATCTTCAAACTCACCACGATATTTGGTTCCAGCGACTACTGAACCCATATCCAGGGTCATTACCCGTTTGTCGCGCAATGTTTCCGGAATCTCATTTGCAATGATTTTTTGTGCAAGGCCTTCAGCAATCGCTGTTTTACCTACACCTGGCTCACCGATCAATACCGGGTTGTTCTTCGTACGACGGCTGAGCACCTGGATGACACGTTCAATTTCTTTGCTACGTCCAATAACCGGGTCAAGGTTATTCTCTCTGGCGTATGCCGTGAGGTCACGTGCCAGACTGTCCAGCGTTGGTGTGCTGACATTGGCAGGTGTGCCATTATGGCTGGATACAGCTTCACTGCTACCAAGCAATTGCAGCACTTGTTGACGTGCTTTGTTCAGGCTAATTCCCAGGTTATTGAGCACACGTGCTGCAACACCTTCGCCTTCACGAATCAATCCGAGCAGGATATGCTCTGTGCCTACATAAGTGTGGCCCAATTTACGAGCTTCATCCATAGACAGTTCAATTACTTTTTTCGCACGTGGCGTATATGCAATGTTGGTAGGTTGCTCTTGGCCACGGCCAATTAGCGTTTCTACTTCATCCTGAATTTTTTCCAATCCGAGTCCCAGGCCGATCAGTGCTTTGGCTGCGATGCCTTCGCCTTCACGAATGAGGCCGAGCAAAATATGCTCAGTACCGATGTTATTATGACCGAGACGGACAGCTTCTTCCTGCGCGAGTGCGAGCACCTTTTGGGCCCGTTCCGTAAATCTTCCAAACATCATATCTCCTGCACCTCCATGGTTTTGGATAAAACGAGGGTCATATAATGAAATAACCGTCGTATTCTTCATATCATTTTTGTTTGCAGCCATGCTGCGAATAAAGTCATTCGGCATTTGTACATGCCTTATTATATAAAAGCCGCAATGCGGCATGAAACCATAATTCAATACTATATCAGGCTAAACTAGGACTGCTTCGCTGCATTGATCGTATCACGAATCAACTGAGCACGGTATATGTCACGCTCATCTGTGCGCATATCTTCCCCGAATGTTTTCTGCAAAAATCCCGGCTGTGTCATCACATTCAATTCATTCATTACCGTGATGGACAGTCCATCCAACAATCCGAGATCCACGCCAAGGCGTACATCCGATAAGCGCTGTGCAGCTTCCTTGGAATCAACAATAGCTGCATGAGACAATATGCCATAAGAACGCATGACCCGATCCGTAATCCGAAGTCTGGAGTCGGTAATTAACCGTTCTCTCGCTGTACGTTCATGACCAATCATCTGTAACACAACACCATGCAGGTTCTCGATGACTTCCTGTTCGGTCTGTCCCAAAGTAATCTGGTTCGAGATCTGGAACAGGTTACCCATCGCCTCGCTACCTTCACCGTATATCCCTCTTACCGTCAATCCCACTTGGGAAACTGCGGTTAGAATACGGCCAATCTGTTGTGTCATCACCAGGGCAGGCAAGTGCATCATGACCGATGCTCTGACGCCTGTACCTACATTGGTAGGGCAGCTGGTTAAGTATCCTCTGCGATCATCAAAAGCATAATCCACGTGCGCTTCAAAAGCATCATCTATTGCGGAAGCTTTCTCCCAGGCTTCTTTCACCTGAAACCCCGGATAGAGGCACTGGATACGAAGATGATCCTCTTCATTAATCATAATACTGACAGACTCATCCTCACTGAGAATAACCGCACCATTCCTGGATTCATTCGCAAGACTTGGACTGATGAGATGTTTCTCCACCAGCACCCGTTTGTCGAGTTCGTCAATATCGATCAGATCCAACGTATGAAAATCCCCAAAGGCATGAACGTCATCGTATTGAAGTACTTCGCTCAGCTTATTCAGCACCTCTTCCGATTGCTCATTGGAAGCCAGCATCGGAAACGGAACATGCTGAAGGTTGCGTGCAATCCGGACACGGCTGCTAATGACAATTTCGGAATCAGCCGCATCACTGCGCATCCAGTCGCTGAGCGCCTTCTCTGTAAAGCGCAGATTAGGCATTACGCATCCCTCCTACTAATGACAAACTTTACTCCTGAGCTATTCCTTTTTCAAGTCCTCTGATCTGGTCACGGATCTGAGCCGCCTCTTCAAATTCCTCTTGTGCGATGCTCTCTTGTAGCTCACGCTTCAGATCAGCAATTTGCCGTTTCACCTTGATGCGACCACCAGCTCGTGCAGGCACTTTGCCTACATGGGACGTATTACCATGAACCCGCTTGAACAAAGGATCCAGACGACTGTCAAAATATTTATAACATGAACTGCAGCCGAACCGGCCTATCTTACTAAATTGTGCGTACGTCATACCACACTCTTCACATTGAAGAGCTTTTGCAGGTGGTGTTCCTGCCGATCCACTTTTGCCGGCTGGATCAAAATCAAGCAATCCGGACAACAAGTTGTGAATGGAAAACCCACCTGCTGTTCCAGGGATCATTTCCCCTTTTTCACGGGCACATGACTCACAAATATGGAATTCCGTCTTCTCTCCATTTACGATCTTCGTAAAATGAAGTGTCGCCGGACGTTTATTGCATTCTTGGCACAGCATATTGATGTACCTCCTTTGACCCCGATAGTTTTCATTTACCGAGCAAAGATATTAACATCGCCTTCAACATTCTGGCACGAATTTGATCCCGGTAAGGAAGTTTGACCAATATAACCTCTCTAGATACTGCAGCTCGCATCAACCCGGCTTCCCGTTTGTTCAAGAAGCGCGCTTCTTCCAGTTGATAGATCAGACCTTCGGCAGCTGTCTGCCCGATCTCTTCACCAATACTATGGTGCAAATGATTATGCAGAGCTGATTGGGCCGGTAATTCAATGCGCTGTATGCGAACATAACCACCACCGCCGCGTTTACTCTCTACCAGGTATCCCTTCTCGAGTGTAAAACGTGTGCTGATGACATAATTGATCTGGGAAGGTACACATGAGAATTGATCTGCCAGATCATTACGCTGAATTTCAACCATTCCTTCGGGACTTTCATGCAAAATACTCTTCAGATATCGTTCGATAATATCAGAGATATTACGCATCCAATCATCCTCCACTGTCTGAAACGTTAAGTCAATAAGGACCCACACGCCCCCACAGAGTACACCTTCTCTACCCATTTAACCAATCAGGGAAACAGCGAATCTTGCTTCCACAAGTGTTAACAGGAGAGCGAAGGAAGCACGAAGGTCCTTTAATATTCCCTTGATCCTCCGATGAAATGAATCCCGTATATTGGCGATCATGCATCAGATTGTAGAAAGAAAGCTACTTAAGTATTAAACCTTTAGTTGACTTTGACTTTCTTTGACTTTATAACCATTATAGCATATTTTGTGGTTTTGCCAAGTGGGGTCACTATTCATTTTTTACGATTTTACACGAAATATTCCCCAGACACAAAAAAACCTCCCCAAAATTGCTGAAGAAGTCCATTTGTCTTTCAATAACGCCGTATTTCTATATAAGCTAATCAAGTTGAATGGAACAGCGGAATAGTCATCAGAAGAAATCAAGCAAATAGGTTTCCCGTTCCGGAATCGCTTGTTCCAAAGCCTTGATTGCTGTGTTAGGTCCTTGAATTCTTCCGATCCGTGCCATTTCCGTTGGTCTGCGATATCCCATCAATATTGCCGTAAGGGATTGAATATCTACCTTAATGGTCTGATCATCAGTGACTGGCTCGGATGTTTTCCATATGGACGCGGTTCCGTTCAGTGCCACATTCAATTGCCATACCCCTTCATTCCACGGAGCGTGGGTATCTTCTACCTGAAGAACAATCTGTACCGGTGAATCCTGGCTTGCAAATGGATACTGAGATATAAACTGCTCCACACTAACGATGCGTGCCATAAAGTAAGGTACAATCTCCTGCTGAATCCGTGGGTTATCCAATTGGAAAGCAAGCGTATCACTGGCTGGTGCCTGCAACGTCACTTCCTGGATCATGGAATCATGATTGGCAATGAAAGTCCAGAGCCCTTGTCTAGCCTCTTCATTCAGATAGATAATCTCTTTAATGGTAAACTTATTTTCCTTTACCTCATATAAAAGATAACCTTGTGCTACATCAGTTTCATCATAATATACAGCCTTCTGGCTGGTCCCATTCACAAGAACTGAATTCTCCCACCTTGCATCATCCCGGACCAGGGTTCCGTTATAGCGCTCAGCGTAAGCACTGTATACTTGCTTTAATATGCTAAGACCCGGATCGCCACGCCGAATCGTTCCAGGTGTCGCTTTTTTCGAAGGCAAATGTGCTGTAGGCACTTTATATCGTTTAAATTCAACATAGGTCTCCCATCCATACTTCCGATAGAAACCAAAAGAGAATGGATGCAAGAATGATATGCTCTGTTTGTTACGATTCATTTCTTCCAACGCATGCTTCAGCAGACCCGCTACCCAGCCTTTGCGTCTATACTCTGGCCAGGTGGCTACACCCGCAATACCGCCCATCTCGAACGCTCTGCCATGAATATAAGTTTGAAAAGGAATGATGTGAAGTTTGGCTCCTAGCTGCCCGTCCTCATATACACCCCATATATCCTGTGACGAAAATTGACTCCGCCGTTTTTCTTTTTGTTCTTCACTCATTACTACTTGAAAAGCATATTCGGAGAGTGCCATCGCCGGTTCAAAATCATCTACCGTCAATTTCTGAATTTCCATGTTGTCCTACACCCCATTCGCTAGAGTTATATCAATCCAAATCATGGCCTGATATCTGATATATGTACCCCTTAGAGTGTGTCAGAGGATTCTTACAAAGTCAAATAAGAGATGCTTCCGCATCCCCTTAAATAAACAAATAAAAACCACCACCGAATAACATCGGCAGTGGTTCTTCGCTTGGCGGCGTCCTACTCTCCCAGGACCCTGCGGTCCAAGTACCATCGGCGCTAGAGGGCTTAACGGTCGTGTTCGGGATGGGTACGTGTGGAACCCCTCCGCCATCGCCACCAAACGCGGTGCTTACATTTCAGAGTGTTGTTCTCTGAAAACTAGATTCGAAACGAAACATGCGATTTAGAACTTGCTATTGGATAAGCCCTCGACCGATTAGTACTGGTCAGCTCCATGCATTGCTGCACTTCCACCCCCAGCCTATCTACCTCGTCGTCTTCAAGGGGTCTTACATACTGGGAAATCTCATCTTGAGGGGGGCTTCACGCTTAGATGCTTTCAGCGTTTATCCCGTCCGTACATAGCTACCCAGCGGTGCTCCTGGCGGAACAACTGGTACACCAGCGGTACGTCCATCCCGGTCCTCTCGTACTAAGGACAGCTCCTCTCAAATTTCCTACGCCCACGACAGATAGGGACCGAACTGTCTCACGACGTTCTGAACCCAGCTCGCGTACCGCTTTAATGGGCGAACAGCCCAACCCTTGGGACCTACTTCAGCCCCAGGATGCGATGAGCCGACATCGAGGTGCCAAACCTCCCCGTCGATGTGGACTCTTGGGGGAGATAAGCCTGTTATCCCCAGGGTAGCTTTTATCCGTTGAGCGATGGCCCTTCCATGCGGTACCACCGGATCACTAAGCCCGACTTTCGTCCCTGCTCGACTTGTAGGTCTCGCAGTCAAGCTCCCTTATGCCTTTGCACTCTTCGAATGATTTCCAACCATTCTGAGGGAACCTTTGGGCGCCTCCGTTACTCTTTAGGAGGCGACCGCCCCAGTCAAACTGCCCACCTGACACTGTCCCCGTACCGGATTACGGTACCAGGTTAGAACCTAGATACGATCAGGGTGGTATCCCAACGTTGCCTCCACACAAGCTGGCGCTCATGCTTCAAAGGCTCCCACCTATCCTGTACAGATCGTACCCAAATTCAATATCAAGCTGCAGTAAAGCTCCATGGGGTCTTTCCGTCTTGTCGCGGGTAACCTGCATCTTCACAGGTATTAAAATTTCACCGGATCTCTCGTTGAGACAGCGCCCAAGTCGTTACGCCATTCGTGCGGGTCAGAATTTACCTGACAAGGAATTTCGCTACCTTAGGACCGTTATAGTTACGGCCGCCGTTTACTGGGGCTTCGGTTCACAGCTTCGGATTGCTCCTAACCACTCCCCTTAACCTTCCAGCACCGGGCAGGCGTCAGCCCGTATACTTCGCCTTACGGCTTCGCACAGACCTGTGTTTTTGCTAAACAGTCGCTTGGGCCTTTTCACTGCGGCCCCCTCGTGCTATTCACACTACCGGGGCACCCCTTCTCCCGAAGTTACGGGGTCATTTTGCCGAGTTCCTTAACGAGAGTTCTTCCGCGCGCCTTAGAATACTCTTCTCGCCTACCTGTGTCGGTTTGCGGTACGGGCACCATCACCTGGCTAGAGGCTTTTCTTGGCAGTGTGAGATCATGACCTTCGCTACTACAATTTTCGCTCCCCATCACAGCTCAGCCTTACAATGTGCGGATTTGCCTACACATCAGCCTTACTGCTTAGACGGACATCCATCAGTCCGCGTCACTACCCTACTGCGTCCCCCCATTGCTCATAACGGCTTACGGTGGTACAGGAATTTCGACCTGTTGTCCTTCGACTACGCCTTTCGGCCTCGCCTTAGGTCCCGACTTACCCTGAGCGGACGAGCCTTCCTCAGGAACCCTTAGGCTTTCGGCGGATCAGATTCTCACTGATCTTTTCGTTACTCATACCGGCATTCTCACTTGTATAATGTCCAGCGCTCCTTACGGTACACCTTCAACCCTTATACAACGCTCCCCTACCCCTGATGCAAAGCATCAAGCCATAGCTTCGGTGGTGTGTTTAGCCCCGTTACATTTTCGGCGCAGAGTCACTCGACCAGTGAGCTATTACGCACTCTTTCAATGGTGGCTGCTTCTAAGCCAACATCCTGGTTGTCTGTGCAACTCCACATCCTTTTCCACTTAACACACACTTGGGGACCTTAGCTGATGGTCTGGGCTGTTTCCCTTTTGACAATGGATCTTAGCACTCACTGTCTGACTCCCGGAAGTAAGTCTATGGCATTCGGAGTTTGACTGAGCTTGGTAACCCTTGCGGGCCCCGCACCCAATCAGTGCTCTACCTCCACGACTCTGTTTTCCGAGGCTAGCCCTAAAGCTATTTCGGGGAGAACCAGCTATCTCCGAGTTCGATTGGAATTTCTCCGCTACCCCCACCTCATCCCCGCATTTTTCAACATGCGTGGGTTCGGGCCTCCAGTGCGTGTTACCGCACCTTCACCCTGGACAGGGGTAGATCACCCGGTTTCGGGTCTACGTCCACGTACTCAGTCGCCCTATTCAGACTCGCTTTCGCTGCGGCTCCGGCTCTTCACCTTAACCTTGCACGGGAACGTAACTCGCCGGTTCATTCTACAAAAGGCACGCCATCACCCCTAAAACGGGCTCTGACTTTTTGTAAGCACACGGTTTCAGGTTCTATTTCACTCCCCTTCCGGGGTGCTTTTCACCTTTCCCTCACGGTACTGCTTCACTATCGGTCGCTAGGAAGTATTTAGCCTTGGCAGATGGTCCTGCCGGATTCATACGGGGTTTCACGTGCCCCGCACTACTCGGGATCCGTCTCGGAGGGAACCAACTTTCAACTACAGGGCTTTTACCTTCTTTGGCGGGCCTTTCCAGACCTCTTCGCTTAACCGGTTCCTTTGTAACTCCATGTGAGACGTCCCACAACCCCAAAGAGCAAGCTCTTTGGTTTGGGCTTCTCCGCGTTCGCTCGCCGCTACTGACGGAATCACTATTGTTTTCTCTTCCTCAGGGTACTTAGATGTTTCAGTTCCCCTGGTATGCCTCACACTAACCTATGTATTCAGTTAGGTGTAACTGGAAATTACCCCAGCTGGGTTTCCCCATTCGGACACCCCCGGATCAAAGCTTGCTTACAGCTCCCCGAGGCAGTTTCGTTGTTCGCCACGTCCTTCATCGGCTCCTAGCGCCTAGGCATCCTCCGTGTGCTCTTAGTAGCTTAACCATTGCGCTCGTGTTCGAGCTGTCGCTCCGCTTGGTTTGGACTACGTCCAAA
The DNA here is from genome assembly GCF_037991315.1 of Paenibacillus sp. FSL H8-0079. Taxonomy (NCBI): domain Bacteria; kingdom Bacillati; phylum Bacillota; class Bacilli; order Caryophanales; family Paenibacillaceae; genus Paenibacillus; species Paenibacillus sp. FSL H8-0079. Next base: position 5,867,557 of record NZ_CP150300.1, read on the forward strand.
TCCAAAAGTCGCTCCATTTCGATCACTCGCTCCAGCAATCTACCGTTTTTATTGATACTTGTTTGCACAAGTTCAGCTAAAAAGGAATGTTCTAATTCGCGTTTGTTTCGTTTCGATATCTAGTTTTCAAAGAACAAGCCAAATAGATGAAATTGTTTGGTGGAGCCAAGCGGGATCGAACCGCTGACCTCCTGCTTGCAAGGCAGGCGCTCTCCCAGCTGAGCTATGGCCCCTCATCAAATTCCATCAAAACTGAACAAATGGATAAGTAACTGTGTTGCTGCAATTCATTTCATCCACACCGAAGTAATGAACCGAAATGAATTGCTGTCGCAGGTTCTTAGAACCTGCTTATTTGAATGTTTCCGTTGCAGGAAACGATTCTCCATAGAAAGGAGGTGATCCAGCCGCACCTTCCGATACGGCTACCTTGTTACGACTTCACCCCAATCATCTATCCCACCTTCGGCGGCTGGCTCCTTGCGGTTACCCCACCGACTTCGGGTGTTATAAACTCTCGTGGTGTGACGGGCGGTGTGTACAAGACCCGGGAACGTATTCACCGCGGCATGCTGATCCGCGATTACTAGCAATTCCGACTTCATGCAGGCGAGTTGCAGCCTGCAATCCGAACTGAGACCGGCTTTGTTGGGATTGGCTCCATCTCGCGATTTCGCAGCCCGTTGTACCGGCCATTGTAGTACGTGTGTAGCCCAGGTCATAAGGGGCATGATGATTTGACGTCATCCCCACCTTCCTCCGGTTTGTCACCGGCAGTCTATCTAGAGTGCCCACCCGAAGTGCTGGCAACTAAATATAAGGGTTGCGCTCGTTGCGGGACTTAACCCAACATCTCACGACACGAGCTGACGACAACCATGCACCACCTGTCTTGAATGTTCCGAAGAAAAGGTACATCTCTGCACCGGTCATTCAGATGTCAAGACCTGGTAAGGTTCTTCGCGTTGCTTCGAATTAAACCACATACTCCACTGCTTGTGCGGGTCCCCGTCAATTCCTTTGAGTTTCAGTCTTGCGACCGTACTCCCCAGGCGGAGTGCTTAATGTGTTAACTTCGGCACCAAGGGTATCGAAACCCCTAACACCTAGCACTCATCGTTTACGGCGTGGACTACCAGGGTATCTAATCCTGTTTGCTCCCCACGCTTTCGCGCCTCAGCGTCAGTTACAGCCCAGAGAGTCGCCTTCGCCACTGGTGTTCCTCCACATATCTACGCATTTCACCGCTACACGTGGAATTCCACTCTCCTCTTCTGCACTCAAGTCACCCAGTTTCCAGTGCGATCCGGGGTTGAGCCCCGGGATTAAACACCAGACTTAAATGACCGCCTGCGCGCGCTTTACGCCCAATAATTCCGGACAACGCTTGCCCCCTACGTATTACCGCGGCTGCTGGCACGTAGTTAGCCGGGGCTTTCTTCTCAGGTACCGTCACCTTGAGAGCAGTTACTCTCCCAAGCGTTCTTCCCTGGCAACAGAGCTTTACGATCCGAAAACCTTCATCACTCACGCGGCATTGCTCCGTCAGGCTTTCGCCCATTGCGGAAGATTCCCTACTGCTGCCTCCCGTAGGAGTCTGGGCCGTGTCTCAGTCCCAGTGTGGCCGATCACCCTCTCAGGTCGGCTACGCATCGTCGCCTTGGTGAGCCGTTACCTCACCAACTAGCTAATGCGCCGCAGGCCCATCCCCAAGTGACAGATTGCTCCGTCTTTCCAGTTCTCTTCAGGCGAAGAAAACAACTATTCGGTATTAGCTACCGTTTCCGGTAGTTGTCCCAAACTTGAGGGCAGGTTGCCTACGTGTTACTCACCCGTCCGCCGCTAACCATCAGAGAAGCAAGCTTCTCATCAAGTCCGCTCGACTTGCATGTATTAGGCATGCCGCCAGCGTTCGTCCTGAGCCAGGATCAAACTCTCCAATAAAGTATTGAAAAGAGCGATAAGCTCATTTTGAATCTGACGATTCATTGTGAATCAAAAGTTACTATCCATTTGTTCAGTTTTCAAGGAACTTGTATGTCCGTTTATGTTGATGTTTGTCAACCGGACAGGAATCTTATCATACCATGTTAACTAACTCACTGTCAACACTTTGTTTTCGTCACCGTTCAAATGATTTCGACAATCATTTGTTTGAGGCGACAAGAAATAATATATCATGTTGTCATTTATTTAGCAAGCATTTTTAATTAACCTTATGACTATCTTAAAATTTCCATCAACGGCATCATTCCTCCAGCCTTTATTCGACACACTAACACATTATCCTAAATAAAGATGATGTAGCCTTAAAGTGCACTCCGTATCAAAGAAGAAACAGATCATTTCTATAGTACTGACTTATTACCATAAGTAATTAAGGATCTTGATGGAGTTTAGCTAGACCTCCCGATTGGGATAACGATCCATTCCCTACTATTGGTTTGAAGAAAGTGATCCAAAAACTCTATAATAAGGTATATAGATATAGGATAAAGATAAGCAGTCAAGTGTATTACTTCATAAGAAGCTTATGAACAATCGTTTCACCATCTCGCAATCCCTTTACACAGATGACGCACTCCATTCACAGCTGGCTATTACATATCAAAGTTCTGAATAAACTCATTATTAACCTATATGGGGTGATCGCACTTGAAACAATGGTTGAAGAACATGCGTAAAGTTTACGGCAAAAAGTTGGTTTCCATCCATGCCTGGAATGCCTGGATTGTTGTAATCCTTGCTATATCGGGTCTTATGCTGGTAGGTGGCTTTTGGCGAGAGATACTCGGAATCGGACGTGTGTGGTTGAAATGGCTGCATATCATCGTTGGGTTAGCTATGCTAGCACCCGTGGTATATTACTTGATTTTGGCCGGAAAGCACTGGAAGCAGCTTCGAAATAGACCTTGGCAAAGGATGAACACCATCATTGTTCTTACGCTGCTGGTCGGGTGGCTACTTTCAGGTATTGTATTATGGCAGTTCAAGCTAGCTGGACCTCGATGGTCTAATGCGGCACTTTTGATCCACGACCTCCTGACTTGGGTGGGCTTACCTTATATCATCTACCACTCCATCACTCGGACCAAATGGTTAAAGGACCCTGCACGACGTGCGGTTAAAACTACTACAACTTCAACACGAACTCAAAATACAGCTGATCCATCTGATTCAATATCGGATGAAAAAGAAACTCCGGCTGCTATATCTTCTTCCCAGTTTGATCGCAGTTCCGAGAGAGATCCCCTCAAATCAGAGGAGCGACCACAACCTGTGTATACACGTCGAGCTTTCATCCGTTCTGCTGTAGGCGTTGGCCTCGCCGTGACTCTTGGACCTACATTTATATCCTGGGTAGGACGAAATCTCAAGATTGATAACAGTATTGATAGTATGCTGGAGAACGATCCTAACCGTATGGTTCCTTTGCCACAACCGCTGTCTGCCTCTTCACCTCCCGTTGGCGGCGGAGCTGAAGGTCATTTCCGCGTATATACGGTTACGCCTATACCGTCCTTCTCCAATGCCAACTGGTCTTTCCGAATTGACGGACTGGTTGAACGGGCACAGGTTTGGAACTGGGAACAGTTCGTGAAGCTTGCGCGTACCGTACAGGTTAGTGATTTCCACTGTGTAACGGGCTGGTCTGTATATAAAAATACCTGGGAAGGCATTTCTCTTGCACAGCTTTTGAAACAAGCCGGGGTCAAACCAGAAGCTCATAGTGTGAAGTTTTATTCCGGTGACGGCGTGTATACGGATGCCATTACGATGGATCAAGCGCAAATGGAGGATATTATGGTAGCTGTCATGCATGATGGCAAACCTATCCCTGCGGATTTAGGCGGTCCAGTGCGACTCGTCATCCCTCAGATGTATGCCTATAAATCGGTAAAATGGTTGAATCGTATTGAACTCATCGATAGCGAACATATCGGTTACTGGGAAGAGCGAGGATATGATAAGGATGCCTGGCTTACAGGCGCATCTCAGCGCATCCCTAACAATATTAGTGGATCATGATCAGTTAAGACTGGTGAGCATTCATTCGTTGTGTAAAAGTAAATCAATATACAGCAAAAGCCCCCGATCACGTATTTGTGTCTTCGGGGGCTTTCTTATATGAACTCTTTTGTTCTTTTATCCTCTAACCCTGTGGATTCAAAAGACGTACAAGTTCGTCCTCATCCTCAATCGTTGGAATACCGAGATCATGAGCTTTGGTTAGTTTACTACCTGCCTTCTCTCCGGCAATCACCAGATCTGTCTTTTTCGACACACTGCCTGTCACCTTCGCTCCGAGCAATTCCAGTCTTTGCGTGGCCTCTTCCCTGGTCAGTTGGTGCAACGTTCCAGTCAGTACGACGGTTTTGCCACTGAAGAAGGAATCTTCCACAACAGCTACCGCTGGTGCCTCAGGTGCCTGAGCTTTCACGCCCAAGTTGAGCATTTTCTCAATCGCAGCCTGTGTAAACGGATCTGCAAAGAAGGTCACGATACTTTCCGCCACAATACCACCAACATCTGGCAGTTCAATCAGTTCTTCCACGGTTGCATTCATAATGGCGTGCAGATCTCGATAATGATCAGCGAGCATGCGCGTTGTCGATTTACCTGTGTTCGGAATACCCAGTGAGTATAAGAAGGAAGCCAAGTCTCTATCTTTACTAAGCTCAAGCGCAGCGATAAGGTTGTTCGCTTTCTTTTCCCCAAACCGCTCCAGCTTCACCAGATCATCAAACTGTAACGTATACAGATCGGCAGGCTCACGTACGTTCAATTCATCATACAACTGAATCGCTGTTTTCTCACTGAACGTCTCGATGTCCATAGCATCACGGGAAGCAAAATGGGAAATACGTGCCACCGTTTGTGGTTTACACGCAAGTCTATTGTTACAGAACAGATGCGCTCCGCGTTGCTCCAGTGGGAATCCACATGCAGGACACTGCTCAGGGAAGACGATCTCCTCACCATCACTCTCCTCCGTCACTTTACCCAGAATCTCAGGAATGACGTCGTTGGAGCGACGGATAAAGACCCGTGTGCCCAGAGCAAACTTCAGATTTTTGCGCTCAATATCGCCGACATTGTTCAGAGTACAGTTCTGTACCGTTACCCCGGCAAGTTCAACCGGTTCTACGCGTGCCAGCGGAGTTACTTTGCCAGTACGACCCACATTCCATACCACAGCGTTAAGAACCGTTGTAGTCTCTTCAGCCTCGAATTTATATGCCACCGCCCAGCGAGGGAACTTATCGGTATAACCCAACACTTCGCGGGTGCGCATGTCCGTAATTTTGATAACAGCTCCATCGATCAGATAGTCTAGCTGCCCTCGGTTCTCCTGAATCGCGGCCAGTTGTTCCATCACATCATCAAACTCATGGAAATAAGTAATCGATGGATTAACTTTGAAGCGGTTCTCACGCAGGAAATCCATCATCTGCTGATGATTGGCAAACTGAATGTCATCCGAATAACCTACATTATAAAAATAAGCATTCAACCGACGCTCAGCCGTCGCCTTCGGATTCAGGTTGCGGAGCGCTCCTGCTGCTGCATTACGCGCATTCTTGAGTGGCTCTGCCGCTGTCTCATTGTATCGGTCCAAGACAGACAGATTCATGATGCCTTCACCCTGTACTTCAATCGTACCGCTTGTGTAAGGAATTTTGAGCGGAACGGATCGGATCGTTCTTACCTGTGCCAAAATACCTTCACCTACGGTACCGTTCCCTCGTGTAGAGGCTTGCACCAACTCACCGTTGGTGTATGTCAGGTTCAACGTCAATCCGTCAAACTTCAACTCAATGACATAACCTGGTTCCGGTAAAGGCGTATCGGGATTTTTACTGTTATAGTCATTAATCAGTTTCAGTACACGGGTGTTCCAGCTACGCAGCTGCTCAATATTCTGTGCTTTGTCGAGACTCCATAATGAGGATAAATGGCGATGAGGGGTAAACCCCTTGAGCAGTTCGCCACCCACACGCTGCGTTGGAGAATCAGGCAGAACCATGCCGCTTTCCTGTTCCAGCGTAACCAGTTCGTCGTACAGAAGATCATACTCCTTGTCGCTGATCTGTGGCTGATCCATCGTGTAGTACTGATAGTTATGCTGATTCAGCTCGGTAACGAGTTGCTCCATCCGGTGCATTGGGTCCATACAGGGCCATCCCTCCGTTAATTTGATCTATATATGTAGAACGAGCACTCCTATTGCACGTGAACTGCGATAACAGAATAACTTTCCGATCGCTGTTATCCCCGGATTTCTTTTAATCCATTTTAAAAGGTGGAAATCCAGGAATAAAGGCGAGCAGATGCTTACGAAGTAGCTTTCCTTAGGAAAGCTTTTAGCTTCACTTCTTCAAGTTATTTCTGTACTCTCCGTTATCGTTCAAAAGGAAGTTTCGTCCAAAAATTATTCTACTTTCGTAATAGGGGCAAAGCCGGCAAGCAGACGTTTCACACCAACCGGAGCCGGGAAGGCAATCTGCAGTTCGGTATCATTACCTGTCCCTTTGACCGCAACAATCGTGCCTGTCCCCCATTTGCCATGCTGCACTTTGTCTCCTGCCTTGAACCCTGCTTCACTACTAGAAGCTGCCGGCTTGGAAGCAGATGATGGCGTAGAATATGTTGGGCGGGTGACACTTGCGGTCACACGCGAAGTTGGCGTGGATGAGGTAGCGGATGAACCGCTCTTACTTTGGTGATCGAATAGCTTGGTGCCACCACCAAAGTTACTTCCTCCACTAGAACCTAGTCCACGTCCACCATATGAGCCGCCACCGCTACTGCCACGTCGGTAACGATCACGAGCCATCGAGGTGTCTTCCTTGAGCTCATCCGGAATTTCATCCAGGAAGCGGGAAGGAGGGTTCGCTGTTGTACGTCCAAACAAGGTACGCATCTGCGCACAGGACAGGAAGAGTTGCTCTTCTGCACGAGTAATACCTACATAAGCAAGTCGGCGTTCTTCCTCCAGCTCTTCATTGTCCATAAAGGCACGGCTATGCGGGAAGACCCCTTCTTCCATACCCACGATAAAGACAACCGGGAACTCCAGACCTTTGGCGCTGTGCATGGTCATCAGGGTAACCGCATCGCTCTGATCCTCTTCATCATCGTTCATGCTGTCGATGTCAGCAATCAATGCAAGATCGGTGAGGAACGACACGAGCGTTTTGTCTTCATTATTTTTCTCAAATTCCATCGTTACCGACAGGAACTCTTCAATGTTCTCCAGCCGTGCACGGGATTCGAGTGTGTTTTCATTTTGCATCTCAAGACGGTATTGGCTCATCTCAAGAATCTTCTCGGTCAATTCAGTTACAGACAGATACTCTACCATCTGATGCAACGCAGCGATCATGTCATAGAACTCCACCAGCGCATTCCGCGTACGACCAGCAAAACCAAGATCATCTACGACCTGAAGTACACGGAAAATAGAAATTCCACGCTCTCCTGCCGCAGCCGCCAGCTTCGCTACTGTTGTATCCCCGATGCTACGTTTCGGTACATTAATGATCCGTGTAAGACTGATATCATCGTCGGGGTTGGACAATAGTCGAAGGTACGCCAGAATGTCCTTGATCTCTTTACGATCATAGAACTTGATACCGCCGACAATCTGATACGGAATATCAGACTTGATCAGAATTTCCTCTATAACCCGGGACTGAGCGTTGGTACGGTACAAAATGGCATGGTTCTGATAGGATTTGCCGTTCTTCACATTTTTACTAATCTCAGAGGTAACAAAATACCCCTCATCATGCTCGGAATCCGCACGGTACACCTTGATCTTCGAACCACCCTCTTTGTCCGTCCACAGTTTCTTCGGTTTACGCCCTGTATTCAGGCCGATCACTTCATTCGCTGCATTCAGGATATTGGAAGTTGAACGATAGTTCTGCTCCAGCAAAATCGTACTTGCTTCAGGGTAATCTTTCTCAAAGTTCAGGATATTGCTGATATCCGCCCCACGCCAGCGATAGATCGACTGGTCACTATCCCCTACAACGCAGATGTGATGGTGACTGTCAGCGAGCATGCGGCACAGCATGTACTGTGCACGGTTCGTATCCTGATACTCGTCCACGTGAATGTATTGGAATTTCTTTTGGTAAAAGTCGAGGACTTCCGGCACTTCTTTGAACAGTTGAATGGTCTGCATAATGAGATCGTCGAAATCAAGTGAGTTGTTGGCTCTTAACCGTTTCTGGTACATCTTATATACCTTCGCCACAATACCCTCGAAATAGTCTCCAGACTGCTTCTCATATTGCTCAGGACTGATCAGTTCATTCTTGGCCGTGCTCATCATGGATTGAACTGCTTTGGGCTCAAATTTCTTAGTATCGATATTCTGATCTTTCATACAGCTGCGAATTACAGATAATTGGTCCGATGAGTCCAAAATACTGAAGTTGGAGGTAAAACCAATACGTTCAATATCACGGCGCAGAATTCGCACGCACATGGAGTGGAACGTGGATACCCAAATGTCGCGGCCTTGTGAGCCACCTACGAGTTGGGATACCCGGTCTTGCATCTCACGAGCGGCTTTGTTCGTAAATGTAATCGCTAAAATGCCCCACGGGGGTGCTTTCCGTGTTGCAATGAGGTAGGCAATCCGGTGTGTTAGCACCCGGGTCTTGCCGGAGCCCGCTCCGGCCATAATCAGCAGCGGGCCATCCGTCGCCTCGACGGCTTGCCGTTGAGGGGTGTTAAGTCGTGCAACGGCATCATGTATATTTACAGGTTGCATGCATGCATGCTCCTTTCGTTAGTTGGTCTATAAAGCAAAATTAATAGGTTACACTCGCCACTCCGATGACAGAATAATCTTCCGATCGCCGTTATTCCCAGATTTTTTTAATTTACTTTTTCAAAGGTGAAAATCCGGTAATAAATGCGAGCACTTCGTTTCTCCAGCTTATTTCTGTCCTCTACGTTATCGTGTAAAAATTAGTTTAGCTTAAATTTAAGGGAAGTAAAAATACAAGAGAGAACACTTTTTTCAGATTGCTTCTGCACTCTCCGTTTCTGTGTAAACATAGTCTCTGTATACGAATTTCTTAGTAAAAAAAGAACAAAATCAGGTAATAGAAATATGCTTAGGATTTAGCTTTCTTACAGAAAGCTTTTAACGAGCATTTCGTTTCTCCAGCTCACTTCTCTCCTCTTCGTTCTCGTGTAAACGACATTACGCTCATATAACTTCTTTATTTAGCAAGGGCAAAGTTCTATTTTAACAGATCATAAGGGGAAAATGGGGGAATGGTAAACTAAACCGATTAAATGGTTCCTTTTACAGCCAACACCGTCTCAAGTGCCTTAGTTAAATCGCTGTACACAATGTTACCTACCACGACAGTATCTGCCACCTGGGCAGCTTGCGCGGCTTTCTCTGAATCATCAATTCCGCCGCCGTAGATGAGGTGTGCCCGATCCAATTGTCTATGCGTCTCACCAACAAGCTCCATATCTCCGAACGTTCCGCTGTACTCCATGTATACAATTGGAAGATTGAGCAGACGCTCCGCAGCCTGGGCGTATGCCACCGCAGCTCCTGTCGTCAGATCCGTATCTGCACCAGTCAACCGCGCTACCGTAGAGTTTGCATTCAGGACGATATAACCTTCGGCAATCAGCAGATCCCAAGGGATAAGATAACCGTAACGCTCTATGGCTTGCTGGTGGTGCCCAATCATCCATTTGCTGTCCGTTGCATTCAAGACCATAGGGATCAAATATCCGTCAAACCCGGGAACAACAGCCTCCAGATCGGATACTTCAAGCACACATGGCAATTCATAACGACGCACTCGGGACATCAGGTCTACCGTGTTATCATAGGTAATTCCGGAAGATCCGCCAACGATAATTGCATCTGTCCCCGACATGCAGACCAAATCGAGTTCTTCGTCCGTAATTTCCCGGTCCGGGTCAAGCTTAAATACATGTCTCCACTGCTTAATCATGTCTATCAACGAACATTCCTCCAGAGGTTCTTCTGCATCATAGAAAGCTTGTAAACTAAGTCTAAGTCAGCAGACAGTGAGTGTCAATGTTCGTATAAAAAGGGGAACAGAAAAATGCGAATTTTTACGGTTTCCAGGCAAAACGTGTATTCATCTCATCCAGTTCCTGCTCCGTCAGCACGTCTGAGTATACTCCGTACACGCCCCATTTCTCATAGTTAGCCACCTGTTCAGTGTCATTGATAGTATGCACGTAGGTGACTGAGCCTGCACTATTCAGCTTGGCCACGAAATTCTGGTTTACTTTATATTCCGGCATAGTCACGGCATCAATATCATTCTTTTGCACAAAATCAACAACCTGAGCTTCTGTATCCTGTGTGGCATATAACGTATAGATAATGGAAGGGAATGCATAGACTTCTTTCACCGTTTCGAGCATCGGTTCGTTATAGATCTGTACAACCACCCGGTCCAGCACGGATGGGTCATGTTCTTTGGCTGCATCCACGAGGGATCTTAACACCTGCTGAATATCCTCATCCTTCTGTTCCTTGGTGTCAGTTACGATATACATATCCGGATACTCGGCCAGTACATCTATAATGCCATCGGCATCCATGGGTTGATACATGCCTAAAATAGGCGTATTCATAAATTCATCATGTGTCAGTGCCCCGGCTTGTTTATCCTCCGGAAGCTCTTCGTCTTGTCCTAGCATTTTGCTCATATTAGCGGTCCATTCATGTCTGGCTACGGCTTTGCGATCCGATGTTAACATAAAGTCGATCTCAAATACACGTGTGCCTTTCTCGTAATTGGCAATCATCGCTTCATAGGCGTTGGTATATGGTTGATCACGAATGCTGCCCATCGCATGGGCGATTAATCTATAAGCGGTAAATCCGTCCCGTTGTTCCTCACTCTCGCTTTCATAGGCGAAAAAGAGTGTGCCCACGGTAACGATCAGTAGTATTAACACGGCGGCAATGCGTTTCATATCACATTCACATCCTCAGTACCTTTTTGTTAGCTAACTACCCGAATTGATGAGGTGCAAAACAAAATAGCCACCCGGAGGCGGCTGTTAAATGGTGGGATAGGCTATGGATATTAATAACGCACGTTAATGCTCTCAGTCTGTTTTTTGCACACTCAACTCATTCAAAAATGCAATCAATGCCTCACGCCAGGGTCTCAAAGGTTCCAGACCGTTCGTTCTAATCGCCAAATGATCCATGACAGAGTATGCAGGACGCGGAGCTGGACGTGGAAACTGATCGGTTGTGCATGGAGTAAGTTCAGCCGTTGGCTTGAATCCACCATGCTTATTCGCTTCTTCGCTTATTGCCTGTGCAAACTCGTACCATGTGCAAGTTCCGGAATTGGAAGCATGATAGATGCCATACTTTTCACTAGCAGAAAGGGTATGAATGAATCGGGCAAGATCCACGGTATAGGTGGGCGAACCTTGTTGATCATGAACGACTTGTAATTGTGGACGCTTCGCCATAAGTTCCAGCATGGTTTTGACAAAATTACTGCCATAGACGCCAAACACCCAGGATGTTCGAACGATAAACCATCGCGTACACAAACTTTGAACCAGCCGTTCCCCAGCAAGCTTCGACTTACCATAGACACTCTGCGGATTCGTTACATCGTACTCTCGGTAAGGTGTACTCCCGCTCCCATCAAATACATAATCGGTACTGATGTACACGAGTTTTGCATTCACACTCTCAGCAGCAACTGCAATATTCCTAGTGCCTGACACATTCACAGCGTATGCTGCGTCCTCATCCACCTCAGCCTGATCGACTGCCGTGTAGGCAGCACAGTGAATAATGATGCGAGGCTGGAACGTCGTAATCATGTCTGTGCACTGCTGTTGATCGGTAATATCCATCTGATTCCTATCACAGGCCAGTACTTGATGACCCTCAGCTTGAAAGATCTTCACCACATCATAACCCAGCTGTCCCGCCGATCCAGTCACCATAACTCTATAGTTCATTGGGACGAATCACCCATCCGCTTACCGTACTGAAGCTGGACATAATCCTGATACGTGCCTGATTGAATTCTCGTCCACCAGTCTTGATGCTTCAGATACCACTGGATTGTCTCTCTGATCCCTGTCTCAAAGTTATGTGCAGGTTGCCAACCGAGCTCTGTACGAATTTTGGTTGGATCTATACCATAACGTCGGTCATGCCCCAAGCGGTCCTGTACATGTTTAATCAAACTCGCTGGTTTGCCCAGTTGCTCCAAAACAGTCTGCACAATATACATATTAGTACGTTCGTTATTACCGCCAACGTTATACACCTCACCCGATGGTCCATTGTGAATCACAAGATCAATCGCGCTACAGTGATCCTCGACATAAAGCCAGTCACGAATATTGAGCCCATCACCATATACTGGGATGGCTTCATCATTTAATGCACGGGATATAATCAGCGGAATCAGTTTCTCCGGGAATTGAAAAGGTCCATAGTTGTTGGAGCAACGTGTAATGTTTACAGGAAGTCCAAAGGTTTCATGGTAGGCTCTTACGAGCAGATCGCCACCAGCTTTACTGGCAGAGTAAGGACTGTTTGGCATCAAAGGTGTATCTTCAGTAAATAAACCTGTTGCACCTAGTGATCCATACACCTCATCCGTCGATACCTGAACAAACTTGGTGACTTGATACTTCTTTGCCGCATCCAGCAGAACCTGAGTACCCATCACATTGGTACGGACAAAGATATCGGGGGACAGAATACTGCGATCTACATGAGACTCAGCAGCGAAATTCACAACCACATCGATGCCTTGGGAAAAAACAGCTTCCATCTCCTGTACATCTGCAATATCTGCTTTGATAAATGTATAGTGAGGATTCGACTCTACCGTATGCAAATTCTCCAGATTCCCCGCATACGTTAATGCATCCACATTGATAATTTCATAACTCGGATGTTCACGAAGCATATATAGCACAAAGTTGCTGCCGATAAATCCGGCCCCACCCGTAACCAGTAGTTTCATGCTGTCTCTCTCCCTCTGCCCTCAGACACAGAAGTATCTGAAAAGTCTGTTTAATTAGTCGAAGTTCAGTTCGGCATCTTTCAGTAAAGGGTGCTTCTGGTCCTTCTCCGATAATATAGGTTTCGTCACAGGCCAATCAATGGCGAGCGCCGGATCATTCCACAGAATTCCACGGTCATGTTCAGGCGAATAATAAGCATCTACCTTATAAGTTACTTGAGTATGAGGCACCAAGGTGCAGAATCCATGAGCAAATCCTTGAGGAACAAGCAATTGTCGCTGATTGTATTCACTGAGAATGACACTTTCCCATTGTCCAAAGGTAGGAGAAGAAGTCCGCACATCCACAATCACATCATATATAGCCCCTGATATAACCCTCACCAGTTTAGTCTGTGCTTTGGGATGAAGCTGGTAATGAAGCCCGCGCAGAACACCTGCTTCAGCCGACAAGGATTGATTGTCCTGAATAAAGACGTGTTGTATCCCATTCTCATGGAGGACCTGCTCATTATAACTCTCCATAAAATATCCACGGTGATCGCCATAAACCTTAGGTTCCAATATGGCTGCGCCATCTATAAACAGCGGAATTACCTTCATGTCATCCCTCCGTTTTGCTGTTGACATCATTTCTTCATATTGACTATGTATATGTAAGGTGTCGGGTAAGTGTTTGTTCATTGGCCTGTATAAACCTTTCATTTAATCTTATCTTCCATAAAATAAATCAAAGCCCAGCCGCGATATCATTCTTCGGCTGGGCTTCAAGGGCAAGCGGCAAACTATTTATTGATCCTTTACGACCTGTTTCAAATAGTTTAGGAGATCTTTCCGCAGATCCGGGCGCTGTAACGCATAATGTATGGACGTTTCAATAAAACCTAACTTCTCACCAACATCATGACGGAGCCCATCAAAGTGATAAGCAAGAATCTGCCGCTGTTCATTCAATCGGGACAAGGCATCCGTAAGTTGAATTTCTCCCCCTACACCAGCAGATTGTTGACCCAGGATCTCGAAAATATCCGGTGTAAGAATATAACGTCCCATAATAGCAAGGTTCGAAGGAGAGTCTTCGGTCTTTGGTTTCTCAATTAAGCGGCGGGCACGAAAAACACGTTCATCGGTAGGTGTCAGCAACTCTCCGTCCACAATCCCATAGCGGGATACCTCGCTCCAATCAACAGGCTGTACACCAACAATCGGAGATTGCAGTTCATCGTAGACATCGATCATCTGCTTCAGACAGGGATGTTCCGCTTCCACAATGTCGTCCCCTAACAGGACGGCAAAAGGCTCGTTGCCGATAAACTTGCGGGCGCACCAGATGGCGTGACCAAGTCCCTTCGGTTCCTTTTGACGGATATAATGAATGTCTGCCATCTCAGAGGGTTTGCGTACTTCGTTTAGCAAGTCCCACTTCTGTTTATCCGCTAGATTCTGCTCCAGCTCAAAAGAGTAGTCGAAGTGATCTTCAATGGCCCGTTTCCCTTTACCCGTCACAATAATGATATCTTCAATGCCAGAAGCTACGGCTTCTTCAATAATGTACTGGATCGTCGGCTTGTCCACGATGGGTAACATTTCTTTCGGCATCGCCTTAGTGGCGGGCAGAAACCGGGTACCCAGCCCCGCAGCTGGAATAATCGCTTTGCGAATACGCATACGAACCCCCTCCTTTTACTAGATACATAGTTTAATATATTTAATGATTTTGAGTGCTAGGATGCTTGGACTTCATTATACCATCAACAATTCGCGGATATCCTGTTCGGATAAGGTCGTCGATCCTCCGTCTCCCGGTTCGATTACTTCGGCAATTAAGTCCTTCTTCCGCTGCTGAAGTTCCAAAATTTTCTCTTCGATCGTACCTTCGGTAACCAAGCGGATGACTTGCACCACTTGTTTCTGTCCCATACGATGGGCACGGCCAATCGCTTGTTCTTCCACCGCAGGATTCCACCACAGATCATATAATATAACGGTATCTGCACCCGTTAAGTTTAGCCCTGTCCCTCCAGCCTTCAGAGAAATCAAGAACAGTTCAGCTTCGCCCTCATTAAATCTGCTGCACATCTCGACACGGCTCTGTGCGGGGGTCTGACCATCGAGGTAAAACAGGTTTCTTCCCTGTGCTGCGAGCGTCTGACGAATCAGGTTCAACATGCTCGCGAATTGGGAGAAAATAAGAATACGTTTGCCTGAAGCCAAACAATCCTCGACCGTTTCAAGCAACTGTTCCATTTTCCCGGAATCGCCTTGATACCCATCGACAAAGAGGGCCGGATGACAACACAACTGACGCAACCGCGTGATGCCTGCCAGAATTTTGATACGATTCTTCTGGAATCCGTTATCCTCCATGTCCTTTGATGCTTCATCCTGAAGCTGGGAAAGGTATACGGCGTACAATTTCTTCTGTTCAACCGTAAGCTCTGAGCGCTGTACCGTTTCAATTCGATCAGGCAATTCTTCCAGCACATCCTTCTTCAGGCGGCGCAGAATAAACGGACGCACCATCCGCGAGATCCGTTCCGGAGGAAGGTCGCGGAATCTTCTGTAACTGGGAAACAACCCAGGGAATACGGCTTCAAAAATGGACCACAATTCATCCAGCGAGTTCTCCACAGGTGTACCTGTGAGCGCAAAGCGGCGCGGGGCCTGAATCTGTTTGACCGCCTGTGCGGTTTGGGAAGAAGAATTTTTGATCGCCTGAGCCTCATCCAGAATGAGCGTATGGAATGTTCGGCCAAGGTACGTGTCTAGATCCCGGCGTAACAAAGGATACGACGTCACAATCACATCTGCCTCATCCATGCCTGAAAGCATGCTGGCTCGCTCTTCTTTCTGACCGGCTGCGATTAGGACTTTCAGGTGCGGGGCGAACCGCGTAAACTCATTAGCCCAGTTATAGGTTAGCGAGGCAGGCGCCACGACAAGTACCGGGGGATGAATGACCTTCGTTCGGATCGTCAGCCCATCCTGCTGCATCGTGGACCATAAGCCATCCGTATTCTCTGAAGCCATCTTATCCAATGGGAGCCCCGTTTCGGGATCGATGTCGGAGGTAGCCAACGTCTCACCGTCCCATAATGAGCCACTCTCCGGGTATTTATCAACGCCCGTATTGTCCGTATTGTACTCGGGCTTCTCCTGAAGTACCGCTGTGATATACGCGATGCTTTGCAATGTTTTGCCAAGTCCCATATCATCCGCCAGAATGCCGCCAAAACGATAATAAGCGAGGGTACGCAGCCACTGATATCCGCTGTTCTGATAATCCCGCAGGATGGGAGTGAGAGCTTCCGGCAATGCAAAATCCATCCGTTCAGGATCACGCAGATCATCAAGGAAACGTTTCAGGGAGCCTCCCCACTTCACATTTCCGGAAACTTCGTCCCTGCCTGGCAATTGTAACGCCCGAACAGCTGGCAGCCGGATATGGCTGCTCTTGATGTCATCTGCTCCAAGTCCGAGTGAATCGGCCATGTGAGCGAAACTGTCTGCACCTTCATTTTCAAGCGAGAGAAAGACACCGCTCTTGAGACGGAAATACGGTTTCTTTTCCACAATGCGGCGCATGAGTTCCTGAAGCTCCTGCTCATCCACACCTTCCATCTCGAATGAAATCTCAAGCCAGTCCAGCCCTCTCCCCAAATCTGCCCGGACTTTCGGCTGTGTTGAGTAGGATTGCACCATGGCTTTTACGGCGCTAGGCATATAGATCTCCACCTGCTTCTCTAGCTCAGGCAGCATATGATACATGACATCATAGATGGCATCTTCCCGTTCACTAGCCCAGACACTACCATCCCTTTCGAGAAAGGATCGATCAAGCCGTTCAATCAGATTCCGCTCTTTGTATCGGTCACGCACCAAAATAACCTTTTTCTCTTCTTCATCTATTAAATACTCTGCAAGCGGATTAATAACCATGACCTCATAGTCAAATTCCAGACGCGCTGTAATACGTTCACGATAGAAGTCGATGTACAGCTTCGGTGAAAGTTCCGGTTCCGCGATCTGTTCACGCACCTGTGAATCAATCGACAGATGTCCAAGCGTACGCAGTTCTGGCACGACATGCTGAACAAACTCATCCACCTGCTGGGTCGAAATATCGATGCTTTCCTTGATCCCATATGAGGTGAGCGCCCCACTCAAGTCCTCCAGACTTCGCATCTGCATCGGCTCCAACATATGCAACTGTCCTTCCACCACGGCGGCATCATAGGCAGGAAGAAGAATCAACTCACGTAGTCCGGAAATTTCAAGCTGATATCCTTCATTCGTTCCCTGGGCGATCCGGTAAAATAAAGGCAATACCCCCTCACCCAGCGTGAGTGGTCCATTGGCGAATCCTGTACCCTCCATCCGGCTGTCAGCCTGTAGTAGTAATTCCAGTAGCGGCTTCCATACGAGTGGAGCAATCAAAATATCCCGTCCATCTGAAGCTCCCAAATAACCGGAGATGGATTCGCGATAGGCCTCCTCACTCTGCCTCATTCGAATAAGCATCGAGAGAATGGCCTGATCCTGCGGAGTGAAAACATGCATCAGTGGATCATAGTGGAACAGTTTGGTAAATGACATGGGCTCGCCCTTCTCGATACAGTTCAGGAATTGCTTCACTTTCTGCACCACATACAGACGTTTGTTACCCACTTTCAATTCAAGAGCAAGTTTCCCACCACCCTTGTGAACCTGTGTCAGCTTACATATAAACTGAACTTGCAACTCTTCCCGCAAGGAGGATCGGCTGACAGGAGCAGTGTATTTACGGTCATTTCCATGCAGCGGTCTCCGATCCTTGGCAAACATGGACAGAATCTGATCCGCCGTACGGTAAGAAGGTTTATCTGCCGAGCGGCCCCAACCCGAAGCTGAGCTTGGGCGACCTGCTTGAGAGAATGGAGACACCATGGGTTTCGAAGCAGCGTCAAGATGCTGCCCTGAATCGAAAGATGAATCGGGACGCTCCCAATGACTTTCCTCGATCAGTGTACCCACCTTGGAAATAGAGCCTGAACCAGAGGTAGCACCCCGCCGGGAATCAAATTGAGATGATTCTTTCGCCTCATGGTCTCCCAGTTCTTCCACCCGTTCGTGGATTGCCAGCAGTACAGCCGCGACATGCTTGCAATAGTCATAATAGTTACCGTAAGCTGGACAGTTGCAAGTTGCTTCAATCTCTCCCACATCATCCAAGTCTACCGTTACTTTGTATCTTTTGGTTCCTCGAACCACAGCATCGTAATGACACTTATCCTCACTAACGACCATATTGGTAACTCTTCCAGATAATTTATAATCTTCGCCACGCTTGAATGCCGTGACCCCGCACAGCAATTTGATATCCATCATGGTGAATGACGCCACTTGTCTAACCCTCCTTATCCCTACTGCCTTGACGAAGACTTGTTAGAGTCTGAATTGAAGTCATCTTATCCCTGGTATCCCTTTTATAGAAAAAACCCCAAGAGCTCCGTAAAGCAGAGATTGGGGTTGCTGTTTATTTCACCAATTGACCACGTGTAACGCCCAGTTGGTTCGTTGCTTTTAGGGTTTTCCAAACTTGTGTACCACTGATCTCGCCGCGTAATGCACGGTTGTACAGATCAATTACTTCACGTACCTGCTCCGGTGTCTCTTCCAGGAATTCCACACGGTATCGTGATACACCCAGATCCATAAAGTTGGTCAGATACTCGGCACCTGACTGCTCCACTGCGTTGTATACCGTATTACGGCAACCTTCATCCACACGTACCGGGTGGGACATACCGATCCGGTCTTGCAGTGATGCACGCTGTTCCTCACAAGGACGTCCACAGTTCGTAAAGTCCGTTCCTTCACTCATGAACGTACAGTACACACAGTGCTCGGTGTGGAACATCGGCAGATGCTGATGGATAACCACTTCGGTCTGACTTGTACGGGAGTGACCAAGCAAATCAACCATTTGTTGAATGTTCAGGTCATAGGATGGCGTAATCCAGTCACATCCGGCTTCCAGGAACAACTCAACTGCTTTGTGATTGGCGATGTTCAATGAGAAGTCGCCGATCAGTTCCGGGTGCTTCACATCCGGGTTTTCCATCCGGTGACGAAGGTAGAAGTACAGCGCACCTGTATTACGCACCAATACCGCATCCGGCTTCAGACGCAGGATGTTGTTGTGATATCCATTCTCCCCAGGCATGTGAATACGCGGTGTAGCCAGCGCGATCTTGCGACCAGCGGCATGCACAGCTTCCACGGCTGCCGGGAACTGTTTGATAAACTCGAAGTCGGCATAGATCATGCCGATTCCCGCTTCAATCGCTGCCTCCACTTGTGGCAGGCTGCGACAGAGCGCGGTCAGTTCTGCTTGACCGCGAGCGACTGGCGATGCCGGTTTAACCGAATCGCCGTACACATCTACCGCCCGTTTCACGTAGACCGGCGGTTTAGGACGCTCGCCCGCGAGTTGTTCTACCGCCTGACGGCGAATGTTATTCAACTCGCGCATTGGGATGATAACGTCACCGTGCAGGTTGACGTCCATTCCTTCCAACTGGAACACTGTGCCTCCCAGACGTCCAAACTGCTCTTCGAGCAATTCATGCGTCATTGGACGTTTCTGGGCGATGTCCAATTCCATCTCGGAATCAATACGGACAGTTGTGCCCTTCTGTACGTCTGTCCACCACGTGCTAAGCGGCTGCCCCGGGCTACCGATGACCTTCACCTTCACCGGGAATACACGGTACGGCTTCTCGGTTTCGAAGCTTTGACGCAGACGTTTGTCCAGCGCCGGGTCATTCGTTTTCCACACTTTGTCGCCAACTTTCACGCGGCGCAGATCCACGTCACTGCGGCCTGGCACGACGTCAACGATCCAGCCCTCTTCAGCTTCGCCTTCGAGTTTTACGCCTTTGCGACGTACATCGTATACGCGTCCGCCCTCTTCCTTCTGAGTCGGGTCTCCGGCGTCAAATACGATTCCGTCTCCACGTTTCACAGGTGCATCCAGCTTCAGGACCACACCATCGCGCAACACTTGATCTACACGACCGAGGTAGACACCACGACTTTTCGGGAATGTTCCATCCACCAGTTCTTTGTTGTTTGTACCGCTCAGGAAACCATGCGTGAATCCACGGGAGAAGCTTTGCTGCAATTCGCGAACTTCTTCCTTGCTTGGCGGTGTGTTATCTCCATCAAAATAACGGTCAATCGCTTTACGATATTTGCTTACTACGTTTGCTACGTATTCCGGCGTTTTGAGACGTCCTTCAATTTTGAAAGAAGTTACTCCTGCTTCGATCAGTTCCGGCATCAGATCAATCGCTGCCAGGTCCTTCGGAGACAACAGATAGGCTACATCACCCATCGGTTTGTGCTCTCCATCCACCATCAGATCGTATGGAAGACGACAAGCTTGTGCGCACTCTCCGCGGTTCGCCGAACGTCCTCCCCACATTTCGGAAGTGAGACATTGACCCGAGTAGGATACACACAGCGCACCGTGCACAAATACTTCCATTGGAAGCTTCGCCTGCTCACCGATCTTCTGGATCTGCTTCAGGTTGTTCTCCCGTCCCAGAACGACACGTTCCATATCAAACGGCTTCGTAAACTCGACCGCTTCCGGTGACGTAATCGTCATCTGTGTTGAACCATGAATCGGGAAATCGGGCGAGATCTCGCGGATCATCTTCACCAAACCCAAATCCTGAACAATTACAGCGTCCACACCTGCATCGACACATGCATCAATCAGTTCTTTGGCATCCGTCAATTCATTTTCAAAAATCAATATATTAAAGGTCAAAAAACCTTTTACGCCATAACTGTGCAAAAACGCCATAATCTCCGGCAGCTCGTCCATACGGAAGTTGTTCGCCCGTGCTCGTGCATTAAACTTTTCGACTCCGAAGAAAATTGCATCTGCGCCATTGGCTACCGCCGAACGCATACAATCCCAGTCACCGGCGGGTGCCAGAAGTTCAACGTCTTCTCTTCGTATTGTTGCTGTTTTCATGTAGATCCTCCCCATAACCGGCTATCCGCCGGATTTCATCCCTATATCCTTAAATGCCTGAACTCACCAAGCCTAAACCTGCACCTAATCCGGTACACCTGCATTGTCACTGTATTGCTATATCTATACATTATGTCTGTATTGCCTGAACTCCAAGCTTACAGTCATTCATATTCATTAGATCAGCAGTCATAACTCCTGAACTAGTATAGTGTACCACTTCTGCACCGACTCTTCTACGCTTTCCTGAAAAAACCGTTTACCAATTTCATTTCCATTAAGATTCACACTAGACACTCCGATTGCAGTACCATCTTCCGATCGCTTGATAAAAGCGCAGCCTATGCTTTCGATGCAGCTTTCCTTCAGAAAGCTTGTAGCTTCGCTTCTTCAGATCGCTTCTGCACTCTTCGTCCCAGTGTAAATATTTAATTTATCTTATACAGAAAACAAATAAGCCGAAAGGTCCTTTGACCCTCCGGCTCCAATACATTATTTATTAAAAGTAAATGAGTTCACTGCTTTTTCCAAGGCGGCCGCCTGGACTGCTGTCTTATTGGCATCATTCAGACCACTTGTGATCGTATAGGTTGTTCCGTCTTTTTCAAATACGATTTGGCGACCCGCATATGGCACTCCCTTGTCCAGTTCATGATACGTAAAGGAAAATGCAGGCACACCCGCAAACGTTAACTCCTCACTGCGAAGCAACTTGAAGTTCTTACGAGTTTTGGTGGCTTCGGCATAAGCTTCTCTCAGTTGACTTACCGTCATCTCGATCGACTTGTCTTCGCTCGCCGCAATGGAGAATTCTCCGCCCGTGAAGGTGTACACCACAGGTGAATATTCGAATCGATCACTGTATGGCGTCCAGTACCGTGGAATATCCACACTGTAATGATAACGTTTGGACGTACGCGTGAGTGTCTTGGTTTTGTCTGTCAAATAAGGATCTTCATCCAGCTGACCGAAATGTTCGGCAACCGTATCAAAATCAATCTCCACACTCTTCATGATCCGTTCAAACCATGCCCGATTTGCAACCTGCTCCTCAGGGAACGTATACTCTGCATAATATCGATACCCATTCTTCTGCAAAAGAACATCGAACTCGGTCTGCCAGCCCCCGCCAAAGTTATAACGGAATTCATTAACCTCGGCAGTCTCTCCCGAAATATTCATCGTATATGAGCCAATTGGCTCGTAACTCTCTGGCGTAAATGTCTCGCGCATCCACTTATCCAGTTGACCGCTCCAATCTTTTACCGTTGTACCTACCTTCGCCGAAGTAACACGCCATTGCAGATAAGCTCCATCTTTGGCCTCATAGATCATCTGATTGTTGTCCATAGACCATCCTGCAGGAATCTTCAATTCGATACCATAGTCATCATTCCAAGCGGAGCGCATGCCATTATCTACGGTGGACAGATCTTTGATCGTTCGATCCGACTCCGCATAGGTAGGCTGGAATGAATTGAGCAGCGCCGCACGTTTGCCCAGGTCTTTATAATTCAGGGCTTCGTAATCCGCGAGGTACACATCATATTGACGACCTTCGCTCAGATACTGGCGCATCTCCCACAACATGCCGTCTACATCTTTCACGATAATCCGTGCATAAGGCGTTTTGCCTTTCGACACCGCTTCACGATCCAGCACCGTATCTCCCGATTGTTTGGCCTCCTGGACGAGTTGCTGCAACAAATCATCCGAATCCAGAGCCACATCCTGGTCACTGACATACACTTCAAGATAATAACTGTTGTCCGCAGCGCCGAAAGTCATCATGCGCTCCTGCTCACCAGTCTGGAAAACCATAAGGTCTGCCGGATAGTTGATGGACCAACCGTAAAAACTGTTG
Source organism: Paenibacillus sp. FSL H8-0079 (assembly GCF_037991315.1). Lineage (NCBI taxonomy): Bacteria > Bacillati > Bacillota > Bacilli > Caryophanales > Paenibacillaceae > Paenibacillus > Paenibacillus sp. FSL H8-0079. Next base: position 5,890,493 of record NZ_CP150300.1, read on the forward strand.
CCGATTCTGGTTTTACCTTCGTCCAAATGAATGCCATCCTCATCGTCCACCGAATCATCGGTTTGCAACAGACGAATCACCATTTCTCCCGAACTGTTTGGAGCAAGCGTCGCTCCGATACCGGCAGCAACCGGACGAAGCGGGACCATGAGTACGCCATTTACCATCTTGGGAGCGGCACCCATCTCATGTTTCACACCATCCATCCAAGCAATTGAACTCCCAATTGTTAGAGTCACCGTGTGCGGACCTTCCTTGATTTTGACGACATCATTTTTCTCCAGCCGGATTTCACTGCCAAATGCTTTCTTGAATACACCGACAGGTACCATCGTAACACCCTTGATCTTGTACGGTTTGGCTATGGCCTGCTTATCGCCGTTAATGTAGGCGCTCGTGCTACCCGCTTTGACTCGTAGTTCACTTGTCGTCAGATCAGACGCCCATACAGGCAGTGCCGCCCCAATAGTCAGCATCCCGGTTAATACACCTGTGCTCAGCACACGTATCCATGACTTTTTCATTCCGTTCTTTCGTCCTCTCTCCATCCGGGTTGATCGCCGGGCTATATTATTCATCATCTGCAAGGAACGCTTCATCTTCCTCGTCCTGAATGTCTGCGCGATCAGCAAGTACTAGCGTACGGGTTACGATATCGCCATCCGTTTGCATCAACAGCTTTACCTTTTGCCCAGGCAGATACGTTTTGAGCAACTCATTGATATCCACGACAGAGGACACACGTGTGCCAGCCACACTATAGATGACATCGCCCTCTTTGATTTTGGCTTTCTTCGCTTCAGGAGACAGTATGCCCGTAATCGTTAATGGATCATCTGTAGGCAATCCCACAATAGCAGACCAGCTTTCTTCCAGCTGTAGCCCCAGACTCGCACGTTTTATTTTGCCATATTTAAAAAACTGATCGATGATATATTGAACGGTATCCACCGGAATCGAAAATCCCAAGCTTTCTACGCCGACCGCAGAGAATTTCATCGAGTTAATACCGACCACTTCACCCTTCAGGTTGACCAGCGGTCCTCCGCTATTCCCTGGGTTAATGGCCGTATCAGTCTGAATCAACCGGTAGGTCGCCTCAACACCACGATTCAAGCCGCTAATTACCCCTACCGTTGCCGAGTTGCGCAATGAAAAGGAAATCGGTGTACCTATGGCGATTACCGTCTCGCCAACAGAGGTTTGTGAAGCTTTGGCGAAGCTCGCCGGTTTAAGTGCTTTGGCATTGATTTTGATTAACGCCAGATCACTTAGTGCATCACTGTATGTTTTCGTAATTTTGTATGTATTGCCATCCGTCGTTACGACCACCGGATTCACTAATCCGTCGACCACGTGGGCATTCGTCACGATCCATCCGTTGGAACGAATGATGACCCCTGTACCATGTGCAAGATTATAGCGGTCATCTGATGATGCACCTTCCTGCACTTCGGTAGATTTCCCAATAATGCCTACGACCGAAGGAGACACCTTTTCGATCACTTTGGGAATGGCTTCATTTCCCTTGTACGTGTACGTTCCGGATTTGGCATCATATTGTCCACTTCCACCAAATGCCTTGACCAGATCCTTGGTGTTCACATAGACTTGACCATCTACCACCTTCGCTTGCATTGCCGTTTTGGATTCAGCCGCACCAACCGTTGCCGCTACACTGATTGAGAGTACAGCAGCCATCAGTATGGCTATCCCCTTTTTACCCAACACGCTCATATTCTCACCTGACCCTCTCTATACATCCTTCTTGCGCGACTCGACATCGGATTCATCGCTGAATCTATTCTCTCTTTCTCTCATCTGCAATTCCGGTATCCCTCAATGTATCATACAGAATCTGGATATACAATTGTTTTAAGTCCCTATTTTGGTAGAGAAGATAGAATCCTCTTCAATCGTTCAAACGAAATGAAAAAAACACCCCCCATGTCTCTCTGGAAAGTGTTCATTTGTACCACTATTGGCTTAAATTCCATTCACTTTAGCAGCATTCCTACTGAGCAAACCAACCGGTTATCATCGCATAGTCTGTCATCAGAAATACCAGTAGGCTGACTACTGCAAATCCGATCGCAAACAGATTCTTCTTCGGTGCCCGAAGGAGGCGAACGACTCCGATGAAAATCAGGATCGTAAATAAGATGACAAAAATATCAAATGCATTAAAATTCGATGTACTCGCCGTGGCAGCTTCTGCAAACAGCATGGATAGACAGACCTCCTCACCATAGTTGAACAGCTAACGCATACCCTAATATCTTCCTCTATGTTATCTGTACCCTGCTTGTAATGCAAGCCCTATCATCCATAAAAATGAAAAAAATCCAATTTGGTCGAATATTCCTGCAATGCTTGTCCCAACATATATGTAAACACTTTCACGAAAACAAAATAGTACAGGGAAACCTCCTACATATCCCATAAAAATAAAACCCTTTCTGTCGGAAGCAGAGCACATCAGATCGTAATCCAATGTCTCACACTTCTCGAAAAGAAGGGCCTAGTCAATATCGTTAATTGTTCAATAATCTCTGACTACAAGGACTTAGTCCACCAATTGCAGTGCCTTACTCCGCTCGGTATCCCGCTCCAGAACTGGCTTCAAGTACTTGCCTGTATAGGAAGCTTCCACTTTAATGATATCCTCAGGTGTTCCAGTTGCAACAATGGTTCCTCCACCGCTACCGCCTTCTGGGCCCAGATCGACAACATAGTCTGCCGTTTTGATCACATCCAGGTTATGTTCGATCACTAGCACCGATTCCCCAGAATCAACCAGACGGTGCAATACAGTTAGCAAACGGTCGATATCATCGACATGCAAACCGGTTGTCGGCTCATCGAGGATGTAGATGGTTTTCCCCGTACTGCGGCGATACAACTCGGAAGCGAGCTTCACCCGCTGGGCCTCGCCACCGGACAATGTGGTTGCAGGTTGTCCCAGATTGATGTATCCCAGACCCACATCCATCAGCGTCTGCATTTTGCGATGGATCTTCGGAATGTTCTCGAAGAACTGGGTTGCATCTTCAACCGTCATTTCCAACACATCGGAAATGTTTCTGTTTTTATATTTCACTTCAAGCGTTTCCCGGTTATATCGTTTACCTTTGCAGACTTCACAAGGGACATAGACGTCAGGCAAGAAGTGCATCTCGATCTTGATAATGCCGTCTCCACGGCAGGCTTCACAACGTCCACCTTTGATGTTAAAGCTGAACCGGCCTTTCTTGTATCCACGTACTTTGGCTTCATTCGTCTGAGCAAACAAATCCCGGATATCATCAAAGACACCTGTGTACGTAGCCGGGTTGGAACGTGGTGTCCGCCCGATTGGCGACTGATCAATATCGATGACTTTATCGATATGCTCCAGACCACGAATCTCTTTATGCTGACCCGGACGTACCCGAGCACGGTTCAGATCACGTGCCAGCGTTTTGTACAGGATCTCATTGATCAATGTGGATTTACCTGAACCGGACACACCCGTTACCGCAGTAAACACACCCACAGGAATCTTCACATTCAGATTTTTCAGGTTATTTTCTTTGGCTCCGCGTACTTCCAGCCAGCGGTCTCCTACACTTCTACGTTCTGCACGAATTGGAATAAATTTGCGACCACTCAGATATTGACCGGTTAACGAGTTCTCATCGTTCATGATCTCTTCCGGTGTACCCTGTGACATGATGGTACCTCCGTGGATACCTGCACCTGGGCCAATATCAATAATATAGTCGGCAGCCATCATCGTATCCTCATCATGTTCAACCACGATCAGAGTATTACCAATATCCCGCATATGCGCAAGTGTGGAGATCAGGCGGTCATTATCCCGTTGATGCAGACCGATACTCGGCTCATCCAGAATATATAGTACACCCATCAGGCTGGAACCAATCTGTGTGGCCAGTCTGATCCGCTGCGCTTCTCCACCAGATAATGTTCCGGCAGCACGACTCAGCGTAAGGTAATCCAGACCAACATTCACCAGGAAGCCGAGACGGCTGTTGATTTCTTTCAGAATAAGCTTGGCAATCGTCTGCTCTTTCTCCGACAATTCCAATGTATCGAAGAATCGACCAGCTTCACCAATGGACAAACTAGTCACATACGCCATGTTATGATCATTGATCGTAACCGCAAGACTCTCGCGTTTCAGACGCTGACCTTTACATGTACCACAAGGCTTTGCACTCATGTAACCTTCAATAAATTCACGGATACCTTCAGATGCTGTATCCCGGTAACGACGCTCCAGGTTATTCACGATACCTTCAAAGGTAACCAGCGCTTCCTTCCGTTGTCCAAAATCATTCTCATAGCGGAAACGGATTTTCTCTGTACCTGTACCCTGCAACAACTTGTTCATCTGCTCAGCTGGCAGATCTTCGACAGGTACATTTTGCGGAATGTTGAAGTGCTCACATACTGACTTCAGGAACTGCGGATAATAGGTGGATGTTCCACCTGTCCAGGCATCAAAAGCACCATCTTCAATCGTCTTGCTGCGATCTGGTACGAGCAGATCAGGGTCAACGATCATTTTGACACCCAGTCCATCACAATCCGGGCAAGCTCCGAAGGGACTATTGAATGAGAACATCCGCGGCGCCAACTCTTCAATACTGAATCCGCACACCGGGCAGGCAAAGTTAGAACTGAAGCGTAGCTCTTCTTGACCCATAATGTCCACGAGTAGTTGTCCGCCGGACAAATTAAGTGCCGTTTCAATGGAGTCAGCCAAACGCGCCTGTACATCATCTTTAACGACGATCCGGTCAACGACCACTTCAATCGTATGCTTCTTGTTTTTCTCCAATTGGATATCTTCTGACAGGTCACGCAGTTCCCCGTTCACCCGTACACGGACAAAGCCCTGCTTGGACACATCGGCAAATACACTTTTATGCTCGCCCTTACGGCCAGAGATAATAGGTGCCAAGATCTGCAACCGGGTACGCTCTGGGTATTGCATAATGCGGTCAACCATTTGTTCTACGGTCTGGGAGCTGATCTCCACGCCATGGTCTGGACAATGCGGATGACCCACACGTGCAAATAACAGACGCAGATAATCATAAATTTCCGTCACGGTTCCTACCGTGGAACGTGGGTTACGGCTTGTTGTTTTCTGATCTATTGAAATGGCAGGAGATAATCCTTCGATGGAATCAACGTCCGGTTTCTCCATCTGTCCCAGAAACTGCCGTGCATAAGCTGACAATGATTCGACATAACGTCGCTGTCCTTCGGCATAGATGGTGTCAAAAGCCAGCGAGGACTTGCCTGAGCCACTCAGGCCGGTCAATACAACAAAGCGGTCACGCGGGATCGTAATGTCGATGTTCTTCAGGTTATGCGCTCGTGCGCCTTTAATGACAATGTTATCGCTCGCCAATAGTATTCATCCTCTCAGTGTGTTAATCCAAACCTTTTTAAAGGCTTTTCGATCCCTCCCAAACCCTCCCTTCCAAGGGAGGGCCCCATAGGGCGCAGCCCTCTGGACACCCGAAAAAAGCGGTGCAATGGTGAGGAGTCGGGTCTTGCTATGTGAAGGGTGGTCGTGTGCCCGCGGCTCCACATAAGGTTCCGGCTCATTGCCGGAACCTTATGTGGCCGCTCTACTGCGAGGGGACGCTCTCGGCTTCGCATTGATCGCGACAAGTCGCCATTGCCTTCGGCTCGGCTCCAAGGTCAACACCGGAACGCTCTCGGCTTCGCCACGTTCGCGACAAGGTCGCCATTGCCTTTGGCTCGGCTCCAAGTTCGAGACCGGGATGCTCTCAGCTCTCAGGGGGACACGACTCCCAAATGCTTTCCTATAAACCTTTTAACCAATTTCAACTTTTCTATCAGTATAGACCTGATTCCAAGATTTCAACATCTCTTATTATCGGTAGATATAGATGATTTCCTTACTCAACAAGAGAACGGCCAATTGGCCGTTCTCTTGTTACAGATATCTCTTTACTGGATCATATGAATGAGCTGTACCTTATTCAGCGCGAAGTTCCAGCAACGCATCGCGAAGCTCGGCAGCACGCTCAAACTGCAGGTTTTTGGCTGCATCTTTCATCTCTACCTCGAGGCGCTGAATAAGCGCCTGCCGATCTTTCTTCGACATCTTCTCGGCAGCGCCTGTGAGGTAGTCTTTCTTGGATTCAGCAACCTTGGTTGCCTCAATCACATCACGCACTTTTTTGCGAATCGTCTGTGGTGTAATTCCATGCTTCTCGTTGTACTCGATCTGAATCTCACGACGACGTTCGGTTTCCTTAATCGCCTTATCCATCGAATCGGTTACTTTATCACCGTATAGAATAACGCGACCCTCGCTGTTCCGTGCTGCACGGCCAATCGTTTGGATTAGTGAACGCTCGGAACGCAGGAATCCTTCTTTATCGGCATCCAATATGGCTACCAAGGATACTTCGGGCAGATCCAGACCTTCCCGGAGCAAGTTGATTCCGATTAGCACATGGAAAACGCCCAACCTTAAATCACGTAAAATCGCCATCCGTTCCAACGTTTTGATCTCGGAATGCAGGTAACGTACCTTGATTCCAATCTCTTTCAGATAATCCGTCAGGTCCTCAGACATCTTCTTCGTTAATGTTGTAATCAACACACGCTCGTCTTTGGCAATCCGGTCGTTAATCTCACCGATCAAGTCATCGATCTGTCCCTTCGTTGGACGAAGTTCAATGATTGGATCAAGCAGACCGGTTGGACGGATAATCTGTTGAACCATCGTATCGGTATGCTCTATCTCATAAGGGCCTGGTGTGGCCGATACATAGATGATCTGATCCATCTTGCCTTCGAACTCATCGAATTTGAGTGGACGATTATCCAGCGCTGACGGCAGACGGAAACCATGCTCAACCAATACCGTCTTCCGCGCTTGGTCACCATTGTACATCGCACGGATCTGTGGCAGGGTCACATGAGACTCATCGACCACGATCAACATGTCATCCGGAAAGTAATCCATCAGTGTATATGGCGTATCGCCGCGTTCGCGGAAAGTCAGCGGACCGGAATAGTTCTCAATCCCCGAACAGAATCCGACTTCCTTCATCATCTCGATATCGTATCGTGTGCGCTGCTCCAGTCGCTGAGCCTCCAGCAATTTCCCCTGTTCACGCAACGCTTCAAGACGCTCTTCCAGTTCACGCTCAATGTTCACCAGCGCAACCTTCATCGTCTCTTCTTGCGTTACAAAGTGAGACGCCGGGAAGATGGCAATATGTTCACGTTCGCCAATCAGTTCACCGGTTAATACGTCGATCTCCGTAATTTTCTCGATCTCATCACCGAACAATTCAACCCGAATCGCATGTTCGCCCTTGGAGGCAGGGAAGATCTCCACAACATCCCCACGGACACGGAATGTACCCCGCACAAAGTTAATATCGTTACGTTGATACTGGATCTCTACCAGTCGGGATAAAATCTGATTACGTGGTTTCTCCATGCCTACCCGGAGTGACAGCAACATGCTGGAATACGAATGCGGTGAACCCAAACCATAAATACAGGATACACTCGCTACAATGATGACATCCCTGCGCTCAAACAACGAACTTGTCGCTGCATGCCGCAGTTTGTCGATCTCTTCATTAATACTTGAATCCTTCTCGATATACGTATCGGAGGAAGGAATATATGCTTCTGGCTGAAAATAATCGTAATAACTGACGAAATACTCAACCATGTTGTTAGGAAAAAAATCTTTGAACTCACTTGCCAGCTGCGCTGCCAGCGTTTTATTGTGCGCAATAATCAGCGTTGGCCGTTGCAGCTGAGCTATGGTCTGTGCAATGGTGAATGTCTTACCCGTACCCGTTGCACCCAGCAGAGTCTGATACCTTTTCCCCTCCTGAACACCCTTCACCAATTCTTTAATGGCTGCAGGCTGATCACCTTGGGGAGAAAACTCTGACTCGATTTCGAACGTTTTGTCGCTCATTATAATATCGCTCATTGCCGTATCTCACCCTATCGTCTAAAATAATAGTCACTATATATTGTCGAAGTTCCCCGAATTTTCATATGGGAAAACTTATAGTAATAGGAATATTTGTTCCCGTTTAATTATACCTCGTTCGTTTTAGTGATGCAAACGTGAAATGAAGATAGGAGTGGGTTAATTTATGGATATTGCGACACTTATCGGTATTATTGCCGGAATTGCCGCAGTCATTAGCGGTTTTTTGTGGGAAGGCGGTCAATTGTCCGGTCTCATGCAAAAAACGGCTGCTTTAATTGTATTCGGTGGAACGATTGCTGCTGTGGTTGCCAGTTTCCCAGCGCATCGTCTGCGTACGATTCCAGCTGCCCTGCGTATGGCTTTTGGACGTAACAATAATGAATCAGACTTGTGGGTTGAAGAACTGGTCGAGATGTCTTCCATTGCGCGCCGTTCAGGTGTGCTTGCATTGGAACGCAAGGTTATGGATCATCCGCATCCATTTTTGCAAGACGGTATTCAGATGGTTGTCGATGGTACCGATCAGGATGTGGTTCGCCAGATCCTGGAGATGGAGATTGACTCAATTGAACAAAAACATGATGGATATGCCAAAATATTCGAATCCGCTGGTGGGTACGCACCAACCATGGGGATCATCGGAACCGTGATGGGACTTATTCAGGTACTTGGCAGTTTGACCGATCCAACCGGACTCGGACCTGCCATTGCTGTTGCCTTTACCGCAACCCTGTATGGGGTCGCCAGTGCCAATCTTATCTTTTTGCCCATTGCCTCCAAGATCAAATCCAGAGGTGCCGACGAAGTGCAGACCATGGAAATGCTTCTCGAAGGTGTCCTTGCCATTCAGAACGGTGAGAATCCCCAGCTTGTACGCAAAAGACTGGAGTCCTTCACCCTCACGCATCGTCAGCACATACGCCCTCTAGCAAAGGAGGGATTGGATGAGTCGGCGCAGTAAAAGGCGCGGAAAACGTGAAACTGTCGATCATCGGGATCGCTGGATGATTACTTATGCCGATCTCATTACCCTGCTTTTGATCTTTTTTGTCATCATGTACGCCATGAGCAATCTGGATTCCGGTAAATATGACGTCGTTACTCAATCCTTACAAAATACATTCAACGCGTCAGACTCTGTACTAGAGCTTGGTGAGGGGCTCGGTGAGAAACCGGGACAGACGATTATAGAGACCCCACCATCCGAGGTTCAGGGTGAAGGAACGCCTCCCGATTCCGGGACTGTTACGCCAGAAGATGACAACAAGCCTCTCACAGAGCGGGAAGAGCAATTTAGATCACAAGAGCAGGAACTGCAAAATCTGTTCAATGTGATTACCCAATATATCGAGGATAATAAACTGGAAAATCAGATTTTTGTTGCGGACAAGCCACAGGGCCTCTCCATTACCCTAAGTGATCGTTTCCTTTTTGACCAGGGACAGGCCGCTCTAAAGGATGGTGCAGCACCAACGCTTAGTAAGCTTGCCAGCCTGTTCCGTGATTTGAACACCGTTGTCAGCATTGAGGGTCACACCGATAATGTTCCTGTGGGGGCAAACTCCGCCTATACCGATAACTGGCAGCTTTCCGGGGAACGCGCACTGTCTGTATTGCGATTCTTTCTGGATACAGAGAAGCTCAACCCTGATGGCTTCCAATATGCCGGGTATGCAGATACCCGCCCAACGGGTGACAACACCACACCGACTGGCAGACAAAAGAACCGTCGAGTTGAAATTACTGTATTGCGCCAGCTCCAACCTTAATTTTCAACATTTCGCATAATGCATCAATACTTATAAGCAAAAAGAGCACGCTCTAACTGAATTCAATTCAGCAGAGCGTGCTTTCTTTTATGTCGTATTGCCTTATGCATCCACACCTGGCTGACTGGGACGTAGAATCGCTGAGCCTACGGTCAACAAAATGGCAGCCATTCCGAACAAAATCAATAGTGGCAGTGTAATATCCGATAACGTACCGCCAGCGGAGATCGTTTCCACCGCCTGAATCGCCCATTTCTGTGGAACAAAGTTGGCGAGCTTTTGCATGTAGTCAGGCATGAACGAGATCGGCCAGAAACAACCACCTATCATGCAAGTTGGCATAATAATAAGGGAATTCAACATATTCGCATTTTTTGAATTACGGATCAATCCTGCCACGGTACTTGCGATGCCCATGGAGACCAGCATGAACGCTGCCAAGATCATGAAATGAATTCCAAAAGGAATGCCGGCATCATAATGCAGTAGCCACCTGCTGACTCCCAAAACCAGAACAATCTGAATCATGCCAATGACAAAGCTACCCAGGAAATTGCCAAGCGCAATCTCATATGCACGAACGGGCGCCGTATATACCCTGGCCATCGTGCGTTTCCTGCGATCTTCCATGATCACAGCCACTGCACTGGTCAGCAGACCCATCATAAACATGATTGTAAATCCAGTCACATTGTTCAGGCCTGGCTTGGGATAGATCTGCAGATCAGTGACTTCACCAGCAACCTGTTGCTTGCCTATCTCCTGTAATAACAGTTCAAACGGCTTCTGTGTGCTCTCCACTATGTCAGGCTCACTTGAGACTCGACCTGCCGCCACCGTAACAGCTGAAGCAGATTGTTGCAATCCGCTCGTCAAACCTTCAACCGCCGCTCGTAGTGTATAGGAATCCTCGCTTATACGCAGTTCCACCAGTTGGATTTCGGTTGCCTTACCTTGTAAGAGATCCTCCGTATAATGTGCGGGAATGATGATGCCTGAACTTCCTTTTTGCTGAGCGATAACTTCCTTAACTTCTGCTTCGTTGTTCATTGGCTTGAGCAGATACTCCTCTTTGCCAGCAAGTTCGTGAATCATCCATGTCCCTGCTCCCCCTGTATCCTCATTGACATAGGGAATGACCGTCCGTGTACTCTGCTCACTTCCAAAAAGAGCAACTGCTCCCGTAACCACCAGGCAAGGCAGAAGCAGAAACGTAATGAAGCCCATTTTACGGCCAAGTGTACGTCTGATCATCAACCAGGCGATGTGTAGACTATTCATATCGGTATCCTGCCTTTCTATAGATCAATCCTGAGATAAACAGTAATACAGCACATACTACGCCTAGCATCAGAATGCTGTATACAATCTCTCCTACAGGTGCATCCAGCATCATTCTCAGAAAACTCTGGAGCGCCCAGTGGTTAACCGTAAATTCACTAATCCGTTGTACAAAATCAATCGGAATGGGCATGAATCCACCGCTAATGAATGTCATGGCAACGATGATACCTTGTAAGGTTGCACTGGCTGATGCTGTGCTTTTGCATACCAATGCGACAATCACGCCAAGGGTCATAGATGCCAATGTGATGAATACACAAGTCAGCACAATATACCAAGGATGGGTTCCCCAATCCACACCGTAGAGCCAATATGTCATAAGGATAATCGTCGTTGCTTGCAAGAAAGCGAGCAGACTATTGCCTAGAATTTTGCCAGCGAAAATAACCCCATTGCCTATAGGCGCAGCCTGAAGGCGAATTAATGTACTGTTATCACGCTCTCCAAAAAGGCTGGTACTGGTTGTCATACCTGAGTACAACATGAACATCGCCAGCATGGAAGCTGCATAGTATTGGGAGGCACTATAAGCCGTACCTGTCTTTCCAGGATTAGTGACAGCAATGGTGGTAGAATTCGCCGCACCAGACTCCGAGGAAGAGGTCATGGTAGCAATCACTTCCGGACCGAGGACTTTGGTGATCGCCATCTGTCGGTTCAATTCATCCGTAAAACGTGTGAACAACGTTTCACCCAACGTATTAAGTGTGTTGTCCTTTCCTCGAATCCACTGTAACCGGGCCTCTTTCCCCATCATCATGTTCTGCTCAAAATCCAAAGGAATCATTACAGCAAAGTCCAGCTTGCCGGTACGCAGCAAATGGACCGCCTCTTCTTCTGTCGTAAAGTTCTCCACCTTAACCATCTCAGTTACCGCCGGGGAATTCACGAATGTATCCAGTGCTTGATTAACCGTACTTGATGCTCCGCCTGATTCCGTACTCAAATGGATGATTCCCACACGTACAATATCTGGAATAACATCATCCGCCGTACCCATCGTACTGGAAAGCGCCGTGCCCAATATGAAAATCAATAATAACGGCAGAATGAACAGGTTCAACACTACAGATCGAATCTTAAGAATACGTCTCAATTCAAAGATGCAAATATGCCATATATTCATCTCGTGCTCCCCCTAGTCCCGAAGCGTACGCCCGGTCAGATTGAGGAACAACGTTTCCAGATCCGGCTCTTCCACCTTGAGCGAATGAATGGATACTTCATGTTTGCTGCAAATGAAGAGCAGATCCTGGAGATCCTGCTGTGCCGAAGGCAACGTAATGGTCAGTGTATTCTCTGATACGTCTACCATCCGTACGCGGGGGTGAAGTTTCAGTTCTTCCACGACGTCGGGACCGATACCGCAAGTGGAGAGCACTACTTTTTCCTCCGATGCTACCCGTTCTCTCAGCTCTGCTTCAGTCCCACAGGCAATGATTCGTCCCTGATCCATAATCGCAACCCGGTGACTAATCGCGGCTACTTCCTCCATGTAATGACTTGTATATATGATCGTTGAACCCATCTTATTGAGTGTGCGTACTGATTCAAGGATATGATTCCGGGATTGCGGATCAATGCCGACTGTCGGTTCATCCATAATAATTAGATCCGGACGATGTGTAATCGCACATGCGATGTTTAGCCTGCGTTTCATACCGCCGGAGAAGGTCGAGGGGGCATCCTTTGCTTTATCCTGCAACCCTACAAATTCAAGGGACTCCTGTACCCTCTCCTTAAGCAATTTTCCACGCAATCCATATAACCGGGCGAAAAAAGTCACATTCTCCGCAGCCGTCATCGTTTCGTATAAAGCCAGATCCTGCGGAACCAGTCCGATCTTACGCTTCACTTCAAGCGGTCGCTCCTTGACCGATATCCCATCTAATCTGATTTCACCCTGATCCATATTCAGGAGCCCTGCAATCATACTGATGGTGGTACTTTTCCCTGCTCCATTGGGACCGAGTAATCCAAAAATTTCGCCTTTGCCAACACTAAGGTTCAAGTGATCCACTGACAGCCTGCTACCGTATCGTTTTACGACATGATCCACTTCAAGTATGCCCATCCCTTTTACGCCCCTTTTCCGTTTCGGCCTTCGCCGCTGGATTTCATAATTTTATTGTAACGGATCGTAATCTGTAGCGAAGGTACGAAAAGTCATGAATCGAAGGTGACTTAAGTCATCTCCTGATTCGAATGCTGCTTATGGTATAATCAAGGGCGCATTACCGAGAGATTTTCTACTCCACTTTTATATAAAGGATGTCACAACCATATGCCGATGCGGTTTCTGCAATACGGGTTAATTATCGTTCCAGCAGTGCTGTACCTGTTGATGCTACCCTTGGAAAACGACGACGTCTACACCCTCTATATCATCATTGCACTTGGACTCTCCGTGTGGAAAGATTTCATCCGTTCAAGTGCACAGCAGTGGCTGTTGCTTCTGGCCCAAATATTCTGGAGCTGCTGGCTGATCGCTTTGTTTGGACCATTTATGTTTTTCCTCTCTTTATCGGTGCTCTACGTGTATATGTACAGACTGGAGGGGACCCAGCGGTGGTTGATGTTTGGAAGTCAGCTTGTGGCAAGCAATATCGCATTGCATTGGCATTATTCTACTCCACAGGCATTGCAACCATGGTTAACTACACAGTATACAAACGAGGCTACTCTATTCTCCGCAGAGACAACTGCGATGGTTCTTGGCAACCTGCTTCTGATCATCACAGCGGCTCTGTCCTGGCAGGGATCAAGATCGGCTAGCAGCCGAGGACAACTGGAACAAGTCTATGACGAGCTTCGCAGCAAACATTACGAGCTACAAGAAGCGCGTGCGCAGCTGCTGTTATTTACAAAGCAACTTGAAGGAGCGGCTCAGGCAGAGGAGCGCACCCGTATCTCAAGACAGCTTCATGACGATATCGGGCATCGACTGATTCGCACCAAAATGATGTCGGAAGCCGCCCTGCTGACTCTCCCCCTAGATCAGGAAAAGGGAACGGAAATGGTGAGACTGATTCGTGATCAATTGGCCACCAGTATGGATGATATGCGCAGCACACTGCATAAATTGCAGCCGGATTCCTATGTATCCAATGCCTACGCACTGGATCGTCTCCTTGAAGAAGTGGGCAGAGATACCGGTATGAAGACACATTATGAAGTTCATGGCCCATCTCATATGCTGTATCCCAGCATACAGATTGTTTTCTACAAAAATGCCAAAGAAGCCCTGACCAATGCGCTACGACACGGAAATGCTTCTTCGATCACAGTGGAGTTGGTATTCAGGGATCAGGAAGTCTCTATGAGCGTAAGTAATGATGGCAAAATCAATCCTCATTCCTCTAAGGGAAGTGGCATAGGACAGGAAGGCATGCGTCTACGCACACAAATGGTAGGAGGAGTCTTGGAGATTCAATCGGCTTTTCCGTATACGGTAATTACACGCATTCCAATAACGAACCAAATAGATATACTCTGAAAAAGGAAGTGAATGTTCTCATGTCCGAACAGAATGATGTAAATCAAAAAAGTGATACAGCTCACCCTCAACTTATTCGGCTGATTCTCGCAGACGATGATTACTTCATTCGTGAGAGCCTTAAAGTGCTGCTCGGACTGGGCTCCGGCATTCGTGTTACAGGCACAGCCTCAAATGGACAGGAAGCGCTGGCATTGCTTGAAGCAGGAACGCCTGCGGACGTGGTGTTGATGGATATTCGGATGCCGGAATGTGATGGAGTCGAAGGTACACAACTTATCAAGGCACGTTTTCCTGAAATCCAGGTGCTCATGCTGACTACGTTTGACGACGATGAGTATATTATTCAGGCATTGCAGAATGGCGCAAGTGGTTATTTGCTCAAAAACGTCCCCCCTGAGCGGATCATTCAAGGCATCAAGACCGTACATAATGGCGATATGTTAATCCATCCGGATATTGCTCGCAAGCTAACAGGACTCCTTCGTCCTGCTACAATTCCCCAGACACAGAATTCAATCGAAGCCTCTGGACTGACGCGTATGGAGCTGGCGGTTGCCGAAGCCATATCGGAGGGGCTATCCAATAAGGAAATTGCCGCCAAACTGTTCCTCAGCGAAGGCACGGTCAAAAACTACGTCACGGATATTCTCGGCAAGCTGAGCTTGCGTGATCGGACCCAAATCGCCATCTTTATGTTGAAAAAATAACAAAAAAGGTATTTCCTTTGCCTGTGACGGCGCTGAGAAATACCTTTTTTTCATTGCTTGATTATGCAAACATACTTCATCACGTATGCTAGTTACATCTCCACGGACCCTTTATCACTGGCCACAGGGGCTGGCGGTAACGCTAATGGGGCTTCGTCCCTTTGTGGTTTTTTCAAGCGGGCAAACAGTTTGAGATTAATGATATGGAACAGCGTCAGTGGACGTAAACGAATCGCCCATACCTCGTGATTGTCCGGTGCCATAATGACACCCAGCTGATGATGCTCCCCTTCATAAATCGCTCGTTGCATGAACTTGCTTTCTCCTTGGTGATTACGCACCTCAAGCTTGCAAAAAGCTGGATTCATCCGCAGAGCGCGATGCAATTCTTCCGGTGAATGAACCAACTTACCATTCACCTTGTACAACGTCTCTCCTGCTTCAATCCCCAAATCTGCAGCAGGACTCTCCGGAATAACAGCCAATACTTTCAACCCATGCTGCGGATGAACAAATACCGGACTGCGATTTTGCTCTTCAAACGCGCTGTACCATACCAGAAATTCATGTCCAATAAATGCAATCAGCGCAGCAACCAACATGAGCGGAGACCACCATGCAGCAAGTAAACTGAAGACAAGCAAGGTTGTCCCATAAAGCATCAACCGCTTGGATGTGATCTGCACCTTCTGTCCAGGAAGCATACTCTGCGTTATCTCACCAAATCCGAGCATGATGGGCAACGCAACCAGCATATAACTATGTCCTGCATTCATAAGTGGATTCCATGCCAGCTCCGCGCCACCTCCTGTGACGGGAACAAGAATCAGTAGGGGAATGGCCCAGAACTGTTGCAGTTGATATCCGCCAACCAGCTTCCCACGTTTTCCCTCGAAGAGAAGCGGTGATGCCATCGATACCCCCTGCATACGTACTAACAGGGCTTCACCCATATGTAGAAGGGCTGCCAAGACAAGCAATGCAGGCATATCCAGAGCACGTAGCGTCTCTGTGATACTGCCCATCCAACTGGATGGCTGCCAGCCTGAAGCCAGATTCAAACCAAATTGCAATACACCCAGTAATCCAGCTGCGTAAGCAAAGCACAGATACCGGATACGGAACAAGGATAGAACTAAGGTTGCAGCCCATATGCATATGAGACTTCCCAGCGTAAGATGTGCACCGAGAAATAGGGACACGATTGAGACAATGGTACCGATGAGTATGCCTCCGAGCACCGCACGAATCGTCTGTGTTATCGAGCTTTGCAAACGGACATGAAACAATTTACGCTCCTGTAGTAACTGACGATGATAGATCAGCGCAATCAGGATCACCGCAATATAATAAAACGGCTGAATAAACAACTGCAACAAAGCTTCTCCTAATGTAGTTAACCACGGCCATACCCATTCCATTGTGGTCGGTCACCCCTCTCCTTCAGCCGGTTCAGAAAAAAAGAAGGCTGAAAATCAGCCTTCTTTATGGCTTCGACACTGCGGACGAAATATCCTTTGAGACATTTTCGATCGCGCGTTTCAGCTGTGCATCATATTGAGGATTGGCAATGCGTTCAATCAGAGCCGCTTCCAGTGATTCAGCGGTTTTCTCATCAATCTGGCCTGTAGCCTGAATGCCTTTTTGCTTCTGGAATGCCTTGACCGCTTCTTCTGTCTGCTGGTCGTAGTATCCGTCCACACGATCCGGTTTGAAATCGAGTCCTCTCAGCATCGTCTGCGCACTTTTCACATCCGTGCTATTGCTGTCATATTTCAGTGGTAACTTCTCTTTATTAATCGGTGCCACCGAGAAATAATCCGGTTGGTCTACCGCAATATCCGGTTTGATTCCTTTTTCATGAATCCAGTCCCCGTTCGGAGTGAGCCACTTGGCAATGGTAATCTTCAGCAAGCTGCCGTCACCCATTTGTTTGTCATAACTCGTCTGTACGGTTCCTTTACCAAAGGAGTTTTCACCGATCAGCTTAGCGCCTGCTGACTGTTGCAATGCACCGGCCAAAATCTCCGAGGCACTTGCGCTACCTTTGTTCATCAGGACCGTGACTGGATAAGCTTTCGCTGATCCATTGGATTTACTTTGTTCCTTTTTGCCGTTCTTGTCTTCGACTTGCACAATAACCTTGCCTTTAGGAACAAATTGCTCAGCAATATCAATGACAACTTGCAGTACACCGCCTGGGTCATTCCGTACGTCGATGACCAGACCTTTCATGTTCTGCTTCTCAAGCTTCGCCAATTCTTCCTTAAAGCGATCGCCTGTATTGAGAGAGAATTGGGTAATGGCAATAACGCCAATTCCGCCATCCTCCATGTGAGCATATACGGTCTCCAGATCAATGTCGTCCCGTACAATAACAAATTCAATCAGTTCTGAAGATCCAGCACGTTTGACTTGTACCTTCGCTTCACTGCCCTTTGGACCTCTGATTTTGTTAACAGCCTTGTTCAGTTCCAAACCTTGCAGGGATTCACCGTTTACAGACATAATCATGTCTTTCGCACGAATACCCGCTTTCTCGGCAGGTGATCCTTTGATCGGGGAAACAACAACGACGTTTCCATCCTGCGAGGACACCTCTGCACCAATACCGGTAAATGAACCTTCGATCGACTCTTCAAACTGAGCAGCTGTTTCCTGCCCCATATAGTTGGAGTACGGATCACCAAGGGATTCCATCATGCCGTTGATCGCACCGTCAATCAATTTGGTCTGATCTACGTCTTTATAATAGTTGCTTGAGATCAAATCCATCGCGGTTTCAATCTTCTTCAAATCGTTCTTCTGCTGCGTATTGCCGGTTACACTGGCCAGCAAACCTTCACCCGGTGTGGCCTGGCTCGCTATTCCCGGATAAGTCATTAATACCAGGGTTAGTAAACTACCGCCAAGGAGACCCACAATGACAAGCAGTAGCGCCGATCTTTTCTTCATCATCCGTTTGTCACCGCCTTTAGTTTTGAAGCGTGTCAGATTCCATTGTTGCCAGAATCCATTCCCTAAACATGCCAGCTTAGTATATGTCTAGCTTGTACGGAATATGTTTTTTCCATTCGGTCTGTAGATGAGGAAATTACAAATAGTTCATTGGATTGACTGCTGTACCATTATCTCGTACTTCAAAGTGCAAGTGAGGTCCAGTAGAGTTTCCTGTATTTCCTGACTCAGCAATGGTATCACCTTTGCTCACGGTGTCGCCCTTGCTGACTTTAAATCCACCTTCGCGCAAGTGACCATATAACGTCCATAGTCCGCCACCATGGTCCACAATAACCGTATAGCCATAACCGCTATACCATTCAGCCATGATTACAATTCCGCCGGAGGCAGCATGTACAGAGGATCCCACAGGCACAGCGAAATCAACACCGTTATGCATCTTACCCACTACACCCGTAATTGGGTGGGTACGGGGACCGAATGGAGAAGAAATACGTCCGCCAGATACCGGTCTTGAGAAGATACCATTACCTGATGAATACGTGACCTCACTGCTGCTATCCGAGCTGACTCTGGTTGGCGTCTTGGCTGCTGCTTTCGCCCGAGCTGCTGCTGCGGCTTTTGCTTTGGCTGCGGCTGCTGCCTGTTGTTCACGCAATTTATTTTTCTCTTGTAGAAGTGCTGAACGTTTGCTGGCAATCTGCATCAATACATCTTCTTGCTCTTGTGTCAGCTCTTCTGATTCTTCAATCTTAGCATCATATGAAGCGAGAAGCACTTGCTTTTCCGCTTCTTTTTCATTCAATTGGGACTTGCGCTGTTTCTTCTGTGAATACAGGCTCTTGGCTTCTGCATATTGCACATCCAGTTCTGCCTTTTTGTCCACAACGAGTTGCTTGTCCGCTTTGTGCTCATCCAGCAGATGCTGATCCTGATCCACGATCGTTTTGAGTGAATCCGCACGAGTCAGAAAGTCAGTGAAGCTGGTGGAGGACAACAATACATCCAGATAGGATACAGCACCGTCCGTATACATCAGACGCACGCGTGACTCCAAAAGTTTCTCCCTTGCAACAATACGTTCTTCTGCCGCTTGCAGGTCTTTCTTGGTTGTACGGAGATCTTCTTCCGTGTTCTCGATCTGCAAGGATACGCTGGCCAGTTCATCACTAACGACATTGATCTGTTCCATAACAACCTTCAGATAAGCATTGGTTTTGTTCTTATAATGCTGGGCTTCCTTTTTGTTAGAAGCAGCTTTTTTCTGCTCCTGCTTGGCAGTAGCTGCCTTGTTCTCCAGTTGCTGAATCTGCTGGTCAATATCGCTGATGCTACTCTTGGCATATCCGTCAGAAGGTTGAAGCGTCATACCGGCCAATAACGTTAGGGCCAGCAGTGAAGCGGTTTTTTTCAAAATGATGATCCCCCATCCTATGATTTCACAAGAAAGCAACCTGCACAGGTGGTGAACAGCATGTTCTTTGCTTTCTTCCAACTTAAAAGACTCCGTCTTTCCTACATATCGTCAAACAGCGTCCATTAATGAACCTGCTTTACCATTCTTTTCGACATATTCTGCAATTCGATCGATCAAAACAAAATTAAACGTTGAGTGATTTGCGAATGGACAGTGTACTTCCCAAAATACCTACCAGCACACCGAGTCCGATCAACAGTGTTCCAAACAGCAACCAGATTTCGCCGAGCGGAATCAAGTTAAGCATCTGCATGAATACATCCTGACCAATCGTGTTCATCAACTGGCTGTATCCAAAGAACAGCACCCCAACCGTAATAACCGAGCCAATAAATCCAATGAGTGCACCTTCAATAAAGAAAGGCCAACGAATAA
Organism: Paenibacillus sp. FSL H8-0079; assembly: GCF_037991315.1. NCBI lineage: Bacteria > Bacillati > Bacillota > Bacilli > Caryophanales > Paenibacillaceae > Paenibacillus > Paenibacillus sp. FSL H8-0079. The sequence goes on from NZ_CP150300.1 coordinate 5,910,645, forward strand.
AGGTGTTGGTTGCGCCGACCAGCTTCATAATGCCGATCTCCCGGCGACGGGCCAGAATTGTTACGCGAATCGTATTCGAGATCAGGAACATGGACATCAGACCCAGTCCCCCGACAAAAATAAATCCGATATTACGGACCAGTTTCGTAAATTTGAACAACACTTCCACCGTTTCCTTGCCGTAGTTCACTTTCATGATCGGCTTCTCTGGGTGTTTTTCGTTCAGGGCTTCGATTTTTTGCGCCACAAAAGTGACGGTTTCCGGTTCAATGACCTCAACTTCAATGGTCTCCGGCAGTGGATTGTTGTCCACATCGAAACCGCTAAGCACATTATCTGCACTCTCCCCAAGACGTTCACGGAACTCCTGCAGTCCTTCTTCCTTAGAAACAAAACGAATCTCACTTACTTCAGGCATCGCGCTGATTTCTTGCTCCAGTGTGTTACGCAGGTTCTCGTCCACATTCAGTTCAAGGAACGCGCTAATCTCCACCTGGCTATCAACCTGATTCGCCATGGAGTTCACATTGAGCACCAGCAACATGAACACGCCAAGAATCAACAGCGACACAATGATGGACATGATGGAGGCTACAGACATCCAGCCGTTGCGGAATACGTTTTTGAATCCCTCCCGCAGATGGCGCAAGAGAGTACTAAAATTCATAACCGTATTCCCCTCTCATCTGATCCCGTACAATCTGTCCACGTTCAATGGCAATTACCCGTTTACGCATCGTGTTTACGATATCTTTGTTGTGAGTCGCCATAACAATGGTTGTTCCTCGGAAATTAATCTCATCCAGCAGTTGCATAATGCCCCAGGACGTCTCTGGATCGAGGTTCCCTGTAGGCTCATCCGCGATAATAACCGATGGGTTATTGACGATGGCCCGTGCAATGGCAATACGTTGCTGTTCCCCGCCTGAGAGCTGTGAAGGTTCACGATTTGCTTTGCTGCGCAGTCCCACCAAGTCGAGTACTTCCATGACTCGTTTCTTGATATGCCGCTTCGGCGCTTCGATAACTTCCATCGCAAATGCCACATTCTCAAATGCGGTCATCCGTGGCAGCAGACGAAAATCCTGGAACACCACGCCGATGTTACGACGTACATAAGGAATCTTTCTTGGCTTTAACTTACCAATATTAAATCCGTTAATGGATATTTGTCCTTTGGTCGGAACTTCTTCTCTGTACATCAATTTCATAAATGTCGATTTGCCTGCGCCGGACGGACCGACGATATAGACAAATTCATTGCGGTCGATCTTCACCGACACCCCTTGTAATGCGTGGGTCCCATTGGCGTAGGTCTTCCACACGTCCTGCATTTCTATCACATCATCACTTCCTGCTCGCATAGTTAGCCATTATCATTTCGACACAATCCCGGCATTTCCTTTAAAAAGACCTGAATTTCATCAGGAAAAAATCCACGTCATTCCTGTTTTGATGGTGAAGCATGGATTCATATGAAGTTTATTGTAACAAATTTGTTACCTATTGAGTACCCGAAAGTTTTCCTGCATTGGATCATATATATAGAAAGTGTTACAAAGTCGGGAACAACTGAAGTATAAAGGAGCGTACGGTTATGAAAAAAATACATCTGACGGTCATTGTTCTATTCTCCATCCTCTTGATCGGCTCCGCGTCCTATGGATTGTTGTATATGTACGTGAATCAGCCTGCCCTGCCCAAAGACGTTCATGTTGGCGGCATACCGGTGGAAGAGAAGAACCATAAGGATGTACTGCATGAACTGGAGGAGAAGATCAAAAAGCTCGAGGACTGGCCTGTCACTCTTGAGTTGACCGAACCTGACCCCAAGACGATGACGTACAGCACAGCTCAGGTGGGTGTAAACTACAACGTTAACGGCTTCAAGTCCGCTATAAAAGAGCTTGAGGAAGGAGATATATGGGAACGCGCTTATGCACGTTATCATTTTCCGAAAGAGTTCTCTCTGGATATGAGTTACGATTTACGACCACTCCAAGAACACCTCAGCCCTGCCTGGGAAAAAGAAACCTTCGGTACACCTGCGAACGCTGTTCGCCGCATTACCGTAAGTGACAAAGTCCAGTATATCCCGGAAAAAGGCGTCCGCCGGATTGATTGGGATACACTCACAAATCTCATTCAAACCAAGCTGAAACGGGATTTCAATGTACTGAACCCGGATGAGAAACCCGCCCCATTGCTGATCCAGATACCACTGTATACGCTGAAACCAAAAGTAACCCTTGATTCGCTGCGTGAGGAAGGTATTGACCGGAAGATCATCCAGTTCTCTACGGGTCTTGGCAATAGTAGTGAAGGCCGGATACATAATGTCAGCGCAGCGGCGGAAGCGATTAATGGTATGATTTTGCCACCGAATGCCGTGTTCGATTATGAGAAGGTCGTCCGTAAAGCGGAGAAAGATTACGGGTTTCGTGAGGCCCCAGTCATTGTAAACGGAAGACTGACGCCAGGAATTGGCGGGGGAATCTGTCAAGTGTCCAGTACGGTGTATAACGCAGCGCTGTTGACCGGCCTAGACATTATTGAGCGTCGCAACCATTCCCTGCCGGTCAAATATTTGCCGAAAGGACTGGATGCTACCTTTGCCTCAGGCGCCATCAACTTTCGTTTTAAAAACAATACAGGAAAATCCTTACTCATTCATGCAGAGGTGAAGAACCATCAATTGATGGTGAAATTTTTCGGCACATTCCCGGAGAATGTCAGCTATGCACTTGAATCTCGCACCATTGAAACATTAAGTGTTCCGGTAAAGTATGTGTCCAGTACTGTACTGCCTGATGGTGCACAGCAGGTGCTGCAAGACGGACAGCCTGGATATATTGTGGAGACGGTAAGAACCAAGAGGCTGGACGGTAAAGTGGTCGAATCCAAAACGATTACAAGGGACACGTACAAAGCTCAGAATCGCCTGATTGCCCGCTCCGGTCATAGCAGCCTGCCTGACCCACAAGGGCCTTCTGTGGTCGAGGACGGGATTAGCGATACGAAACAGCCTTAGGCTCCTTTTCTGAAGCAGCCAAAAGAGTTCAATCCGTAATTCATGCATTCTAGGATAAACTGATCCTACGAAAACAAAAAGACACACTTCATGTCCCTTTTGGGGATAAGCGAGAAGTGTGTCTCTACATTTTCAAGATAAGTTATTCGAGTTTTATCAAGCTACAATCAGCTTTACTACCGTAACTTACAGTTTACTGCACAACGGATTAGTGACCGCCAGTGTATTCGCCTTGCTCTTCGCCTACGACCATCTTCTCTTTTCCCATGAAGAAGGAAGCGACCAACGCGAGTGCAGCCGGAATTACAGCCCAGGCAAATAACTGCACGATGGAAGAGGACAGGGCATGTGTGATGGTATCCAGCACCTGAGGCGGAATCGCCTGTCTGAGTTCTGGTGAGAGCAGCGCATGTGGATCGGTCAGATCCACTCCCTGCGGCACGCCACCCGCAGAAGCACCGCCTGCTTCCGCAGCTGAACCAGCGAGAGCATCATTCATTTTACGCGTAAATACCTGGCTCTGTACGATACCAAAGATCGTAATGCCCATCGTCATACCGAGGGACCGCAAAAAGTTAAGTGTGGAGCTTGCTGCTCCGCGTCTTTGCGGTTCAAATGCGTTCATGGCTGCATTGCTAAGTACGGAGAACGAAGCACCGACACCCAGACCAACCATCACCATGTAGATACGTATCGTCCAAAGGGATGAATTCTCATCCAGTGTAGTCAACAATCCAAGTCCAATGACAAGCAAGGCTAACGTAGGAATCATGATATTACGATACTTGATTTTGGTCATCAACACCCCGCCCAAGGACGCCGTCACAACGGACCCAAGCATCATGGGCAGCAGCACAAGACCGGAGTTGGTCGCTTTACCACCGAGTACCCCCTGTATGAAGATCGGAATGTACACGGATGCTGTAATGAACGCCGCACCACTGAACATACCAATAACGTTACTGGACCAGTAGACCCGGTTGCGGAACATGCCGAAGGAGATGATTGGTTCCTTGGCTTTCGTTTCCGCGTACAGGAACAGCAGCGCTAGTGCTACAAATCCGGCAAACAAGCCGACAATCTGCCAGGAACCCCATGCAAACGTTTTGCCGCCCAGTTCCAGACCGAAGATCAGACACACAACTGCACCGATTAGCGTTACAGCACCCAGCCAGTCGATCTGTTGGGATTGATGCTGATGGGATTCTTTATAAAAGAACGCAATAAACACAAATGCAATCAAGCCGAGCGGCAGGTTGATATAAAATACCCATTCCCATGTCGCATACTGTGTAATGTAAGCACCGAGCAGTGGTCCAAATACACTGGACAAGCCGAAGACGGCTCCAAACAATCCGCCCAGTTTACCGCGTGATTCTGGTGCAACCACATCAAACATGATCGTAAACGCAATCGGCACCAGGGCCCCCGCACCAATACCTTGAATCGCTCTGTACATCGTCAATTCCACAATAGACGTTGCCGTTCCGCACAGTGCTGAGCCAAGCATAAACACAATAATACCAAACACAAAAAACTTCTTCCGTCCATACATATCCGATAGCTTACCGAAGATCGGCATCCCCGCCATCTCAGCCACCATGTACGCGGAGGTCACCCAGACGAACTTGTCGAGCCCACCCAGCTTCCCGACAATATCCCCCATAGCTGTTGCCACGATGGTATTATCCATCGAAGCCATTAATATGCTCAGCAGTAACCCTGCCAGCACCAATCCAATACTGTTTTTACGTGCAACCATAGTACTCAATCTCTCCATTCACGCTCTATTCATATGACTGCATTAGTATATCCGAAAAGAAGTCTGCGTTAATCAGTCCAAGGACCGATTGCTTTGCAGCAAAACTTCCGATTGCGGATGAATTTGCAGAGATGAACGGTATTCCACTGTACCAATCCGGCAGCCAGGACCAATTTTTATTTTATCGCCACGGACAATCTCGGCCTCCGTATTCTCTAATTCAATATCATCACCTTCGATAATCCGTGTCTTGAGAATCGACTTACTCCCCGTAAACAAGTCATTCAACCGGCCACTCTTCACAGAGATGATGGAACCGCCCATTTCCTTGACCTCGGATGGACCCATGATTTTGAGTATCATCTGTTCAGCGCTAAGCATGCCCGCTATCGTCAAACGCCCGTTCAGCCTGATATTTTCCGCCTGACAATCCCCTGACAGATGAAGTTCACCTACCACTTTTATATGCTCAGCTTTGACATGCAAGCCAGAAGTCTGGATTCCATCCTCACCATCGCTGCTGGCGGCTCGTTCTGTCAGGGTAAGGGTTCCGGTAATTTTAATATCTGTGGATTCAAGCGATCCGTATATGACCGATGTACCCGTACATTTGAATCGATCACAAGATAGATTGTCGTTAAAGGACGCGTCCCCTACGACCTTGATCTTGCCGTACACGCCACCAGAAGAACTGCCATCACCAACGATGCTGATATCCATTTTTTTGTCCAATGAACGCCCAGTATTGTTATTCATGCATTCCCATCCCTTTCTATGCATATCGAAACTTTAAATTCGCTGACTGCTGCCCACCTTGGCATCCTGATCTACCTCAAGTTCACCTGAATACTCGACCAGCCTGATGTTACAGCCACGACCAATATGAATGTTGCTGCCCCGCACAATATCAGCTTCGGTATCTTCCAGTACAATCTCATCCCCCTCAATCAAGGATGTCTTAAATGAAGGAGTTCCGCCGAGACCAATACTTTTCCAAAAGCCATTCTGCTGTTCCTTGCGACGAATATCGATACGCTCTCCGCCAATCTCTTTAGCTGAAGATGATGTGTGAAGCCGGATCTCCACTGTTCCCGCATTCAGAAAGCCGCTGATTTTAATATTGCCCTGTACATTAAGAGTCTCACATTGCACATCGCCTTCAATATCGATCACGCCGCCAATATCAATTCGTTCCCCATCCACTCTTCCACGTACGGTACACTTCCCGTTCACTTCAAGTTCAGGGCTATGGAGATTTCCGTTAATCGTCGTCATGCCATCCACCCGAACACGAGAACTGGTCAGAGGTCCATTCAACGTGCACATGCCGTTAATCGCTGCACTCTCGGAGGTCAAAGCGCCGTGCATCTTCAATGTTCCATTCACTTCCATAGAGGTGCAGTCCAGGTTGCCGTTCACCTTAGCCATGCCATCAATAGATACACGGTGAAAATTCCCGCCTGCCGTCTGACTTATGCCCGCCACATTCAGATCATTCCGCTTATTCCGCTCTTCCATAGATGATCCTCTCCTTAACCCAATTTGAGTTTTAATTCTTCCATAAATGTTCCCATCGGCTGCCTAAGAACCACCTTCACACCATTGTCAAAATAAAACTCCGTTCCTGCTGTCACCAGCATGAATGATGGGACACCCATCTTACGAATAAGCACGAGTTCGCTCGGTCTTCCTGTAAAACGATAATAATGTTCGGACATCACATCGATTAGCAATGCACCCTCTTGCCGCGTAATATCTCCGCTCATCAATAGCTCATCTAGAACATACAGCATCATAATCTGCTCCAAAGCATACAGTGGTTGTTCTCGACCTGCTTCTTTCAACAAGTCCAGTGATATTTGTGAAACAATGTTTCGCTCCAAAAGCTGTTGCTCAGACATCTCCACTTCACCCAACGTAGGTGAGAATACGTCTGCCAGCTCATCCAACGACAATCCGTCTTTCATATTGAGAATCTTGTCAATGCGCAGTAGTATCTGTTGTTTTGGAAAAAAGGTCTCTTGTCCGGTGTAGGACGACTTCCGTATGAACCATTCCTCCGGAATGAGATTTTTCCGCTTCCAGCGGTATAACTGGCCATACGAGATACCTGTCAGGTCCAGCAATTCTTTTTTGGAGATCAAATCATCCGTCATATATGGTCCCCCTTTATATTGAAATCAGTGTAACATAACATTGTTACGTTGTAAAACGTTTGTTATTGCATTGATTTGGCATTGGGTATAACCTGTTAAATATGAACTTATGAAAGGGGTTTCTTATACTCATGGCACTAATTAAATGTGATTTTTACTCCGATACACTCGGACTAAGCACCAGCATGCATGTCATTCTGCCGCAACAAACCCACAATCAGATCGGTATGGATAATGTAACCGGCAAGGGACTGCACCCAACCCTATATCTGTTACACGGTCTGTCTGACGATGACTCCATCTGGCTGCGCCGCACATCGATCGAACGTTATGTAGCTAACCTTGGGATCGCCGTTGTTATGCCACAGGTTCACCGTAGCTTCTATACGGATATGGCAGAAGGCGGACAATACTGGACGTTCATCAGTGAGGAACTGCCAGCACTCGCTCGCTCTTTCTTCCCGCTGTCAGATAAACGGGAGGACAACTTCGTTGCCGGATTATCTATGGGTGGCTATGGGGCGTTCAAGCTGGCCCTTCGTAAACCAGATCAATATGCGGCTGCTGCCAGTTTGTCTGGAGCACTCGATATGTCTGCACATATGGATAGAAACGCATCCTCAGCATTACAACAGACGGAGTTACAACGTATTTTCGGACCAGAGGTGGCAGGCACTGAGAATGATCTGATCCATCTGTTAAAAGAAAATCAATCTAGCGAAAGTCCTCGACCTTTGCTCTACCAATGCTGCGGAACGGAAGATTTCCTGTATGAGGATAATCAAACCTTCCGGCATGCCTGTGAACAAACGAACTTCGAATTGACGTACGAGGAAGGGCCTGGTGAACATGAGTGGGGTTATTGGGATGCGAAGATTCAGGATGTATTGAAATGGTTGCCTTTGCCCAAGCGGGACTAGGTGAAGTATTGGGAGCTACTAAGGATTATGAAGGCTGATACTCCGAGGACAGAACAACCTTCCTTCCGTTCGCGGTTGAGTAGAATCTACCTAAATCGCTGTAATACACAAAGAAGCAGGCCGTTGAGAACAAAGTTCTCTGGCCTGCTTCTTTGTTGTACTGTTGTATCTGTAAGGGTACCTTATAGTAGCGGTGGTATTAACCGCGGTTCGTAATCCATTGCTCGGTGATCTCTAGTACCTTCTCACTGCGTCCGATGGCTTCAGCGACTTGACCCGAAGCAGTTCCGCCGTAAACATTACGAGCGTTCACTACCGCTTCCGGTTGAAGCACGTCATAGATCCGGTCATCGAACAGTGGTGAGAACTGACGGAATTCTTCAATCGTTAGATCCAGCAAATACTTGCTGTTCTGGATGCAGTACAGCACCGTTTTACCAATCACTTCATGCGCCTGACGGAAAGGCAAGCCTTCGCCTACGAGGAAGTCGGCAATATCCGTAGCGTTGGAGAAATCCTGGTTGACCGCTTGACGCATCCGATCCTTGTTCACTGTCATTGTCGCGATCATTGGAGCAAACAGTTGCAGTGCACCCTCCAGCGTTGCTACCGTGTCGAACATGCCTTCTTTGTCTTCCTGCATGTCTTTGTTATATGCCAGTGGAAGAGATTTTAGTACCGTCAGCAAACCGATCAGGTTGCCGTACACACGTCCTGTTTTACCACGAACGAGTTCAGGAACGTCCGGATTTTTCTTCTGAGGCATGATGCTGCTGCCTGTGCAGAACGCATCGTCCAGTTCAACGAAACCAAACTCCGTGCTGCTCCACAATACCAGTTCTTCACTTAGACGGGACAAGTGAGTCATGATCAGCGAAGCGGTTGCCAGGAACTCAACGATGAAGTCACGGTCGCTTACTGCGTCCAGACTGTTCTCGTACACACCATCGAAGCCCAGTTGTTCCGCCACAAAATGACGATCAATCGGGAATGTTGTGCCTGCAAGTGCACCTGCGCCCAGTGGAAGGATGTTAATGCGTTTGTAGCTGTCCATCAGACGCTCTGCATCCCGTTGGAACATAGATACATACGCCATCAGGTGATGAGCGAACAGAATCGGCTGTGCCCGTTGAAGATGCGTATAACCTGGTACAATCGTATCGAGGTTATCTTTCGCTTGTCCAATCAGTGCTTCCTGCAAGGAATGCAGCATGCCTACAAATCCAACCACGCGCTCACGCAGGTACAAGTGCATATCTGTTGCAACTTGATCGTTCCGGCTACGGCCTGTATGTAATTTACCGCCTACAGGACCAATCGTCTCAATCAGGTTTTTCTCAATATTCATGTGGATGTCTTCGTCCGATACGGAGAATTCCACTTCGCCTGCACGGATTTTGTGCAGAACGGTGATCAGACCCTCTTTGATGGTCTCTACATCTTCCGCCGGAAGAATGCCGCATTTGCCCAGCATCGTCACATGGGCCAGACTGCCCTGAATGTCTTCCTCTGCCAAAGCTTTGTCAAAATTGATCGATGCCGTATATTCCTCAACCAAATGATTGGTTTGTTTTGTAAAACGTCCTCCCCACAGCTTGCTCACGGTGAGTACTCCCCTTTCGCTCATGGACAAAGCCGCTCCTGCCAGATGTGCAAGAACGGCCTGCCTTGTCATGTATATTGATGTAGCTCTATTGTGCAGGTTGAAATTAGTTTTTGTTTTGCTCCACACCGGAGTTTACTTTCAAACGTAGTGCATTCAGGCGGATAAAGCCTGTTGCATCACCTTGATCGTAGGCTTGCGTTGGATCAGCTTCCATCGTAGCGATGTCCGGATTGTAGAGGCTGACAGGGCTTTTCACGCCTGCGCCGATGATGTTGCCTTTATACAATTTCACACGAACGGTACCTGTTACATTTTTTTGGCTTTCAGTCACCAGCGCTTGCAATGCAAGACGCTCTGGTGCGAACCAGAAACCGTTGTATACCAGTGTGCTGTAACGTGTGATCAGGCTATCACGCAGGTTCATCACTTCACGGTCCATCGTGATGGACTCCATTTTGCGATGTGCTGTGAACAGGATTGTTCCACCTGGTGTTTCGTACACACCACGGCTCTTCATCCCAACAAAACGGTTTTCGACCATATCTACACGGCCAATACCATGTTTGCCACCCAGTTCATTCAGTTGCTCCATCACTTGCAGTGGGCTCAAGCGCTCACCGTTCAATGCAACACAGTCACCTTGTTCGAATTCCAGTTCAACATATTCCGCTTGATCTGGTGCATCTTCAGGTGCACTGCTCAGCAGGAACATGTCTTTGTTCTCGTCCGCACTTGGATCGAACCAAGGATCTTCGAGCACACCGCTCTCATAGCTGATATGCAACAGGTTACGGTCTGTCGAGTACGGTTTAGCCGCAGATGCGGTTACCGGAATACCATGTTTCTCAGCGTATGCAATCATCTCAGCACGTCCTGGGAACTGGTTACGGAATTCTTCCAGACGCCAAGGTGCAATTACGTTAATGTCTGGTGTCAGCGCAGCCGCGTTCAGTTCAAAGCGAACTTGGTCATTACCTTTACCTGTAGCGCCGTGAGCGATGGCTGTTGCGCCTTCTGCACGAGCGATATCCACCATACGTTTAGCGATCAGTGGACGAGCGATACTTGTGCCGAGCAGGTATTGTCCTTCATAGAGGGCACCTGCCTGGAACATCGGATAGATGAAATCTTTGGCGAATTCATCGCGCAGATCGTCGATGTATACTTTGGAAGCGCCTGTTGCCAGTGCTTTTTCCTCCAAGCCGTCCAATTCATCCTTTTGTCCGATATCGGCTGTGAAGGCGATAATCTCAGCATCGTACGTTTCTTTCAACCATTTCAAAATTACAGATGTGTCCAACCCGCCTGAATACGCGAGTACAATTTTTTCCTTAGCCATGTTCAATGGTCCTCCCCAAGATCAGTTGCTATAAACTTTTATCTATCATCGCGAAATCTGCGCCTAAAATCAACCCATAAAGACAAACAGCATCTATTCGCTCATTAACGCAGCCATTAATGCCTTCTGTGCATGCAAGCGATTCTCCGCCTGATCAAAGATCAGGGAGTTCGGGCCGTCAATTACACCGGCACTCACTTCTTCGCCGCGGTGTGCTGGCAGACAGTGCAAGAACATGTAGTCTGGCTTCGCGCCTTTCATCAGTTCCTCGTCCACTTGATATGCGGCAAATGCCTGCTCACGAATCTTCTGTTCTTCTTCAAAGCCCATACTCGCCCATACATCCGTGTACACGATATCTGCATCTTTGGCTGCTTCTTGTGCACTGTAAGTTACAGTCACTTCAGAACCGCTCTCCTGTGCAATGATGCGTGCCTGCTCCACAACTGCACTATCCGGCTCATAGCCTTCTGGCGTTGCTACAGCAACATGCATACCCATCTTCGCTGCACCGAGCATCAAGGAGTGCGCCATATTGTTGCCATCTCCGATGTAGGCCATTTTCAGACCTGCCAGCTTGCCTTTGTGCTCCAGCACCGTTTGGAAGTCTGCCAGTACCTGGCAAGGATGCGCCGCATCGCTCAGGCCGTTAATGACCGGAACATCCGCATGCTCTGCCAGTTCAGTTACATTATGGTGTCCAAAGGTACGGATCATGATGCCATCCAGGTAGCGGGACAATACTTTGGCTGTATCATGTGTTGTTTCCCCGCGACCTAACTGGATATCATTTTTGCTCAGGAAAAGTGCATGCCCGCCCAATTGGAACATGCCGACTTCAAAGGATACACGTGTACGTGTGGATGATTTTTCAAAAATAAGTCCGATCGTTTTGCCTTTCAACGGTTGAAAGGACACCCCGCTTTTTTGCTTGCCTTTAATCTCAATCGCAAGATCAAGCAGATAACGAATCTCCTCTGCTGTGTAGTCCGTGAATTCGATAAAATCCCGGCCTCTCAGATCAATCTTCTGAATCTTTTCCGTCTGTTGTGCTGTCATCTATAATGTCCTCCTTATTTCCGGTTCCCTGCACCCGCATGGGCAGAAGAGAGAGCAACGTTAACACTTTTTTTCTGGATGCTTCTCGAGTTTATCCATTCCCACCTTCTGCAAGTTCACCGCGCGGCTACAGGGATTCATCATCTCGTTCTGCTTCGAGGCCGGTAGGCCCCGATACAGAAAGGTTCTCTATTTTTATATTAGGCTTTCGCCGCTACGTGCTCTTCGATCAATGTCGCTACTAGGGATACTGCCTCGTCGATCTCTTCTTTGCTCACATACAGGTTCGGAAGCAAACGAATCACATTCGGTCCTGCAGAGACGAACAAGATACCGCGTTTTTGCCCAGCAAGCACAATATCGCCTACCGGCTCAGCACATTCGATACCGACTAACAATCCCAAACCACGTACTTCCTTCACAAAGGAATTGCCGGCCAAACGATCCCGCAGGGAGCTCATTAGGTAGTCGCCCATCTCCGCTGCACGCTCTGGCAAACGATCTTCCAGCATCGTTTCGATTGTTGCTATCACAACGGATGAAGCCAGTGGTGTTCCACCAAATGTTGTCGCATGGCTACCTGGCGTGAACGCATCCCGCAGGAAACCTTTACCCAACATCGCGCCTACAGGGAAACCACTGCCGATTCCTTTGGCAACGGTGAACACGTCTGGCTCAATGCCATAATGTTCGTGCGCAAACAATTTACCCGTACGTCCCATTCCCGTTTGAACTTCATCAACAATGAGCAACAATCCATGCTCGTCACACAATTTCCGTACATGTTTGACGAATTCCAGCTCAACTGGATATACACCACCCTCGGCCTGAACCATTTCCAGCATAATAGCTGCTGTGTTGGGTCCAATTGCCGCTTCAAGGGCAGGGATATCATGCAAAGGTACAGTTACAAATCCGGCTGGCAATGGTAAAAATCCTTCTTTCACCTTATCCTGTCCGGTTGCTGTCAGCGTTGCGAGCGTCCGTCCATGGAAGGACTGGGCAAATGTGATTACTTCATAGCGATCTGTGCCTTTCACCTTTTGGTGATAACGACGTGCAACTTTGATAGCTGCTTCATTCGCTTCGGCACCACTGTTACAGAAGAACACCGCGTCAGCGCATGTATTGGCTGTCAACAATGCTGCTGCTTTCTCCTGGCCCGGAATCTGGAACAGGTTGGACACATGCCACAACTCATCAATCTGAGCTTTCAGCTTGGCTCCAACTTTCTCCGGTGCATGGCCCAGACTAGTTACAGCGAGTCCGCACATGAAATCGAGATAACGGTTACCCTGATCATCCCATAACCAGCTGCCTTTACCTTTGACCAGACTGATTGGATAACGCGCATACGTTTGGAAAAGCGAGCTTTCCGTCTGTGCCGCTGCACCTGTTGCTGTAGCGCCCGCTACTGCTGTGCCAGAACCTGGCTGTTCGTTGCCTTTTGCCATGACCATATCACTCCTTATTGGTTGGTGCACGCCTAAGGTGAATAAAACATAACACTAAACCTCTTCGAATGCAGTCCATCTTCCGAACGTATGCATACTTCCACTTCGATGACAGAACAACCTTCCGATCGCTGTTATCCCCGGATTTCTTTGATTAATTGTTTAAAGGTGGAAATCCGGGGATAAAGGCGCACGCTTCGCTTCTTCAGGTTATTTCTGTCCTCTCCGTTCTTGCGTCTTTTCTTCAGATTGGTCTGCACTCTTCCGTTATCGCGTTATGCCCAGATTCACAAAAAAATCGTGCACATATTTTTATATATAATATAAGGCTATTAAGACCCTAGCGCATCGAGAGCAAATTATTGCATACGGATGATTCTTGTTCCGATGATTTCTCCGCCTAGCACTCGGCTCAGGATTTGGGGTTCGCTGCCGTCTACGATGACGACCTCACGTACTTGACCATGGATACAAGCGATTGCTGCACGTACCTTGGGAATCATGCCGCCGTAGATTTCTCCGGTTTGGATCATATCCTCGATCTCCTGTACAGATACGGATGGCAATACTTTTTTCTCGCCGCCTACGTTTTTCATGATGCCTGGAACGTCGGTCACGACAATCATCCGACTTACGCCAAGATGAGACGCCACTGCACCCGCAGCTGTATCTGCGTTGATGTTGTAACGTTGTCCGGTTGCATCTACACCAACTGGTGCGATAACCGGCATGTAACCCATGTTCACGAAGCCTTGGATAATCTCTGCATTCACGCTAGTAACATCGCCTACCCAACCGATCTCTGCGTGGTTTGTAACAGGTTTAGCCTGAATCAGACCCCCGTCCACACCAGACAAGCCCAGTGCACGACCACCCACACGTTGAATCAAGCGCACGATCTGTTTGTTGATACTGCCCGCAAGCACCATCTCCACTACGTCCAGCACAGGTTCAGTCGTTTTGCGTAGGCCGTTAACGAATTCGGTTTCGATACCGAGCTTCGCCAGGTTATCCGAGATGGCAGGACCCCCACCATGCACGATTACAGGCTGTGTACCCTGAGACTGCAAATCACGCAGATCCGCAAAGAAAGACTCGGGCAACGCTGCCAGCGTGCTGCCTCCACATTTCATAACAAACGTTTGTTTCTCAGTACCTGCTTCCGTTGCGGTACTCTCATTTGGCAATGTTGAATTCATGAGGGCAAGCTCCTTTCATAGTAAAAATTACATTCAAAAAAATATAACACTTTTATAAGGCGACAAAGGCTGGTAGGAGGCCATTCCGAATTCGGATTGTTCTTTCGATCGCTGTTGTCTCCAGGTTTCTTGAATTATCCCTATATAGGGGAACACCCGGAGACAAAGGCGACCGCTCCGCTTCTGCAGAATCAATTCCGTCTTCTCCATTACTATCGCTATATGTCCAACACCAAACAACAAGTTTAAATTTCATTGATAATTTTTGAAACATCTCACGAAACAGCTTCACAATAGAAGACAGCTGTTTCGCAAAACCTTTATCCCAAAGGCTTATTACGTGCGGTATGCTGCGTTAATTCGGACGTAGTCGTACGTCAGGTCACAACCCCAGGCTGTAGCCGTTCCTTCGCCGTGGTGCAGATCCACCACAATGCGAACTGTATCGGTCTGCAAATAGGCCAATGCCGCTTCTTCGTCAAACACGACTGGATGGGACTGCGCGAGTACTGAGATCTCTCCCAAACGAATATCCACCGCATCCGGGTTCACCGGTTGTCCTGCACGCCCTACAGCTGCAATAATCCGTCCCCAGTTAGCGTCAGCGCCAAACATAGCGGATTTCACCAGACTGGACCCAATGACGGTTTTGGCAATTGCCTGCGCGGATTCATCACTTACTGCACCTGTAACTTCTACCTCAACCAGTTTGGTTGCTCCTTCACCATCGCGAGCAATGGCTTTGGCTAGCACTTGGCATACATAGGTGAAGCCAGCTGCAAAAGCGTCCCAATCCGGGTGCTCCATCGTCAGCTCTTCATTACCTGCATATCCACTAGACATGGCTACCAGCATATCGTTCGTACTTGTATCCCCATCGACGGTAATCATATTGAATGTATGATTGGTTGCCTGGCGCAGCAGGCGCTGCAACGCTTCTGCACCAATGACCGCGTCAGAGGTCATGAAAGCGAGCATTGTCGCCATATTCGGATGAATCATACCTGAGCCTTTGGCGGCACCCGCAATTGTAACCGTCTTGCCGTTAACTATAACGGAGACGCAAGCCTCCTTTTTTACCAAATCCGTTGTCAGAATCGCTTGTGAAAATTGTTCCGCCTCATTCGACTCCTTGCCCAGATGCGCCGGAAGTCCAGTGATTCCTGAATGTACAGCATCCATCTTGAGCAATTCCCCAATGACACCTGTGGAAGCCACAGCCACATCCTCTTCTGCCACACCCAACTCACGCGCAGCAGCCGAACGCATCGCATAAGCATCTTCTTCACCTTGTTGCCCTGTACATGCATTAGCATTACCACTGTTGACGATAACAGCCTGAAGGCGTCCATTGCTCAAGCTTTCGCGCGTTACTTTGAGTGGCGCCGCCTGAAACACGTTCGTCGTGTATACAGCAGCAGCTGTAGCCGGTACATCACATCGGATCGCACCGATGTCATTACGAGATGTCTTTTTCAATCCACAGTGAAGTCCACCAGCAGTGAACCCCCCAGGGGTTACAATCGTTCCGTTCTCAACCACGGTAAAAGTCTGTTGCTCCACATTCGTTCCCATATCATATCCCCCGTATGCGTTCAGCTATATGCTGATGATCGCCTGCTTAACCTGATCCGTTCTCCCTAAGTGACTCCGAGAATGCACTCTTACACTCCATATGCCAATGCACCTCTTAAATTCCATCTCTTATGGATATACCGGTGTCATGTTCAGCCCGAGGTTCTCCTCCCATCCCATCATCAGGTTCATATTTTGAATCGCTTGCCCGGAAGCACCCTTCACCAGGTTGTCGATGACCGAAATAATCGTCAAACGCCCTGTGCGAGGATCCACCGCAAATCCGATGTCACAATAGTTGGATCCGTACACTTCTTTGGTCGAAGGCCAGATGCCCGGTTCACGTACACGTACGAAAGGTTTGTTTTCATAATATTTGCGATACAGATCCACGATCTCCCGGTCACTGTGTTCCCCAACGAGGCTTGCATACATCGTACTCATGATTCCACGTGTCATTGGCACCAGTTGTGTTGTAAAGGTAACCGTAACAGGCGTTCCCGTTATGTTGCCAAGCACTTGTTCGATCTCGGGAATATGTTGGTGTTTGTTAAGTTTATAGGCTTTGAAATTCTCATTCATCTCTGCATAATGGTTTGTCAGACTTGTTCCGCGTCCCGCTCCGGATACGCCTGATTTGGCATCAATAATGATGGTAGAAGGATCAATCCAGCCTGCCTCTACTGCAGGAATCAGTCCGAGAAGAGTAGCCGTTGGATAACAGCCCGGGTTGGATATAAAATTCTGTCCCTTCACTTCTTCGCCATACACCTCAGCCATGCCATATACCGCTTGTTCCAGCAAATCAGCTGGAGGAGCCGGATGTTTGTACCACTCTTCGTATACCGTTCCGTCCTTGAGTCTGAAATCGCCAGACAGATCAATGACCTTAAGCCCTGCTGCCAGCAGGCTTGGTACGAGCTTCGCACTTACGCCGGACGGGGTCGCTGTGAATACCAAATCCGCACGACTCGCAATTTCAGCCGGATCTACACCGTCGAGTGGCCTGTGAATCACGTCCGTCAAATGCGGGAATCCATCTGCGATGGACTCACCACTGCTCGATGATGAGATCACTGATGTGATTTCAACCAACGGATGGTTCTGGAAAAATCGAATCAGCTCCACCCCGCCGTAGCCGGTGGAACCGACGATTGCTACTTTTAATTTGTTATTCACTCTCGCTCCCCCAATCTCGATGTATGCGCTACTTGTGCTATGCCCTAGCCCTAATGAGGCCTGAACACAGCAATTCCGTCGCTTATATGCATATTTGTGTATTATTATACGACTCTGGTTATATAAATACAACACTCTATCATCAATTTCACATGGATTTCCATCCAATCCGAACATATCTTTTTTTCTCATCCGGGACGAATAGATATACTTCTGTTAAAATACGTATTAGTAGGAAACATTACAATCAGGGTCTCATTCATAACTAACCTGCTAATCAAGGACATATGAATAGATTCATGATGGTCATTATGAGACGTGGGGGACTATAGTGCATATCGAATCCATTTTACTTATTGTGCTCCTAGGCCTGAATATTATTTTTGCGGCAGCAGTCGTTTTTTTCGAACGGAAGGATGCTAGCGCTTCCTGGGCTTGGCTGCTCGTCTTGAACTTTATTCCAGTGTTTGGGTTTGTACTTTATCTTTTAACCGGTCAGAACCTGACCCGATACCGGCTTTTCCAGTGGAAAGAACGTAAGAAGCTCGGGCTAGAGGAACGTATTGAATCCCAGCTCACGCAGTTGCACGATAACCGCACCCCTTTCCGCAACCAAGCAACCGAGAGTAGCCAGGACATGATCTATATGAACCTGAAGCAGAACGGTGCTCTGTTAACAGAGGATAATGCGGTTGAGATCATTACGGACGGAACAGACAAGTTCCAACGGCTCTTGGACGACATCGAAGCGGCTCAGGATCACGTGCACGTACAATACTACATTTATAGAGGCGACCGTCTGGGCAAAAGAATTCGGGATGCACTCATCCGCAAAGCGCGGGAAGGCATCAAAGTTCGTTTACTGTATGACGCGCTCGGATCGCGGCGGGTATCGAAACGCTTTTTCAAAGAATTGCGCGAAGCAGGCGGTTTGGTTGAAGTCTTTTTCCCCTCCAAATTCAGTCTGATCAACTTACGTATGAACTACCGGAATCACCGGAAGATTGTCATCATCGATGGTAATCTTGGATACACGGGCGGGTTTAATGTTGGAGATGAGTATCTTGGCTTGAACTCGAAATTCGGTTACTGGCGCGACACCCATCTGCGTATTCAGGGGAATGCCGTTCATGCGCTGCAGACCCGTTTCCTCCTGGATTGGAATGAAGCTTCCAAGCAACACGACACACCTTACGTTCCGGCGCATTTCCCTCATATCGAGGGTACAGGAAAGATTGCCATGCAGATTGTCTCTAGTGGACCGGATGCAGAGACCGAGCATATCAAGAACAGTTACCTTAAGATGATTAACGGGGCCAAACAATCAATCCTGATTCAAACGCCTTATTTTATCCCGGATGCCAGTGTATTCGAAGCTATTCGTCTCGCGTGTCTGTCCGGCATTGATGTTCGCATTATGATTCCAAATAAGCCCGACCACGCCTTCGTATATTGGGCTACGCTATCTTATATTGGTGAGTTGTTGAAGGTTGGCGCCAAAGTATTTATATATGATAATGGCTTCATTCATGCCAAAACACTTATCATTGACAGTTTAGTTGCATCCGTAGGAACCGCCAATATCGACTACCGCAGTTTCCGGTTGAACTTTGAGGTTAATGCTTTTATGTATGATGAAACAATTGCGACAGCACTCGTACAAACCTTTGAGCACGACTTGCACGTATCTCGGGAGATGACGCTCGATGAATACAAAAATCGCAGTCTGATCATTCGCTTCAAAGAAGCGATTTCCCGTCTGCTGTCTCCGATTTTGTAGCGGTCAGTATAAGATAGGCTAAGGTTTAGTTGAACTTTTAATAAAAGAAAAGCAGGCACATCCTCTCCCGCCATTTCGGAGAACGATATGCCTGCTTTTTTTAATGAAGTCATTTCTTTTGAACCTAAACGGCTAACTCGCTATTTTTCACACCCATTCACACATGTTCTCCCCGCTTAAAGCCTTCGCCGAGCACTTCATGCGCGTTACTGATAATGACAAAAGCTCCCGGGTCCACAGACCGGATCAACGCTTTGAGTCTTGGCACCTCATTTTGCCCAACCACGACCATCAGTACTGTTCGTTGATCATCGGTGTAACCACCTTTGGCCTCCAGCTTCGTTAATCCACGATCCAGGTCATCCAGAATCACTTTGCTAATCGCTTCCGTCTGGTTAGAGATAATATATGCCACCTTGGAGAAGCCCAGCCCCATCTCAACGGCATCGATCACTTTACCGGTAACATACAACCCAATCAGCGCATAGAGGGACTGCTCCAATGACAATACAAAAGCAGCCATAATAATAACGGTAGCATCCATAATGACGACACATAGAGAGTAACTCAGTCCACTGTACTTCTGAACGATTCTGGCGAGAATGCTCATGCCACCTGTTGATCCTCTACCCCGGTATACAATTCCGATCCCGAGACCAACGCCTATTCCACCATAAAGTGAACCAAGGAGTGGATTCGTTGTTGGGATGGCCCAATCCTTTGTGAGATAGACTAAGAGCGGCAGGACAATACTGCCCAAGACTGAACGAATACCATACTGCTTACCAATAAGCAGAAAACCCGCGATCAGAAGTGGGATGTTAATCGCCCATTGGGTATATGCCGGCTCCCAATTAAGCCATTCCTTACCCAGAATTGATAACCCGGATACTCCACCCGAAGCGATCTGATTCGGTAATAAAAATAAATTGAAGGCGACTGCAATTAAAAACGAACCTAAAATGATAGATATCGTATCCACGACGTTTCTCCATGGACCATTGAGTGGAATGAGGCTAGTTATCCTCTTTTTGCGATTATTGTGAAGTTGTGATCGTTGTTGCATGTTCTCGTGCTCTCCTTTGTTGTGACTGATCAGTTGTTCGCTCATTTTTTCTATCCTATAAAATTATTCAAAAAAAGCTCCTGTACACACCAGCATACGCCTACACGTATGGGTCCATACAGGAACTTATATTAATCGGTTTCTACTTTAATCTGGCTACGCAAATAACCATCGATGAATGCATCGAGGTCGCCGTCCATTACTGCTCCTGTATTTCCAGTCTCTACGCTTGTACGGTGATCCTTTACCATACTATAGGGATGGAACACATAGGAGCGAATCTGGCTACCCCATGAAATATCCGATTGATCTCCTCGGATTTCGTCCAGCTGTTGTTTTTGCTCTTCAATTTTACGCTCATACAATTTCGAACGGAGCATCGTCATCGCTCGCTCACGGTTCTTAATCTGTGAACGTTCATTCTGACACGTTACAACTACACCTGTTGGTAAGTGAGTGATCCGTACAGCAGAGTCGGTGGTATTGATATGTTGTCCACCTGCGCCACTCGCCCGGTACGTATCGATCTTGAGATCCTCTGTGCGGATGTCCAATTCAATCGTATCATCAATCTCCGGTACCACATCACAGGACACGAAGGACGTATGTCTACGGCCCGATGAGTCAAAAGGAGAGATCCGCACCAGTCGGTGTACACCCTTCTCGGCTTTCAGATAACCATAAGCGTTATGTCCTTTGATCGACAACGTAACACTCTTGATCCCCGCCTCATCACCTGGTAGATAATCCAGTACCTCAACCTTGAAGCCACGCTTCTCGGACCAGCGTGTGTACATCCGGAGCAGCATCTGTCCCCAGTCCTGAGACTCCGTACCACCCGCACCCGGGTGAAGCTCCAGAATCGCATTCATCTTGTCGTACGGCTGATTCAGGAGAAGCTGAAGTTCGAACTCTGCGACCTTGTTCACGATCGCTGTAATACTGTTACCAATCTCAGCTGCGAGGTCTTCATCGCCTTCTTCGTCCGCCAGCTCTATCATCATCACCGCATCATCATAGTCCTGCTGAAGTCTGGTGTATTGATCCACAGATCCCTTCACCGCATTTAGCTCAGCGATTACGGATTGCGCCTTGTCACTATCGTCCCAGAAATCCGGGGCAGACATCTTCACTTCAAAGTTGCCGATCATCTCTTGCTTCAGATCTAAGTCAAAGAGACCCCCTAAGGTTTGTTAGTTTCTTGCCTATTTCACGCAGGTCATGCTTCACGTTTGGATCGATCATGTGCAATTCCTCTTTTCATTAAGATAAGCTCCCCGCATCCAGGGCATTCCTCCAGACCAAGCATCAGATGCGCCAACCTGGTGTTGAGATCACTGATATATCAGTATATCTCTTTCCCGTGATCATGGTCATATGATTATAACTATGCACCATTAATCAGTTTTGCATCCTTCACTTCATCCTATGGAATACCCGGCTGCGAGGAGCCGTTCATGTCATGCTGTATAAGTTGACCTCGTAAATGTTACACCCGCCACTCCGATTACAGTAGCATCTTCCGATCGCTCTACTCTTGACCGTGGCAGTGTTTGAACTTCTTGCCACTACCGCATGGGCATGGATCGTTACGTCCGATTTGGTCAGAAACCTTCACTGGACGTTTCTCAGCAGGTTCACCGCTTGTCGAGATCTGACTTTCCTCAACAACCGCTTGACGCTCCTGATTGCTCTCGATCTGCGCTCTCATCACGTAAGTCGCTACTTCTTCTTGAATCGAAGCGATCATCTGATGGAACATCTCGAAGCCTTCGAACTGGTACTCACGCAGTGGATCTGTACCGCCGTAGGCGCGAAGGTGGATACCTTGACGCAATTGATCCATTGCATCGATATGATCCATCCACTTGCTGTCTACTGCACGGAGCACAACCACTTTCTCGAACTCACGAACCATCTCTTCGCCAATTCGCTCTTCACGTGCATTGTACTTGTTCTGAACTTTCGTGAATAGGAACTCGATGATCTCTTCTGCTTCCTTACCCCACAGATCATCTTTAGTTATGGAACCATCGTCCAGCAATTTACTGTTCATGTAATCAGCAACTTCCTGCAGCTCCCAGTTTTCCGGGATATCGTCACTACAATGTGCTTCAACGATACGTTCAATGGATGGCTTGATCATATCCATAACGATTTGTTTGATATTTTCGGACTCCAGTACCTCGCGGCGCTGTTTATATATAATTTCACGTTGTTGGTTCATTACATCATCATATTGGAGAACGACTTTACGCACGTCAAAGTTGTTACCTTCAACACGCTTCTGCGCCGATTCTACTGCACGGGTAATCATCCGGCTCTCGATCGGTTGGTCTTCTTCAAAACCAAGACGCTCCATCATGTTCAGTACATTGTCTGCACCGAAACGTCTCATCAATTCATCACCCAGTGACAGGTAGAATTGTGTTGAACCCGGGTCACCTTGACGTCCTGCACGACCACGCAGCTGATTATCAATCCGGCGTGATTCGTGACGCTCAGTACCGATGATATGAAGGCCGCCTACTTCAGCAACACCTTCACCCAAGATAATATCCGTACCCCGTCCAGCCATGTTGGTTGCAATCGTTACTGCACCCGCTTGTCCAGCTCCTGTGATGATCTCTGCTTCTTCCGCATGGTACTTGGCGTTCAGTACCTGGTGTTTGACACCACGGCGCTTAAGCATGTCAGACAGGCGTTCAGAGTTCTCAATGGACACTGTACCTACCAGAATCGGTTGATTCTTACTGTGGCGTGCCACGATCTCTTCTACAACCGCTTTGAACTTGCCATCGATGCTCTTATACACGACATCTGCCATGTCATCGCGTTTGTTCGGACGGTTGGTTGGAATTTGCAGTACTTCGAGACCGTAGATTTTTTTAAACTCTTCTTCCTCGGTTTTCGCTGTACCCGTCATACCCGCAAGTTTACGGTACATCCGGAAATAGTTCTGGAATGTAATCGTTGCAAGCGTCATACTCTCGTTTTGAACTTCGATGCCTTCTTTGGCTTCAATTGCTTGGTGCAATCCATCACTGTAACGACGTCCAGACATCAGACGACCTGTGAATTCATCGACGATCATGACTTCCTCATCACTGACAACATAATCTACGTCACGACGCATAATTACGTTGGCTTTCAAACCCTGTACGATGTGATGGTTAAGTGTAACGTTGGCATGATCATACAAGTTCTCGATACCAAATGCTTTCTCTGCTTTTGCCACGCCCGCCTCAGTCAACGCTACGGATTTCACCTTAATGTCTACTGTAAAGTCTTCTTCTGGAACCAGACGTTTCACAAAACGATCTGCTGCGTAGTACATGTCCGTCGACTTCTGAGCTTGTCCAGAGATAATGAGTGGCGTACGCGCCTCATCAACCAGGATGGAGTCCACTTCATCAATGATACAGAAGAACAATGGACGTTGTACCATTTGCTCTTTGTAAAGAACCATATTGTCACGCAGATAGTCAAAACCAAACTCGTTGTTCGTTCCGTACGTAATATCACATGCATATGCATGTTGTTTCAAAGCATGGTCCATACCGCTCAGGTTAACCCCTACCGTCATGCCCATGAATTCATAGATTTGTCCCATTTCCTGGCTATCCCGCTGTGCCAAATAGTCATTGACCGTGACCACGTGTACACCTTTGGACATCAACGCGTTCAGATATACCGGAAGTGTTCCTACCAGCGTTTTACCTTCACCCGTTTTCATCTCGGAAATACGGCCTTCATGCAGAGCGATACCGCCCAGCATCTGTACATCGTAGTGACGTTTGCCCAGTACACGGCGTGAAGCCTCACGTACGGTTGCAAATGCCTCTGGAAGAAGTTCATCTGTCGTTTCTCCCTTTTCAATACGAGCACGATATTCGTCCGTTTTGCCTTTCAGTTGTTCATCAGACAACGCCTGAAGTTGTGGTTCCAGTTTATTGATCACATCGACCGTCTTCATCAGACGTTTAACATCACGTTCGTTCATGTCGCCGAAGATCTTTTTGACAAGTCCTAGCATGGTATACCCCTTTCGTGCAAAACAGAATAGACCCCCTGTTGCCGCCATGCGACACCATCGGATGGATGTTGCTCCACTTGCCCGGGGGTGACAAACAATATAAAAAGTAATATGGATGAATCAACTCCAGGCTTGCCAAGGGTTCCTCATGAAGCTGATTCGGTGTTCAAACGGATCCGGTTATTAGAAAACTAGCCGAAGCCCGAGCCTTGCGAATCATGTTCATGGTGCTGTGCCTGTCATTGATTATGATTAGCGATCATTCGTTGACAATTCCTCATCAGGACAATGATTCTCTTTGCATAAATTGTAACAGTTTGTAAGGGCCGCCGCAACACGCCACGGCACACTTCTTTGAACTTCTGAGACATATCAAATCGAGTTTTAGTGCAAAAAATCACAGTCGTTAGCGGAAGCCTTCGATTGTCATGTTTCGTTTTGCAGGATAGACGGCGCTATCAACGAATTTTGATGGTAAATTTGGATGGAAATCTCAATATCCAGTTCTCGAATGCATGTGTACGAATATTTTCGTAATCATGAGAATCTGGTGGTAAACTTGTACAGATTGTGATTCTTCTTATTATCTATTAGACGCAGCAGCATAGGGAATAGTTTCACCATTTTATTTCCAAAGGTCATTTCCCAGCCCCTTTACGCACAAAAGAGCCCCCATCCCCTGAGGGATGGAAGCTCTTGTTAAGTCTAATCCAGGAAACTACAGTTCCTAGATTCATTATTATTAGATATTCATACGTTAAGATTAACCTTGTTCGATCAATCCGTATTTACCATCGTTCCGTTTGTAAACAACACTTACTTCTTCACTGTCAATGTTGGAGAATACGAAGAAATTGTGACCAACCATGTTCATTTGGAGGATTGCCTCTTCCACGTCCATTGGTTTCAACATAAAGCGTTTCGTCCGTACGACTTCCAGATCATCGTCATCCGTGTCCGCATCCAGTTCAGCTGTAGCTACAGTACCTGTTGGATCTTCAACGAAGAGTGTTTTCAGGCTACCTTCCTGGCGGAACTTACGGTTAATTTTTGTTTTGTGTTTGCGGATCTGACGTTCCAGCTTGTCCACCACAGAGTCAATGGATGCGTACATATCGTCGCTCTCATCCTCAGCGCGGAGCACAATGCCTTTCAAAGGGATAGTCACCTCTACCGTATGCAAACCTCTCGTCGTGCTCAATGTGACAGCACCGTCAGAGTTAAGGGGTGCATCGAAATACTTCTCGAGTCTACTCAACTTTTTGTCGACATAATCCTTCAAAGCATCAGTAACCTCGATTTGTTGACCTCGAATACTTAAATTCATAGGGCACTCCTCCTTTTTCCTTTGCCACTTCATTATAACACGAATGTAAGCGCCATGTAAAAACTCCCGGTGACCGAATAATGACATCTGTTCAAGCCACATCTGCCAACGTATCCATAACGCTATATTTCGCGATATTTCATCATATTCAGCCATAATCGTATATTTACATGGAATGTCTTATTAGGCGCTTGATGATGTATTTAACCGTTTTTGAGCTTGCTCAATCTATTATGTAAAATGAACTTCAATCTATCTCTTGAAACTACCAGATTTATAAGAATATCGATTCTCAACTGATCCTCAAATCTCGAATCTATTAGAACAAAAAAAGACCCCGGAAAGTACCGGAGTCTGATGCTAGCGATAATTCAATTTGGTAACCATCTAACCATATATGTAGGTCGGATTGTCCGGA
Organism: Paenibacillus sp. FSL H8-0079; assembly: GCF_037991315.1. Lineage (NCBI taxonomy): Bacteria > Bacillati > Bacillota > Bacilli > Caryophanales > Paenibacillaceae > Paenibacillus > Paenibacillus sp. FSL H8-0079. The sequence continues at coordinate 5,936,552 of NZ_CP150300.1, forward strand.
TGATTATAATTTGATTACGTTAGCTGCTTGCGGTCCACGTGCGCCTTCGACGATGTCGAATTCTACAGATTGACCTTCTTCCAAAGTTTTGAATCCTTCGGTTTGAATTGCGGAGAAATGTACGAATACGTCGCCGCCGTCTTCAGTTTCAATGAAACCGTAACCTTTTTCTGCGTTGAACCATTTTACTTTACCTTGCATGCACTAACATTCCCTTCGTCATCAAATGAAGTGAAGCTTTCGGCCTTAACCTCAGCCCACAATTCAGATAATACCATCCATAGTTATCCATTGTCAATTGGAAACGTAAATGTTTTCTTGGAATTTTTTGTAGATTAATTGGGGATTGTGTTGAAAGGTGGGATATCTTGAATATATCAGTTTGTTATAGAACGGATGTGACCTGATATACAAGTAAGATTAACAAATGCAACGCTACTAGGGTAACATAAAATATATATTACATCGCGCAAATAACAATCTAGCAGTAGCATGAGCAACTTATAAGAGTAACCTCTGAGCAGAGCATCTTTTAGGATATTTTTTTCTGTTACATACCAAGCAACTCAACAACGTAAGTTGGAAGACTCATCGATGCAAAGAGTAGCTAAAGCGGATTATAAGCTATGATTGAAATACAATGTAATTGCCTCTGAACATGGTGAAAAGCTGGGATACAACGAACGGCATGAATACAGAAAAGGATGCATCAACAGACAAGCTTACTTATCAAGTAAAACTCAAAGTTGGTGAAATCTATCAACTGCCATACGGTCTCAATTACAAATACCATCCAAGTCAATATAGCGAAGGTGGGCCTTATTTAAGCGTTACAAATTCAGGTCTAGTAAGAGCTTTAAAATACCACCGACAATTCCTGGTGAGGCTGTTGGTTCAGTTGGAGTCGTACAAGAAGGCGTAAGGGATATTGCTGAAGTTTCATTGACATAACTTATAAATTTGATTTAAAGAATGAATAGTGCTGTAACATATCCGGAATTCAGTTCTAAAACACTAAAGATAAGTAGTAATACTCATTTAAGAAGCGGACAATAATTGATTCCTAAATTAAACAAGAATAATGAAAAACTAGCGTTTTGTGAAAATATCTAAATTATATGGATGGAATACGATTTCAAGTGCGAGAAACGAGTTTTTCAAGCAATTTTAGAGACTCGTTTTTTGGCTTTTTTTTAATGAGAAAATCTTCAGTAACCAAGAATGATAGATAGCACTAAACTCTTTTCAAAATTCATTTGATGGATTAGTGATCCCTTTTGTAGCCCTTCGCTTGAATCCCCCTCTTCAAGGTAGTCTTGCCTTGGCTCCGAAACGGGTCCACACTATGCATAAATTTTCGGCGTGCACGTAGCTGTATGTTCCAAACGAGATACGTTAATTAACACCCCCTTTCTATTTTAAAAGGTCGTTTGTCGAACCAATCCAGTAAATTTAGTAGTTCTTCATTTCAAAAACCAATTTCCTTCATAAAGACAAACAATACAAAAAAAACCTTCATTCACATCTTCGACTAATAAAACCATTCTTATTTGTCAAAGTTTGTAAAATAGGTTTTTTATGAATTTTCATTTTTTTCTGTCCATCAAAAAACTATCTGGTGTATATCCTGCCTCATACGCGTTTCTTTGTACTTTCGCCTGTCCTCGCTTATGCAACCAGTCCTGTGCTTCCAGTCGAAGCGTGTTCATTCGAGCAAGAATCTCCTGATCTTTTTCCAGTAGGCTATTAATGATGTCTTTCTCATGTTCATTAGCCTGTTCTTGAGAAAAGTGTTCAATCAATTGATCCACAATCTCTTGTCGTACTTCTGTGAAGGATTCCAGCTGCTCGTAACTCAAATCATATAGATTAATCAAAATGTAATTAGTCGTACTCTCCAGTTGACTAATACATTCTGATCTATCCATTGGCATTCACAGGTTGACCTTCTTGGCTGATCGCAATCTTGGAAGCTTGAATCCAGGTCTCACGGAGTTCAGACAGATAACCTACAGCTTCTTCAGCCTTCGTTTCATCCCGATGAATGTTGGCTTCAACAAGCAAGTAATTCGTGTACTCATACAGAGAATATAAATTTTTCGAAATATCATAATCCTGATTCAATGTACTCATTAATTCACTAATGATAGTCTGGGCTTTACCCAAGTTAAAATTAACCTTTTCAATATCCTGTTGTTGCATAGCAGCAATGGCTGTCTTCGTAAAACGAATAGCTCCATCATATAACATGATGACTAACTGCGCCGGATTAGAGGTTTGGACAGAGGATTGACGATATTTATCATATGGAGAAGTGATCAAAAGTCTCACCCTTTATATTAAAATTAATTACCAAATTGAGATAGAAGACTGGACGACTGTGACTGCAACTGTGTCATTGCTTTTTCCATGGCAGCGAACTGTTTATAATACCGATTCTCCGTAGTAGTAAGGTTACGTTGCATCGTAGCAATTCTCTTATTATATTCATCCAGTTTTCTGCCCATCGGATTTTCCGCGCTAAACGTGCTAGTAATATCTGTTGTAAAACGGTTAGTACCTGAACGATCAGATATCCGTTGAATTGCAGTAGAAGCCTTGTCTGCCAATTTATCGAATAACCCATCATTTGGCGAAGAAACTGGTCCTTGGAATACATCAATCACTGCCTGTGGATTGGTACTAATCATACTTTTGAGCTTTGCCTCATCTTTTATAATTAGTTTTCCGTTCTCTGAGTATGATCCGGTAGTAATCCCCATCGCACTGAGAGGCCCCAATGCTCCAGTGATCACACTACGCATATCTGACAGTACTGACTTGATAATATCATTGTTTTTCAGCATTCCACTCTTAGATTTTTCAGTCCATGCCAGAATCTCAGATTCTTTCATTTCTTTTTTATTTTCGTCTGTGAGTGGTCTAAAATCATTATATCTGGTTTCTCTAATGGTTGAGTTTAAAGATTGGATAAGCTTGTTGTAATCATCAATGAAACCTTTGATCGTCTCAAGTGCCTTGTCGGGATCTGTTTGGTTTTTAATGATAACTGGGTTATTAACCCCAGTCTCCTCTTGCAGTGTCAATTGCACACCATTAATGGTAAAGGTATTGGTTCTAATGTTATCCATCTTTTGGCCATTTACATGCACTTCAGCATTTATGCCTTCCTTTACTAACGTCAAAGGCGTATCACTTTCTATGGCAGGTTCTGCTCCCTTAAATAAAGCCAGGAATTCATAAGACTTACCACCAAGCTTAATTTCTTCAATTCCAGCTTTAGTTTTAAAACTAAGTTTTCCTTTTTCATCAAAGCCAGCGGTTACTCCCGCTTTTTCATTACCGTTAATTTCATTTAATATGCTCTGAATGGATGTTGTTTCTTTGAATTCGAACTTCTCACCATTGATACTAAAACTATACGTCTTCGCAGCTGCTCCTGGTTCTGGTGCCTTGCCATCAAGTAACGTTTTCAAGTCAGCAAGCGTCTTGTCTGCTGTAACCGTTGCTCCTGCTCCTTTTGTTTCTACACTTGTTTTTTTGGAGAACAAAGCAAGGATTGAGTTACTATCTGACGGAGTTTTAACATCTACTTTCCCATCGGTTCCACCTGATTTTGAAGCAAATGAGAGTTTACCCGTAGCTTCATCATAACTTGCAATGACATCAGCTTTTGCATCAGCGTTGATGACCGAAATCAAGGATGCAATTGAAGTAGTACCTTTGAATTTATCTTTGAAACTCACACCATTAATCGTTATATCGAATTTCTTCGCATCGTACTCCGCCCTCTCCGTAGCACTCAAGCTAGAAAGATCTACGCCATCCAGAGTAGCTAAGGTAGTATTACGACTAACCCCAGGGCCTAGACCTGAGGTTTCACGCGTCTCAGCTACTGCCAATTTTTCGATACTGACTTTCATCTCAGCCATCGTTGCAGTTGCAGACGCTTCAGCTCTCAACGCAGTTGTATTACCCGAAACCATTGATTTATTAGCATTAAGCGCCGACGAAGCACCATATTTATCGGTTAATTTATTGGAACGAAAATCATATAATTTACTGCTTGCTTCACGATAGCTCTCACGTTGCCATTGCAAAATCTGTTTATCCTGATTCAATCTGTCCAGTCGCAGAGTTTTGGTAGCCATCATGCTCTTGACCATACTTTCAATATTCATACCTGAAAAGCCGTTAACCCGTGTAACCATTGTGCACCTCCAGATCCATATTATATCTTCTCGTCAACTAAAATTCCGGCAAGTTCCATCATTTTAGCAACCAAATCCAATGTTTTCTCAGGAGGAATCTCGCGGATCAATTCCCCTGTATCTCTATTAAGTACTTTGACCATAATTTCATGTGTTTTCTCATGAATACTAATATCCAGTGTCGTTTGTGGACCTTGCAGGGATTTCACAGCATTTTCAATCGTTCTAATCAAGTGTTCTTCACCGATGGATAAGGAAGTTCCTTGCCTCTCCAACTGGCTCAAACTCAAGCCCTTATTCATACTTGAGTTCAGGTCCCCTCGCTGCATTTCAGATACTGAAGATGGTTCCCCTTGTTGACTGACTGATGATGACGTATTAGCGGATAATGAGAACTGTACATTCATCTTTACCACTACCTCCGGCTTCATATTTACTTTTATATCGGTTTAAATCACGTTTCTCATTAGAGCTTTATGAAAAATATGTATAAAAAGACCTCGGCAATGCCGAGGCCTCCTGCAGACAGTTAAATTAATTCTTGATCATGATGGACATATAAGCCATGGAAGTGTAATTATTGTCTTCCAGTAGCTCAAGCACGTTATTTAAATATCTTCCATTATGTTCAACGGTTTTGGCAAATGATTGAACAAGCTTTACTACCAGGTCCGTGGTTAAACCTTTATGGAAGCCAGACATGCCAATCAAATGCAGTTTAATCATAGAGAAATGAACAACCATCATAACATAATCGTCATATACTCCGCTACGTCCAAATGGAAACAAATTTTTGAAAACATAATTCACAAGGTAGTTTTCGAGAATATACTCGTGTTCTTCCATAAATGGACTGTAGTAATCTTCACTCGCTGTCTTGTATCTTTCTGCAATCTCTTCCTCGGTAGAATCCTCCGTGTACATAATACCGTTCAGTGTTTCTACAACACATTGCATATATCTTGAACTATTAAATCCATGTCCAAAACGAAAATCCATAAGCTCCTTACAGAGCTTCATCTGCACCATGTGATTTCCTGGGATATCCATTAAAGACTTTTTGGTATTAGGGTCTTCCAACATTCTTGAATATGATGTAATCGTATCTAAAACTGCCTCATATTTTTCTTCGTTAACTTGAGACTGTACTTTCTGATAAAACAAGCCTAGAATAATTAGTCTCTCTGATAATGTGTAGGCACGATTTTGCAACACCTGAATCGTAAAAATTCGCAAATCCCAAAAATATGGTGTTAACTTATTTTTAGTATTCGGATTATCAGTAATAATTTGCTTCATAATCCAAACTTTATTATCTTCGCTTTCTTCAATTTCATTAAATTGAATCCCCTCAGGGTTCAATAACGTAAGCCTCGCTGCCTCAGGACAAGATAATGTGGTGGATTTTTCTAATACTCCATCTATACTGTTAATACTTCTGGGATAGGTGCTGCACACATTCGACAGGTAGTCCTCTCCTAAGCCTAGTTGAACCTTACACAAGTTTTCCTCGGACAGAAAGCTACATCTTCCTTGTTCATTCATCTTAATCTTTGCATATCTCTGTGGACTGGGCTCCGAACGATGTCTAGAGATGTTCTTATTAAATAAAGGTTTGAATTCAATATCACGGGATTTAGCATACTTTTTATACGTGGCTTGATCAATATCCACTCTCCATCCAACACAACAGGAATCTTCACAGGCTGAGCCAATACAAGCAAATTCCTGCATATATTCGGGAACAAGAATGGTTCGGCTTTTCGTTGTCATCTAGTTTACCCCTTATCACCTTTTGTAAATAAAAATAGATACCCTCACGTAGAAGATATCTATTTCAACTTGCAAATGTACAAAATTCCGAAGGAATTGGATAACCAATTCCTCCAGAAACATTTTAAAATTAACGAAGCAATTGCAGCACGCCTTGTGGCTGTTGGTTTGCTTGTGCCAACATTGCTTGAGCTGCTTGAGCCAAGATGTTGTTTTTCGTTTGGGACATCATTTCTTTCGCCATGTCTACGTCACGGATACGGGATTCCGCTGCAGTCAAGTTCTCGGAAGAAGTTCCCAAGTTATTGATTGTGTGCTCCAAACGGTTTTGAACAGCACCCAGTTTAGAACGTTCGCTAGATACAGAAGCAATCGCTTTGTCAACGGTTGTGATTGCACTAGCAGCGTTCGTGTTGCTTGTCAAATCAAGAGCCTTCTCAGCATTTTTGTTGTCTGTTCCGTCTGTTACGTTATCCGCTCCAGAGAAACCTTTACCTGTACCTGTGATACCCAATGCCGCAGCACGCATGTCGTTAACGCCCAAAGACAGGGATTGATTTTGGTTCGCACCAATTTGGAATGCTGCAGAACGATCCTCATACTCAGCAGGTGTAGTCTCTTGAGGCTCAGTCGTCACTTCAGTCGTTGCTGTCTCTAATTTAAATGTACCTACCAGCGCTGTTGCAGTCCCTTTTGCCAAATCAAACTTAATGCCATTCGCATCATAATTGAATGTAGCACCGACCCCAGAGAACTTCGTAGAAGATACTGAAGCTCCGCCTGCATCCAATAAATCAACAGTCAGATCAGTACCAGCAAGGGTTACTTTCACTTGGGATACATTGGCAATAAGTTGACTATCAGCTGCATCAATCTTAAAGTTAGTCATTGCCGCTGGGGTAGCGCCTGCATTAGTATTTGTTGTCCAATCCTGCGAGGTTGGAATTGTGTTAACAACAGCAGTAGTTAAATTACCCGTACTGCCGTTAGCTTTTTTCAAGTCGATTGTTACAGTTTCACCTACAGCCCAATCTTTGGCATCAGCTCCCTTAAAGGAGAAAGTGATACCCTCATTGTCAAAGGAATACGTATCCTTAGCAGCATCGTAAGCCAATGCTTGAGCATCAATTTTCAAATTCAAAGGAGTACCACCCGTTTTATCAATACCATCAAATGAAAGCTTAAAGCCATCGGCATCTCTTTCAAGCTTAATCTCATTCTTGCCTGCTGCTGATGCTTCATTTACTTTGGTCCAATCAAAACCGTTCGCAGCTTTACCCGTAAACTTAACGTCAAATGCCACTTGGGAATCATTGTCAGACCATGCGATTGGCTCTGGGCCAACTTTAACCGTTTGGGTAATTGCTTTATTAACATCAACTGTTGTAGCTGGAGTAGTTACCGCTGCTTTTGTCATGAATTTATCAGACAAGTCACCGTTCAACAATTTCTTCGTATTGAACTCCGTTGTGTTACCAATCCGGTTGATCTCGGAAGTCAACTGGTTCATTTCTTTTTGCAATTCGCCACGATCTTGCTCTGTGTTTGTATCATTGGAAGATTGAACTGCAAGCTCACGCATACGTTGCAGGATGGAGTGAGTTTCGTTCAATGCACCCTCAGCTGTTTGGATCAAAGAGATTCCATCTTGAGCGTTACGAGTAGCTTGATCCAAACCACGGATTTGTCCACGCATTTTTTCGGAAATTGCCAAACCAGCAGCATCGTCACCAGCACGGTTGATACGAAGACCAGAAGACAATTTTTCGATGTTTTTGTTCGTGTTAGCAGTGTTAGTGCTCAGTTGGCGGTGTGTGTTCAACGCCGCGATATTATGGTTGATAATCATTAGAAATTTCCTCCCTGAAAATAAGTTAGTTCCACATCCTTGTGGTAAACGCCGCGACATTAAGGTCGGCCGCCCTGCCGAAGCAGCGTCTAAATTATATATCGACGAGAGGTGTACAAGTGTTTATAGCAAAATGGAATATTTTTAATCTTTTTTCAATTCGGAGTTACGCAGCCGTTCCATAAATGCTTCAACATTGGCGGCAAGAGGCGTAGCTGACTCCCGGTTAGCTTCCTGAATGGACGCATATATCTCCTGACGATAGATATCAATATGTTTGGGTGCAGAGATTCCGATTCTCACCGTATCTCCTTCTACAGCTAGCACTGTAACTTCGATCTGATCCTGGATGATGATAGACTCGCCTTTTTTTCGCGACAATACGAGCATCTCACACACCTCCTTTAGCGGAATTCAACTGTTCTTCTGGCCAGATCAGACAACGCGTCTCATACCCCGATTGATGTAGTACAACTTGCTTACCTGTTCGGTTCTCTGGGTTCAACACAACGGGAGCAAGCAGATTCATCGTAGATAGGTTAACCCTTGAATGGATCGTGACCATTGAATACACCTCAACCTGGTCACGAATCTCAAGCTCATCTCGATCTGCCTCTGGTAATTCAAAGCTATACCCAGGAGAGAAGAGGAATGGATTAACAATCAGAAAAGAAAGCTCTTGCTCACGGAGAGATTGCAAGTATACAAAGGGAGTATCCTCCCACGGAATTAATGCAAATTGGTGCTCATCATCGAATCCGGGCAGACCCTTGGAAAAGGAATAAACAACCTCATCTTGTACTTCGATCTCGCCCCACATGCTTGTCTGAATTTTCATAATAACGAAGCCTCCCAAACAAAGATTTTACGCAAAAAGAGCTGTAGATGTCTGCTTCAAGACTGTCTACAGCTCTACTTTATAGTTGTTACATTCCGACATCAATAGCTGGTGGCGTATACTGTATTGATGCATACTGCTTCACATAGATGTCGAGTTTACCTCGCTGATACTCGATTTCAGGTCGATTGACCCTAACATTCAGCTCTGAAACAGCTGGTGTGTAATTAAGTTCCGGAGCACGAACATTGACACGAACATCTACGTTGTCGATAGATGCCGGTCCTCGCATCTCTGGAAAAGAAGTCCCCTGCCAATCCTCACCAATAATATTAGCAATCGTATTACCTGGTTTATGAATCTCTGCTAATTGATCTCCTTGTTGAACACGATTAGCAATGTTTTGTAAGAAAATCTGCTGAATGCCTGAATAGATTCGAGCATTCATATCAATCATATTCCCACCATTATAAGCTGCGAATGCTTTTGATTGATCAACATTCAGCTCAGGAGCATGACTTTTAACTGTTAACTTGGCCGGTCTTGTATGAAGCTGCACATCCGCTTTAGGCTGGCGCAATGAAAACTGTCCTAGATCAGCGTTTATGCTCAATACAGACGGCGTCGTTCTTATCTGAACAACAGGAAGAGTACTCATACAGCTCCTCCTTTTATCTCAAGAAGTCCACAAGAGACGGTGAAATAATCTTGGATCCCGCTGATAAAGAAGCGTTGTATATATTTTCCTGTATTTTAGACTTCATCACAAGTTCAGCATAATCTGCATCTTCAACCTTCGCCTGAAGATCCGTCAAGTTCACACCCAGATCATCCAAACGTCCCATCATTAGATCGATCCGATTCGTTTTGGCACCGATCTCAGAGCGGATGGCCAACATTTTATCCATTCTACTATCAATGTTGCCAAGTTGATTGGATAATTCCTTCTGTTCCCCGTCTGATAATGCTTGAATAATGTTATTCAAAACTACAAATAGATTGTCATCTTCATCTTCATTCCCAAATGCTTCATTACCCGTTACATTAATGGGTAGTTGCACACTTTCCCCAACAATGAAATTGATTTTACCTGTATCGGTAATGACAGAAGCTGCATCTGTTGTATCGGAAGATCCATTCGCATCCTTGGTAAAATCGTAAGGCTTAATGTCATATGTTTCACCATTAAATACATATTTACCATTCAGCTTACTATTGGCTACATCAATGAGCTGTTCTTTCAACTGACTAACTTCTTCTTTGATACTATCAAGGGCAGACTGAGGATTGGTTCCTGTCGAACCCTGAACGACCAACTCACGCAAACGTTGAACGATACTCCCTGCTTGATCCATGACTGTATCGTTAAAATCCAGCCAAGATGTCGCACTATCTACATTCTTCTGATATTGTTCATTCGACGCCAATTCAGCACGGTAACGCAAAGAGTAGGTAATACCTACCGGATCGTCTGAAGGTTTGTTAATTTTCATGCCGGTCGCCATCTGAGTCTGCGTATTATTCATCTGCTGTGCATTACGATTCAAGTTCAATAGCAATTGGGAACTAAGCATGTTATTCGTTATTCTCATAGTCTAGTTATGCCACTCCCTTCTATTATCTACCTACTGTACCCGTAGAGTTAATTAATTTATCAAGCAATTCATCATATGTGGTCATGAATCGCGCGGATGCGCTATATGCATGCTGGAATTTGATCATATTCGCCATCTCTTCATCAAGGGATACGCCACTAACCGATTGGCGACGAGTTTCCACTTGCTGCACCAAAAACTCTGTGTTTGATGTTTGACGTGCAGCTTCCTGAGATTGAACCCCCAGTTGTCCAACAATTGCGCTAAACTGCGCTCCAACAGTTGCATTGCGCAGACCATCGATGGATTTCATCGGCTTGTCCTTCAGGTTAGCAATTAGAATCGCAAGCGTGTTATTCCCTTTGACAACCGATTCTGTTCCTGAAGTAGGATCCGTTGTTGTGCGTAAGGATGATGCAATTTTGTTTGGATCAGCTACAATTGCTGCATTCAGCGAAATGTTACCAGCGGTAATTCCGGTAATTGCTGGATTAGACGGATCAGAGCCTGCCACTGTAAAAAATGGAAGACCTGGAGTCAGTCCATCCAAACTATATCCAAGCTGATGCAGACCGTTAAAGCCTTTGACAATAACGTCTTTTAGATCTGTTTTGAGAATACGATCGTCCCCAGAATAAGGAACACCATCAATAACCGTATTTTCAGGCAAAACAGAACCAGCAGGGATTGTAATTTTAATATCACCATTTGCGAGTGTGTTGGCAAGTTCATCCATTTGCTTCCGGTAATCACTCACTAATGTGTCTCGGGACTTAATCATCCCGTGTACCTCACCATTAATGAGTGTTCCTGCAGTATAAGCTGTGTTCAGAAAATCGGGAGTTACTTCCGTCGTTACAGCTCCACCAGTAACAAGGGCTTCACCATTCATTTGGATCTGGTAGCCTTGTGGAGAATCAGTAACTGTAATATTCATAATCTTGGATAACTTATCTGTCATTAAATCACGTTGGTCACGCAAATCGTTAGCATTGTCTCCAAGAGACTCAACTTTTACAATAGCACTATTAAGGTTCGCAATATTACCAAGGTAGCCCTGAATTTCATTACCTTTCACAGCAATGTTACTGTCTAAATCCTGGCTGAGCGCATCCAGTTGGCGGCTAATCTGATTCATCGCATCGGTCAGAGCCAATGTTGTTTCTTTGACGATCCTACGAGCTGTAACATCCTCAGGATTCTTACTTAGATCTGACCATGATTTATAGAAGTTATCCATAACAGTCCGAAATCCGGTGTTCGATGGTTCATTCACAATAGCTTCAAGTTTCTCAAGTGTGTCTCGTTGAATGGACCAACTCCCGAAGTTGGTGTTTTCATTACGATATTGGTCGTCCAGAAATTTCTCACGCACACGTGTAATAGAGTCAAATTCTACCCCTGTACCAAGCTGTCCTGGTGTTGTGCTATGCAGAAATGCGAACGGCTCCATTGGAATGGACGCCTGCATGTTTACCTTTTGGCGTGAGTATCCTTCCGTGTTGGCATTGGCTACGTTATGGCCTGTTGTGCTAAGAGCTGTCGTCTGTGTGAACAAACTGCGTTTAGCCGTTTCGATTGAATGAAATGTAGATGTCACCTGGTTTCCCCCTAATTAATCAGGCACGCGTGTCAAACAGACCGATTCGCCCTGGATTACCGTTCTTATCAGCAGGATGCTGATAAGTGGCATCCTGTTCTGGCCGAGAAGCAAAGATGTCCATTGAAAGATCAATAAACATCAACGATTGCTCGATCAGCTTTTGGTTCAGTTGATTGATTTCTTTTAATTCATGCAGTGTTCCCGCCAGCTTCTTCTGGACTTCAAGCAATCGCAGTTTGTCAGCAGGATCAAAAATCAGCTTCGAGATTTCGGTGATATTCAGGTTCAGCATGGACTTGATGCCCCGCTCCTGTAGCAGTTCGTGAACTGCGCTCTGCCGCTCGATCTCCAATGGCTCCTGTTGTTTCATGAAACGAGATTCTTTGTTGAGGAGGGCAATGAGTTCATCCACATCGTTTTTGACAATGACCTGTCTCTTGACCTCGCTGAGTGCCAGCATATCGCGGTGACTTTGTTCCATTTGCTGCAAAACTGCAATCAATCTGTCCAGTGCTGCCATTACGTGATCACCTATTCCTTATCAAAAGACTTAAAATACGGCAGCAGCTTGTCAGCAAGCTTGCTACTATCTACCTGATACGTTCCGGAACTCACCTGTTCTTTCAGTTCCTGTATCCGTTGTACGCGTCCTGCATCCTGTGTACGACTTTGTTCCTCAAGCATCTTCATCGCCTCCGGAGAAATGGATACTTCGTCCTTACGGCGGCTCTTCTTGGCATCAGCCTGCTGATTGGATTCAACGTTCCTTTGATATGAATTGATGGCGCCAATTCTACTCGGTTCATTGATTTTCATTTAACTTGCACTTCCTTCCACATAAGGTTTTTACGACGATATACGTTTTTCTTACTTTATCTTTATGTTATCAAAATGATTAGGATAATAAAAAAAACCGATAATCTTTAATAAGTTTATCGGTACGTTTCAAAACATTTGTTATAGCAAAACATGTATTTGAGCCCTCGTTCCTATTAATCGCGCAGTTTGTCGAGAGCATTGTAGGTTCGTCCGCCTATATTACCGTTATCCTTCTGACCTACATCGCGAGCTGCTCCTGCCAAGTCTTTCGTTAAACGATTACGGCAAGAGTCACACATATGACCTTCGCGAATCAACGTTCCGCATACTTCACAAGGATACATCATATTCGGGGCGTTCTCGATGGAAATTCGTCCCTCACGAATGAACTTGGTAATATTTTTAATTGAGACTTCTGTTGCATCAGATAGTTCCTGTATGTTGGTACCCTTGTTTTCGCGCAAATAATCTACACAGATCTGATATTCCTGCTCTATTTCCTTGATACAGTTCGAGCATACATCTCGAAAATTCAACGCATATAATTTACCACAGCGAGGACAGTTACCTAGATTCATCGCTAAAACGCCCCTCTCAAACTTCCATTTCCGAATAGATAATAACTATACATTACCTTATTTTCTGTGATGAAGCCATAGTCTATTTACAAAACAAAAGAAGGGAACAGGATGCATATATACGCAAGCCCGTTCCCCCACTTTAATTCATTAATTCAATGTTCTAATGTTTAGTACAGTAGACCATACGCTTGTGTTCTGGTCATTGAATGCCCTGATACGATATTTATGCAGACTGGACGGTAACAGATCAGAATGAATAAACGTTGAATCATTAACAATTGCCACAATTTGTCCATCAGCTTCAATTTCGTATGACGAAGCTCCCACAACCGCGTCCCATATCAGAATAACGTTTGTTCTGTCCGAAGTTCCCTTCAGCACAGGTGTAGTTAATTGAGTCATTCCCGTTATGATCTCACTCCAAGCTCCCGCACCAGAAGCATTTTTGCCACGAATGCGGAAGGTATGCTCTGTATTTGGTGCAAGCCCGCTCTTCGTATAAGCAACTCCACTCACAGCAACCACCGTACCATCAATCTCCAGATCATACCCGGTAGCTCCAGTTACAGCACTCCATCTCAGCGCGATAGCCGCTGTGGTTGCAGAGTTAATACTCAAGCCTGCGACACTCGCAGGTAACGTAGTTTGGGACAATACTGCTGTCCATGCACTCATATTAGTGTCGGTCAGGGCACGAATACGATATTTATGAATGGTGCCACCAAGCACTCCATTGTGGACATACATGAGATCACTCACCGTAGCAACAACCATGCCGTCTGCCTCAATCTCGTATTTTGTTGCACCAGCAACTTCATTCCACGTCAGCGTAACTGCCGTTTCTTCAGGTACGGCTTTCAGCGTAGTTGGTACATTTAATTGGGTCGAGGCGGTTACGATCTCACTCCAGCTACCAATGCCAGCAGCATTTTTGGCACGAATGCGGAAGGTATGATCTGTATTGGCTAGAAGTGCTGTTTTGGTATAAGCAAGAGCCGTTACAGCGACTGGTTTACCATCGATTTCCAGATCGTATCCTGTTGCTCCCGTAACCGCATTCCACTTCATAGCAATAGCTACTGTTGTTGCAGAATTCAAACTCAATCCGGTCACACTTCCTGGTATAGTGCTTTGAGTCAAGACCGTAGACCGAGCGCTGCTGTTCTTATCCGTTAATGCACGAACACGATAGGTGTGCGATGTTCCTGCAAGCAAATTACTATGAACATATGAGGGATCGGTTACTGTAGAAACAATTGCTCCATCTGCCTCAATTTCATAATTGGTTGCATCTTTGATATCAAGCCAATTCAAAGTAATAGCTGTTTCCTCTGATGTTGCTTTCAGAGCAGGTGTGTTTAACTGGGTTGTAACATCTGTTACATCTCCCCAAGCCCCAGCCCCAGCAGTATTCTTGGAACGAATACGGAATGTATGATCCGTATTGGCGATAAGGCCCGTTTTGGTATAAACCAACCCACTAACAGGTACAACAGTACCATCAATTTCAAGGTCATATCCCGTCGCTCCTGAGACTGCGTTCCACTTCAGAGCAACAGCTGTGTTCGTTACGCTTGTTACCGTTAGCCCGGTCACAGAACCAGGCAACGTATTTTGTGTCAAGACCGCAGTCCAAGCTCCAACATTGGTTTCGGTCAGAGCGCGTACGCGGTATTTATGTGCTGTTCCAGCTATAAGATTATTGTGAGTATAAGTAGGCACCTTAACATTACCCACTAAGACTCCGTCCGCTTCAATCTCATATTTGGTTGCATCTTTAACTTCAGGCCATGTCAAGGTGACCGCTTGTTCCTCAGAAGAAGCCTTCAACACAGGTGTGTTCAGTAAAGTTGTTCCATTTACAATCTCACTCCATATACCTGCACCTGCTGTATTTTTAGAACGAATACGGAACGTGTGATCCGTATTTGTCACAAGCCCGCTCTTCGTATAAGCTACTCCCGTTACCGGTACAACTGTACCGTCGATCTCCACATCATAACCCGTTGCTCCCGTTACTGCCGTCCATTTTAAGGCAATGGCTACATTGGTAACAGAGCTAATACTTAAACCAGTAACTGAAGCAGGTATCGTACTTTGCGTCAGCACCGCAGTCCAAGCACCTGTATTAGAGTCCGTCAGTGCACGCACACGGTATTTATGCGCCGTTCCTGGGACCAAACTAGTGTGCACATATTTCGGTTCGCTAATTGTACCAGTAACGACTCCATCTGCTTCAATCTCATACTTGGTTGCATCTGTTACATCTGCCCATGTCAATGTAATCGCAGTCTCTTCCGAGGAAGCTTTTAGAACAGGGGTATTCAATAACGTTGTACCCCTTACCTCATCACTCCATGCTCCGGTCCCTGCCGCATTTTTGGAGCGAACGCGGAACGTATGATCCGTATTAGCTGCAAGTCCGGTCTTGTTGTATGTTAATCCAGTAGCAACTACTACCGTGCCATCAATTTCAAGCTCATAACCTGTTGCTCCGGTTACAGCATTCCATTTCAAAGCCATTGTTGTGTTCGTTACAGAGGTAATGCCCAATCCAGTAACTGAACCTGGTAGTGTATTTTGATTTAAGACAGCAGTCCAAGCCCCATTGTTTGTATCTGTCAGTGCTCGTACACGATACTTATGCGCTGTTCCTGGCTGAAGACTTGAATGCACATATTTCGGCTCATTAACTGTTGCCACAATTGAGCCATCTGCTTCAATCTCATACTTGATCGCATCTGATACATCTGCCCATGTTACTGTAATAGCAGTCTCTTCCGAGGAAGCTTTTAAAACAGGGGTATTCAACAAGGTCGTGCCATCAATGATATCACTCCATGCTCCGGCCCCTGCCGTATTTTTGGAGCGAACCCGGAACGTATGATCCGTATTGGCTGCAAGACCTGTCTTGTTGTATGTTAATCCACTTACAGGTACTACCGTGCCATCAATCTCCAAGTCGTAACCCGTTGCTCCAATTACGGCATTCCACTTAAGCGCGATAGCGACATTGGTTGCAGAGGTTACACTCAACCCTGTGACTGAACCCGGTAAAGTATTCTGAGTGAGAAGTGCAGTCCAAGGGCTAACGTTCATCTCCGTCAGGGCTCTTACACGATACTTATGCGTTGTTCCTGGAGTCAAACTCTCGTGCGTATAGACTGGCGTCGTAACCGTAGCTACAACAATACCATCTGCCTCCACTTCATATTTAGTTGCATCAGTAACATCTGCCCAAGTTACTATAATTGCACCTTCTTGGGAAGATACTTTCAGCACAGGCGTATTGAGTTGAGTCGTGCCACTTACCACGTCACTCCACACACCCACACCTGCCGTATTCTTGGAACGGATACGGAACGTATGGTCCGTATTCGCTGCAAGACCACTCTTCGTATATGTTAAACCAGTAACTGGAACTACCACTCCATCAATCTCCAAGTCATATCCAGAGCTACCGGTCACTGCACTCCATTTCAAGGAAATTGCGGTGTTCGTTGTGGATGTTAAACTGAGACCTGAGACTGCTGCAGGCAATGTACTCTGTGTCAGGACAGCTGTCCAAGCACTTGTGTTATATTCAGTAGCTACACGAATACGATATTTATGAGAAGTACCGGGTAATATATTTTCATGTGTGTAGCCTGATTCACTTACCTTCGCAACAATCACGCCATCCGCTTCAATCTCATATGCAGTAGCATCTGGTATGGATGTCCACGTTAATATGATCGCTGTTTCTTCAGAGGATGCCTTCAATACAGGCAGATTAAATTGCGTACGACCTGTTACTATCTCGCTCCAGGCTCCTGCACCTGCAATATTCTTTGAACGAATACGGAAAGTGTGGTCCGTGTTTCCAGCGAGTCCACTCTTCGCATAACTTGTGGTTGTCAAAGAAATAGGGGTGCCGTCGATTTCCAAATCGTAGCCTGTGGCACCGTTAACCGCATTCCATTTCACGGTAATGGCTGCATTGGTGACTGCACTCACATTCAATCCACTGACAGAGCCAGGCAAGGTATTTTGCGTCACCACTGATGTCCAAGCACTTGTATTCGTCTCATTGATTGCACGCACACGATATTTATGCGCTGTGCCTGGTGTCAGATCGGTGTGGTTAAAGATTGGATCTTCTAACCCCAAAGAAACAACTCCATCCGCTTCAACATCATATGAAGTTGCCCCTTCAATTGGAGTCCATACAAGCACAACCTCCTCTGCCGTGGCATTGGATTGAACTACGGGTGTGCTCAGTTGAGTAGTACCCGTTACTGGATCACTCCAACTTCCTGCCCCACCTGAATTTTTGGATCTGATTCTGAAGGTGTACTCTGTATTGGCTGCAAGTCCAGTCTTGTTATATGTTGTTCCTGTTACCGCAACAACTGACCCGTCGATCTCCAGATCATATCCTGTTGCTCCCTTAACAGCAGCCCAGGATACAGACAATTTATTCACTGTAGCATCAGTGATTTTCAAACCATCTGCACGGTTAGGTACCGTTAATTGACTTAGTGGTTTACTCCGCGAGCTCTCATTATCAGTTGAGAAGGCTTTTAGCACATAGGTATGTGTTGAATTGGACTCCAAATCTTCATGCTCATATGAGTTCACATTGCCCAATTCAATAGGCTCTCCACCGTCAATTTGCAATTGATATCGATCTGCAAATTCAACGGATTTCCAATTCAATGTATTCTTTCCCTCTTCGCCTTTTGCGGTTAAGATCGGTTTTTCAAGTAAAGTTCTCAGCGAGTATGGAACACTCCATTCACCTGCACCTCTTTGATTAACACCACGTACTCTGTAAGTATAGTTCGTATTATTTCTATAAGGGCTACTTGTATAGTCCAGACCATAGAACGGACCTTTAGTTACACCATTTTCTTCAATTTCATACTGAACCGCTTGTTGTGCAGCTAACCAGTTAAGGTTGATCGTCGCATCATTCGCAGTGGCTACTAGGCCAGTTGGAATAGCAGGAACCGTAGTAATTGGCTCCTTTGTTCCCGACTCCTTAATAAAGCTGAATGATTCTGCCTTGCGTGTGTAATATGGATTAAGGTTGGATACAAAATCTACCACAGCACCTGTATCCGCGCTAATCACCAAACTAAGTTGAGAGGCTTCATAACTTTGTACATATCTGGGGGTTTCCATTCCAAATTCATCTACTCGGGAATTGTTCCAAACACCTACATTCGTACCTGATTGTCTATATTCCATGGTACTGTAATATTCCCAAACCTCGGAAAAGTCAACGATAAATGCATTAGTCACTTGCCCAGTATAGGTAGAAGTATACTTACCAAAGGTAACATTGGTCATATCTGCAACATTTCCTCTAATGGACTGACTTCTTGAGAAGGAATATCCTTTTGCTGAAATACTGTATGATCTCGTCCAGCCCAGATCAATCGGTTTCTGATTCACCATCAGATTCCCATTCTGTTCGGATAATACAAAACGATAATCATTACTGGATGCGATAATTCTATTACTCGTTGCGGCATCTGCACGGTTCCCCCCGTACATGCCAAACTGTCCGAATACCAGCATAAATACTAGTAAACGGACAGTCCATAAGTAAAATCTGTTTTTTCTTTTTCCTGCGACCACTTCTGTTCTCCCCTTCAAAAGATATGATGTGCCACTCCCCGTGGTGAACGGCAAAACTATCTATTCTGCGCGAGAAAACCAATTCCTCTTTTTTACATGTAAAAATTTTCTTATAACGCTTTCATTCATCATTTCTTCAAACAACTATACTTCAAACGGTATAAATGGAATGGAGACAATCACAATTATAACAATGATTAATAAAGGAACATATTTTCCTGTCTACTATTAATCATAATGTATAGATTCCCCGCCTAGAGTGTCTGAAGATTACTGGACAGTCATTTATTATTTGGATTTAACTACTACGATCTTGCCAGTGTCAGTGTGTAAATCTCGACGATAATCTCCATAGAGAAGCAGGTATTTAGGATAACCCGCCCACAAGCGTCCAAGGTGCTACCTGTTGTATATATATCATCGATTAGCAGTATCTGTATGGGTTTGGCATGTGACATGCCCTTTCGTGTTGGCAAATGAACTTTCCTGTATAGCTCTTCAATTAATTGCATACCATCCGGGTTGATGGTAAAAGCATTCTTCATCGTTTCGATACGCTCACCGCGTGATTTGAAGCTTTGTTTGGTCGTGTTGATCTGGCGCTGCAACAGATCAACGATGGGTAGGCGGCAGGCGGTGGCGAGCCCATCAGCCAGCCGCTCCGCCTGATTGAAGCCGCGCTCGGCCAGGCGCTCGCTGCTCACCGGAACATAGGTGACCGCGTCAGGCTGCCATTGCGGCTTCATTTGTTGAGCAAGTGTGGCGGGATAAGCCACGGGGACGGGGGGTTCTTTTGCCAAAGCAGAATTCTGCTCCTCACTCATCGCTTGAAAAGCTCGAATCAACAGCGCGGTTAGGAGCGGCGCGTATCTTTCGTGGCCTCTGAACTTGTACATTCCTATCCATTCTTTCATAAGAGCGTTGTATTGTACTGCGCTGCGGTTGAGGATAAAAGAACGGTTTTGCATATGTGGACGAGCACAGTCCGGGCATCCGACTCCCCGACCACAACGCAGGCAGCGGATGGAGCGGATCCATGGAATCGGCTTCACACAACGTGGGCATATGCCCGGATAGATTGGAGAAAGGATCGCTCGAGTGCCGCATGTCAGACAAGTCGCTCCCGGTGGGGCGAGTAGGTGATGAAGACGCCCGGTCAGGTGCTGCGCATAATCGGTTAAGTTACTGAGCCAGTTGAACATGGATGAGCAAACCTCCAGTCTTGGGAATGTAATGTGAAGTGTGGAACCGAACTTGGCAGATAACAATTAGGTTCGGGATGGTGGATGCAGATAACCTTTGCGACGAGCGATGGTGTTCATTTTCCGGATCTGTGCAACGGCCTTAACCTGGGAACGTGTCCGACGGGACGATGCAAAAACCACCCTACCCGCCGGGTCATCCATGGAACGTCCTGCTCTGCCCGCCATCTGAACCAGTGAAGCTTCATCAAAGAGACCATTGTCTGCATCCAATATAAAGACATCGCTACGTGGAATGGTCACGCCACGCTCCAAAATCGTTGTCGTTACGAGCAAACGAATTGTGCGCTCACGAAAGGCTATAACTTTGCTAGCGCGATCAGGGTCCTGAGATGAAGTTCCTTCGATATGGATTCCGGGAAAGGTACGACGCATCAGGTTAACAAACGCCTCAATCTGGGCAATACGTGTCACAAAGACAAATACCTGTGCGTCACGCTTCAGTGAAATTTGAATGTTATTTTTAATTACAGCTGGCAATTGCTGTCTTTGAATACACTGGGCCACTGTAACCATCTTGATCAATCTTGGCACGGGCAAAGGATGACGGTGGAAACGTACTGGAACTTTGGCATGAGTGAGTTTTCCCTGCGCTGCTTCCCTCTGTAGCCGGGCTGGCGGTGTAGCAGACAGATAGACGAAATTCCCCTCTGGTTTGCAGGAAGATGCCGCGGCGTGAGCGAGCATTGGATCGTTGTGATATGGGAAAGCATCCAGTTCATCGATAATGACGAGATCGAATCCCTGGTGAAAACGCATCAGTTGATGTGTGGTCGCGAGCGTGAGCTGAGCGTCTTTCCAGCGTTCGTCACTGCCTCCGTAAAGGGTAGCGAGTGAGGTGTCCAGAAAAGCTTTAGCTAGACGCGGAGCTAGTTCCAGCACCACATCCCTGCGCGGCGTAGCGACCAGTGCTCGTCCACCACGATCCAATGTATGTTGGAGTAGAGGGAATATCATCTCGGTCTTGCCGGCCCCGGTCACAGCCCACAGCAAAAATCGCCCCGGCCCATCCCCTGCGGGCGGCCGGGCCAAAAACGCTAGCGCCGCGGTTGCTGCCGCGCTCTGCGCTGCGCTAAGCCCCCACCGGGCGAGCCCGCCGCCGGTGGGGGCCAAGGCCGTGCCACGACGCGGTGCTTCGCCGCGTCGTGGCACGGCCCCTTGCGCTGCACTGCGTAGCAGCAGCGCACAAGCACGGCTGCGCCCCAGCGCGAGGCAGGCCTCGCAGTAGGCGCACGCCGCCAGGCCGCAGGCAGCGCAGGGCACGCGCTGCCTTGCTTCGCTGCCACAACGGTGGCAGCGGGGCGCGCTCCGCGCGCGTCCAAGCCACGCGTGCCGACGCCGCGTGGCAGGCCCTTCGAGGGCGGCTGTGATACTCAGCCGCCCGTGCAAGCGCGCGAGCTGCGCAGCCGCGCGCCACTCCCTTGGCGGCTGGGCGGTGTCCGCCAGCAACGCCTCCGCCTCGGCCGCCAGTAATTGGCGGCCGCTGATCCGCTCAGCCAGCAGGGCCGCGTCCCGCTCCAGCTGAGCCCACTGCCCGGCGGGATACGGCTCGGGCATCCCGCCTACCTGAATACCACGCACAGCAGCACTCCCCGCTTTGCCCGCTATAACTTTTCTCGCCTCAACTTCCCCCGAGGCCAGTTCATATACATCCAGCTTCCGCGCAAGATAGCTCTTCCATTCGCGCTCACCCCACTGATCCATGCCTCGCTCCATATCAAAATGTTCAACCAACCAAGATGCCTGACTTAGTGGCAACGCCGTATCTAACAACAACCAGCGCAGCACGTGCCGACCACTTCCTCCCTCGAGCCACCAAGTCACATCCACTCGAATGTCAAGGGACAAGACCATGCTCCACCCTTCACCTACACGGCACACATATATAGCAACCTTCATATACGCTCCCCCATCCTAATTTCTCTGAACGCAAAAAAAGCACATGCCAACCCGGCTGTTGGCCGGAGCATGTGCTTCATGTCCATATTCAATCTTCTTATGATGAATCTACTTATTTACTATACCAATTGAATCTCTACTCTACAAATTCAGCCATTACAAAAAGTTTATTTCCCAACTCGAATTACAGGTTACTGATTAAGTGCTGAACAACTTCTAACCGGACTATTATAAATATCATCTAGATGAACCTTATTCTACGAAGTACATTTACTTCAATTATGTTGGTCTAAAATTTACAGGAACCGGTTATGTATTACTTAGTTTGGAGATGCCTGAGAAACATTCGATTATACCGATTAATCAACTCATCCAAAATCTCGGATTGCTTAATTACCATTGGATGTTGTAAACCATAAATCGCAACCAACGCATGCAAGCTTTCCCGTTCACGTTCCAAGTCGTTTTCTTGATTGTTCACAACATATTTCATAGCATCCTCACCTCTATGAAACAGTGTAACCTCTTATGTAAAAACCAAGATTCATGTCAGATATACAAAAAACCTATAAGAAAATGAAATGTGGTCATCCTCTCACAGGTAACTATTTATAATCTATGAAACAATATCTACCAACCACCTTGACCATGAGAATTAGTCGTTAAAATTTTTGGAACTTCAGGTGGTACATTCTCCGTAGCAGAAGACGTATTAAATGGCACCACCATTGTTGTGATGGTAATTATGGTAGCAATGATTATGAATTTTATCTTCATCTCTCTTTTCGGACCTCCTTCAGCAGTGTAGTGTACTTATGAAGCTCTTCGTTTGTTGCTAAATGCCGAATGGAATCAAATGTACAGAACCCTCTGACCATACAAGCATCATTATTAATTCTAGCTGAGATTGCCAAACTATCCAGTATAAATTGAATCCCAACTCGAATCCGGTCTGAGTTTAGATAATAATCCGCTACATCTGCCAAGAAATTCACGAACTGATCATCTATAATCTGATTGGTATAAGAACCTACCTTCTCATGTGTGATCATAAATGATGATATCGCGGTCTTAAAGCGTTCCAACACATGATCCATATTTATATTATAACTTAGTGCTGCCTTAATAAGCTTAAACAATCCACGTAGAATCTCATTTTCTTTTGTAGATAAATAATCCACATACTCATCTAAAATCTCAATTCTTCCTGTCATTATTTCAAAGAGGTACCTATTTGCTGTTGCCCACTCCCGAAACTGACTCTTTGTAAGCTCCGCTTCAAGATCATTCTCAATAACCCACTCGTGATTTTCATAGCATGAGACGTAGTATAACGCCTGCTGATACTCATTCTTTTCTCCATATATTGATGCTATGATCAAATCCGAGTATAAAATATAACCAAACAACGCTTTGGAAGGCTCTTGATAACTCTTCCCCCTTCTAATGCGTTGATGTTTGATTTCATATTGTACCCTCGCCAGTTTGCCCATTCGTGTTGCCAGTTGCTCCGCTTTGTCCCAACGACGCAATGAGAGATATAGATTCATCAGATCCTTCAGCGCATCCAGTTGCTCCAACTCATTAAGACGCACGACATAAGGATCAAATTGCACTGCATGTTCCAGATTATTTTGCTGATCATCATTAATCGAAAGTTTAAATATTCGATACTGGCAAATAGCCAGCCGTTCGGCATGCTGGTACCGTTCTCCCTCACACACTTTACGATAAATAATTAATGCAGCTTCCGCTCTCCCTTCGTTGTTGAATGATTCGGCACAATCAAACAAAGGTTTGATGTACGCAGGATTCTCCATCATTAGATCTACAGTACGTTCAATACAATCGTTTTTTCCAAGCTCAGCGCAGCGCATGATAAACGGACGCAGTCGTCGCCAGTTCATCGTAGAATCATTAGACAACTCACTCACATACTGTTCATAAAAATATCCTTCTTCCAATCCCATGTATTCTGTCAAAATATCCAGAATTTTAACCGATACAGGCTGTGAACCGTTAATCACCCTGCTTAGCGTTCCAGAATTAATGCCTGATCTCTCTGCAAAATGATAGAGAAGGATTTTGTTTTCCTCTATGTAATGTAAAAATTCTGTTCGGATCGTCTTATCCAATATACTCAAGAAGATACCCCCTTCCAGAAACACACATTTCCCACGTTCAACATCCATTTTAAGTAATTATATGGTTCAATATACCATAGGTCAATATAATGGAAGATTCTGCTTTCATTATATCATTTGATCTATCATCTCTGGTTCACACACACCAATTCTGCTAATAACCAGAATCTTTCTTTAAAAGAGCGAAACTTTTTCCAATCTGTATCGTCTATACTTTTAAATTAAGATTTCTGACTTCGAAAATCTTATTTCTGTGATCAAGAACTCACCGCACCCAGACAATAACCATAGATTGCATAAAAACCCATTTTTAATTTAAAAGCAGACTTGGCTACAATTACAAAAAAAGACTACAGCTTCTGCTGTAATCTTTTCACTGTAGATCTGCGAAATGATAATCTCATTTCCCGTTCACATGATGATTTATTGCTCTGACTCGCGCAAATCAATCAGTCGAAAAGTGTGATCGGTCTGTGCTACCTGTTCAATATCAGTAGGGACAGCAGGCAGATAGGATGTCTCCAATCCTTGCCTTCGCATAAGCTTTTCAATAATCGTAATCGTTTCCGCTTCTGTACGATCAGCGACAACTGTTAATCTGAAGCTCTTTCCACGGTATAACAATTCCCGGCAAAGTTCTCTTACAATGCCTTCGATCCGCCCTGCCTGATTGGAAGGGATGAGCAAAATCTGCTCGAAACCGTCAGGTTCCGGACGGGAAAGATGGCGCTGGTGCATGGCATGAACGGCCATTGCCGCCAGGAAGTATATGAGCAGAATCATAGTCAGATGAGCAACCATGGCAACTGCACCTCCTCGGAAGGTCATGCTCACCCATGGCGAACATCCCTGTATACAACAAGTATATGCTGTACTTCCTGAAGGGTTACACTTGCATTTCCCATCACTCATATTCCATTCTGATCGACACCGGACGAAGAAAGACAGGCCAGGTCATTCATTCACGCCTAAGCTTGAACATATGTTCCGCACAACTTTACACTTTGCTCATTTGCAGTGATAAAGTCCATTAACCCGCAGACCAATCCAACATTCTGGAAAGGGCGCGAGTGAACACCAATCTATATTTCATCAAGGTTGAACCAACCAATGGACTGACTTACGATATAAATACTGCTTTATAAAGAAATAGGCTATTAGAGCGTAACCCAACCATATTTGATCGAATTGATAACAGCTTGTGTACGGTCGTCCACTTCCATCTTTTGCAGAATACTGCTGACATGGTTTTTTACTGTTTTTTCACTGATGAACAGGAATTCACCAATCATCTTATTGCTCTTACCTTCTGCCATCAAACGCAGTACTTCAGCCTCACGACGTGTGAGCGGGTTATTGTCGCCAGCGACAAATTTAACACCTGCTTCCTTCGAAGCTCCTTCACTCATTGCCCCTGTTTCATTAAGATACGTCATACGACGCAGCTGCATGATCAGTTTGCCTGTTACTTTCGGATGAATGAACGCATGTCCTTCATGCACGGAACGAATCGCATTGATCAGAGACTCGGCCTCCATATCCTTCAGCAAGTACCCGTTAGCCCCTTTACGAAGCGTCTCAAATACATAACTTTCATCATCATGAATGGACAGGATAATCACTTTGACATCAGGGAAAAGCTCACGCAATTTCTCCGTTGCCTCAACCCCGTTTTCGATCGGCATGTTAATGTCCATCAACACGATATCAGGTTTATCCTGATTGCAGAATTCGAGCACTTGAATACCATCGCCGCATTCGCCGATGACCTCAATGTCGTCCTCCATATTTAAAATGCGTTTCAGTCCCTCACGGAACAGCTGATGATCATCAGCCAATAGAACTTTAATTGACGCTTTACCAGTATCACGGTTTTCCATCATCCTGCTACTCCTTTCCCTTATCCACGTTTGTCGGGATATGAATCACTATTTTGGTTCCTTGATTTTCTCCGGATTCAATCTCTATTCTTCCTTCTAACAGTTCAACCCGTTCTCTCATCCCAATCAGACCGAAGTGGGTATGATCCTTGCTTTTCTTCGCAAGAAGCTCCGGTTTGAACCCAAGCCCATTGTCCTGAACGACAATTTTGACGAGCTGAGCCTGGTATGTAATTTCCACTACAACATATGTGGGATAAGCATGCTTTGCAGCATTCGACAGACCTTCCTGCACAAGGCGGTAGATTGCAGCCTCCATGGCTGAAGATAAACGATGTTCCTTACCTCTTGTTTCAAAAAGCGACCGGATTTTCGTTTTTACCTCAAAATCCTGCACGTACTTCCGAAGCGTTGGAATCAGTCCCAGATCATCCAGTGCCATAGGACGCAGATTGAAAATAACTTTTCTCATTTCTTCAAGACTGGAACGAACCTGGCCTTTCAAATCTACTATTTCGGCCTGGACCATCTTAAAATCCTGCTTAATGAGCATTCTTTCTACAATTTCCGTCCTAAGCACTAGATTGGCGAGCATCTGGGCAGGCCCGTCATGAATTTCACGAGCAATACGTTTCCGCTCTTCTTCCTGGGCCAAAATTATTTTCAAACCAATCATTTGTCGATTTTTGGCATTTTCAATGATCCGGGTCACTTGACCTAGTTCACCTGACAGGTATTCGAGTACAACACCCATCTGCGAACCGATGGTCTCGGCACGCTCCACAGAAGCTTCCACATTTTTGGCACGCTTCTGTAGGTCATCCCGACGGGCCTTCAGATACATTTCCTTCTCACGATAAATCATCAGATCCAGCTGCAGCTGTGTTGCTTTCTCATATGCCTGCTTGATATCATGCTCGGAATAACGGACAAAGTCGCGGCTAACCTCAGTCAGCCGGATCCGGGAACGGCGGTAGTTCAGCTCCAACTGATCTACTTTCTCGATCGTTTCCGCCGTCTCCTTCAGCACCGACTTTAACTCCTCGTTGAGTGTTTTCAGCTCATCGCGAGTCGCGTCCATGATCTCGAACATTTGATATTTGCTGTTTTCCATGACTTGTATGGCGTTTTTAATGACGCGGTCTATGGCATCGGCTTGTAAATCCACGTTTGTTCGACTCCATTTCTATCGTTTCCGGTATATATCATACCATATCACGATGAGATGGTAACGGTCTTCGTTTTCTGTTCCCATTTTACAGTCAGTCCAAGTTGCTCGGAAACGAGTCTAAGCGGGACTAAAGTCCTACCACCCGTTACGTATGGTGCAACAGTTGCGCTCTGTCTTTTACCATTCAGAATGAATTCTTTCTGCCCTACAACCAGATCAATCAGCTTTCCACCACGTAATACCGTAATCCGCTGATTTTTGCTATCCCAGCTTGCCTGACCACCAAAAGCGTCCAAAACATGCTTGATTGGCACATACGTTGTACCATTTTTCAGGACTGGTGCTGCGTCAATCGCTTTTTTCGTTCCGTTCACCGTCATCGACTTCTGCCCAAGTACAAGCGAAGCTGTTCCCGTAGGCAATCCAACTTCACTGGACTTGGAAGGCATCGTGAATGCGATGTTGTCAAAAGCAACCGTACCTGATTTCGCTCGCTCATCCTGACCCTCTTCCACATTCACCACATAGACCCGCTTCAGCTTCGCTGGATAGGCGATATTCAGTCCGTTCAGGTCTACGCTCAGCTTCTTCCAACCGTTCCAATCAATTGCCTTGGCGAGATCGGCATATACCGTTTTGCCATTAGCATCCGTGAATTCGGCACGCAGCCAGTTCAGGCTCTTATCTCCCATAACATCCATCGACATCGATGTAGCCGCAGCAGATACCTCTCTGCCGGTAGAACCATTCAGTTGTGCATAAGCGTACATTTTGCCTGTTCCAGCTGTCATATCGTAACCGAGTTGCAGTACATTGGAGCCAGCCTTCTCACCAGTTCCTGCTGTAACGGTTGCCGAACCAGTTACGCCCGCTGCGTTCGTCGTGAAGTTGATCGGATAATTCACATTTTCGAAATTCTCCCAGATCGTTTCGCTTGCAGAAGCCGAGAGGACCACGACTGTGCTGTAACCATCATAACGACCAATCGCATATCCCACTTGTGCACCGGAATTGACAGAAGATACCGTTAATTGGTCAGCAGTGACTTTACCTTTGAACCCGATAAATTCCCATGTCAGCGAGTCCGCCGGAACCGTAACACTTTGTCCGCTCTTCGTTGTTGCCGTTACCGGAATGGATATCGTTGTGCCCGCCTTGAGCGAACCCAGACCCGATCCTGCTGTCAGGGAAGCCAACTCACTTCCACCCAGTACCGATACTTTAATGGAGGATGAAGCTCCATTGCTTGTTGCCGTCAGGGTTGCTGTACCCGGCTTCACGCCTTTGATCTTGCCGTTGCTGACACTCACGATGCCGTTGTTGCTGGACTTCCAGGACATGCTGATATCGCCTGTAGCGATCGGGTTGTAATAGGTGTCATATCCTTTGGCTGTGTACTTGCCCTCTTGTCCCACCAGCAACGTTTGGCTGCCACTCACGGCAAAGCCCTTCAGTTTACCTACAGGAGCCGTAGAGAACACACCCAGCGTGTTTACAACCTGACGTTGCTCGGTGCCATACTCTGTGTTGAACGTCAGCCCAGCAGTTTGTTCACCCAACGGACGTGTTACCATTGTTGTGGAGCCGCCTCCGTCCAGGTTCATACCTTTCCAGACACCCACACTGGTCATGAAGGATTGCAGTTCCGTCAGCGACATCCCGCTGCTGTTACTGTTTTTCTCCGCTGCAATGATGTAGACATACCGACCATCCTGGGAGTATCCTACTGCTGTTCTTGCACGAATACCACCAATGCCGGAAGCGGCGATATCACGGGAAAAGGAAGCTGCCTTACCACCATTCACAAGAATGGTATGACCGCCAATCATCATCTCCAGGTTACTTGGATCAACCGATTGCCCCGTTGTTTTGGCTTTTAACTTGTAATCCGCATCCAGGGTTTGCCCAACAGATAGATGGCTCATGATCCATGTCGCTGCTGTACCATGCGCACGCAAAATGTACCCATCCTGCGGCACCGTCATGTTTAACGCTTTTTTATCCGAGATTTGGGTAATTACTCCGTTCTGCACGAGAACCTCTGTCGGTGTTGTGGAGGGGTCATTTGGACGTTTGGTGGACGTCCAGGCAGGTGTATAAATATACATCGAGTTGGCATGACTATATTTCACCGCACCAGACTCTACCGTATAATCCTCTTTATTTATCCCACGCAAAACAAAGGTTGAACCATCCTGTGCCTTCACAGTCCCGTCAAAAGAATACTCGTCGATCATCGGTTTGCCATCCTTGGTCACCGTGAGGGCATACATGCCCGATAGTTCAGAAGGTGTGGAGACCAGTACGCCATCGGAGACCTGTCCACCAATAGGGGCGAGCTCTCCGGATACATTGAAGTAATCACCGTTCACAGCAGCTACCGCACTATTTTCCTTAGCCATAGCACCCGTACTCTGTTTGCTGTTCAGATTACCGCCCTTGCCTGTCATCACATCCAGCTTCACATATGGGTTCTGCAGATCCACCTGGATTACATCCGCCAGTACGTTGACCTTGGAACCGGAACGTGTTGTCGTATATCTGTATTTCATGAGCTTCGCACCCGAAGTCAGAATTTCTTCACTCAACTTGCTTGTATTGGTAGATGCCGCTGCGGCCACCGATTGCCACGAAGTGCCTGACCACATCTGTCCGCCTGCGCTCATCACCGGTGCAATCCATATCACGCCCGCCAGCGTCACAATTGCCCATTTCTTCACCTTACTACCCTTAACGTCTTCCGGCTGTTTCCCATGTTTCCCCAGCATGTCTGAAACGTCTCTCCCATCTTGTATATCAATCTTAGACATCACGAACACTGCCAAGTAGACAGCCGATAGCGAGATCTCTAGTATACTCTTCTATTAATAGACTGCTTTTTGTGGAAAAAGTTACGCCCATAGCTAAGATTGAGGTATATATTGGCTAATCGATTCAAGACGTTTCTGGTATGTAGTTAAACTAATCAAAAAATAGACTTCGTCTGTACAGAGATTCTTTATTTTTACTGTCATCATATCAGCTCCCCTAAATATTGATTTTTATCACATCATAATTTTGTATTCTATTTCAAATAAAAAGGAACACCTCAAGAATTGTGCTTTCTTGAAGTGTCCCTATACATTACACACCCTTTATCCTCTAACTCGGGATGAGTGACTTTACTAATATAGTTATGGTGTGCCTTTTATAGATATCCTAACTTGTCCAAAACCCGCTTCAACATGACTGCTGCCTGTGCACGAGTTGCATTTCCCTGAGGTTCGAATGTTCTGGCTGTCATGCCTTGAATGATTCCCTCTTGCACCGCTTTGGCAACTGAATCCTTGGACTGAATTTTATTGCTGTCCTTGAACTTGGATAAAGTGGTAGCAGCCGAAGATTGAAGAGAGACTGTTTTCCCACCGTAGTTCATCGCACGTACCATCATAAGTGCCATCTGCTCACGCGTAATGGGGCGATCCGGCTTAAAAGTCCCATCGGTATTTCCCGTAATGATTCCGGCTTCAGCGGCAGCACCGATATAGGCACTTGTAGTGCCACCTCCAAGAACATCACGGAAACGACCTGTCGCTGTTTGATTACCTGCGAGTCCCATCCCTTTAGCCACTAATTCAGCAAACTCGGCACGGGTTATATTTTGGTTAGGTCCATAGAAAGAACCGTTCGGCGTACCAATGATCCATTTGGCAGATAGTTCTTTAATGACTGCACTAGCCCAATGGGATGATGTATCTTGGTAATTTACGATATGTGTGACAGGAACAACCGTTTGATTACCATTTAATTGTCCTTGAATGACAACACTATTGATCGTGGTTTTAAACGAACTAGGCACGTTAGATAGAATAAATGTACCTGGATCGATATAGGTTAGCCCTGAAGTTGTCGTCGGTGTTTTCAATGGCAATTGTATAGCAAGCTGGCTCTTAAAGCTCTGCTCCAC
Source organism: Paenibacillus sp. FSL H8-0079 (assembly GCF_037991315.1). Classification (NCBI taxonomy): domain Bacteria; kingdom Bacillati; phylum Bacillota; class Bacilli; order Caryophanales; family Paenibacillaceae; genus Paenibacillus; species Paenibacillus sp. FSL H8-0079. The sequence goes on from NZ_CP150300.1 coordinate 5,967,748, forward strand.
ACGTTGATTATTATTTCCGTTAAATGCAGACAAGTATATATTCGTATTATTCCCCAACTTCTGTGCACCCGCAGCTAGCAATAAGCCATCTAATGTGCCCGATCCAGATACTGGTACTGTCTCGATCTGTACGTAAAGATAGGAAGAACCTGTATTTGTTGATGCACCCACGCCTTGAATTATTGAAGACACATCTAAATTGGACAAAGGAAGTGTCCATAGGCGATCACCATACTTGATTCCAATTGAACTGCTACGGTTGCTTGATGCCAACTGAGCCAATGCACCTAACGGGAAGCCAACATATGCCGAAGATTCATCGGCATTAATCTCAAATACAACAGGCTGTGCCGTTTTACCGGCCGTAGTCGCGTACTCATAGGCCTGTAGCAATTTGGAAGCATCTACGTTAAATTGACGAGTTGAAAGGTTATTGCGAGTCATTGCCGACACATTGGTAGCTGTATCGTTACTCATCACAAGTAAAGACTGACCATAGCTCGATGCATCTAATTCTGTCAACCAAGAAGGCCGACTATTCGTCTGGCTACCTGTAGAACTGCCATTCAACTGTAAGGTAAGCGGCCCAAAAGCTGCAATAGTGTTATTTAATGCATCTCTCAAAGGAACAGCTCCCGGTACATAACTAACCGTTCCCGTCTGACCCGATGTCGCTGCACTCGAAATCTTCAAGGTTAACAAGGAACCTGAAGTAGCAGCAGAGGTTACACTTACCGCGGAACCACCAAGCTGTACAACGAACTGAGGTGCTGTAAGAGCCATCTGGGCCTGAAGTGGATCCTTAAAAGTGATGGACACGATGTCCCCTTGAAGGACGGCCGAGAGAATTTTCCCATTTCCATAGGTATAGGTCACTGGCGCTAAATTAATGTAACCAGCGGGGTTGCCATTCAAATCGGTCAATCTCAAGGTTCCTGGTACGTAAGACAAACTGACGTTTTGCGTGCTGGCAACTGCACTTGCCAAAGTCAAGGTAACCAAGTCATCCTCGATCTCTGTATCATTTACGAACACTGCCTTACCATCTACCAATACGGAGTATTGACTCTTGAGAGGTTTGTTCGTTCTGCTCAGCGGTTCATTGTAACGAATCCATAATGTGGATCCACTTACTTCTGCACTTTGAAATTCGGGTGCTTTCGTATCAATACTATTGCGAACGTAGAACCCACTGAAGCCCGCAAGTGCCTGTCCACGGGTGTCCTTTACAGGCCATGAGCCCGGTTCATATGATACCCTCACTACTTCTCCGTTCTGGATGGAACGATTAAGACTGAGCGTAACCAGAGAGCTATTATTCGTAGAGATGCTACTAATTCCTACCGATGCTCCATCAGCCGTCACGCTAAACTGTCTTGCTGCATCACTTGAATTAATATATACCGTTTCTGGGTAGTATAAGCTAATTGTATTACCATACGCTGTACCTTCACGCGGTTTGGACATGATGGAATCCAGGCCGTTCTCCACATCTCTGGCTGAGAATGCTGCTGCAGCGTTAAAAGACATATCCTGAATCTTACGGGTCCCCGTTCCTGGGGCGTACGCAATTCGTACAACCTGTCCTACCGCTACACCCGTATCCAGTACCACATATACACTATCTCCTGAAACATAAGATGTGCTTACATTACGGTTCTCTCCGTTAATCGTGACTGTGAAGCTGGAAGCAAACGGATCAAGACTTGAGAGCAATTCGTCATATGTCAAACGAATGATGTTATTGCTGTACATTTTGGCTGTTTTCAGAACTGGAGCTGTTGTATCCGAACTCAATGTCCTGAAAGTCCATGAATTTGCCCCGTTCAATCCCGTAAACAGGTTTCCCGCGTTATCCCGTAGAAAGCCTCCCAGTATATCCACAGTGTATGTGGTATTACTTGTTAAGCTGCTTAACGGAATAATCCGTAGTTGTCGATTATTAGTGCTGTTGAGCAATACTGTTGCAGGCACTGCAACTCCATTAGCACTTTTTAATATAACTGCTCCAGTGATATAAGCTGAACTCAACTCTTTGTTGAACGTCACTGTTAGTTCATTCGTTAACGAAACATTGCTTGCCCCATTGGTTGGCGATAATGAGGACACTGTTAATGCTGTGGGATCAGAAGAAAATGCAGTGAAATTCCACTCTCCTCGATTAATGCCTTTTACATCATTACCAACGCTGTCTCTCAATGCCCCTTCGGGCATCACCACCGAGTATGTAATTCCATTAGAGAAGTTGTTCGAAGGATCAATTGTGAGCGTTCTACCATTTATTACAATACGCGGTGAACCTGCCGTTATATCCAATTCTTCAACAACTGTACTTCCCTGGAAAATCTGAATTTTACCTGCCCCAGCTGTAATACTGTCATTGTAGTTCAGTTGTATGTTGGACGTAGTTGGAACAGACACTGCTCCTAATGTCGGGTAATAGGTGCTTACCTTGGCTGTTCCTATTCCCTTTGTGCTAAACTTCCATTGCTGCAATGTTGGACCTTTCACCGCTGTTCCATCAACGGTTACCAAGGAACCTGTATCGAATTGGACATAGTATGTTCCTCCACGTAACAGTGGATGAGTAATACTTACCTCTTTCCCTACCCCATCAACACTCTCCGGTGCGTCAGGATCTGCTAGAGTTCCCTTAATTTTCACGTCTGAGCTATCCATTCTAATAGTAGCTACCGGAATATTGTCCTGCAAGCGTGTAATTACTATATTTCCCACAGCGCTCTCAGACTTCTTGACGGCTTCCTTGAACTGAATAACAAGTGGTGCTGCGCCGTCAACCTCAGTAGCTCCCACAGCAGGAATAGTAGTGTCAATTAATGTGTCGTTAAATTCATCGGCAGCATACGCCGTATTTGAATCCACAATCGGGATACCATGCCAACCTTGAACAGACATTAGAACGATTAACAATCCGATGATCCCCTTACGAATCAGTCCTTTTAAACTCACCTTTCGTTCCTCCTCATCCAGATTCAACTGTTTATTCCATGTATAGACCTCTTTATGTATTTCGGCAAAAAGGAAATATTTGATTAGCAAATAGTTATAATATGTAAATCTGATTTTCTTTTTTCGTAATGCAGAGATATCCATAATACTTACTAGAGTAAAAGGCTGGGCAAAACCCAGCCCCTCCTCATCAAACCGTACGTGAGGTTTTCCCTCATACGGCTTTCCGATGTTCATCTTTCATGGGCATGCAGCATATTTGCTTTGGCCTCATGACCTAGTTTCCCCTATAAGAGTTGTTGAGTGTTTTCTAGCGTGTCGTTAGCCATTTTGGCATTCACGAACTCGTACCTCTTGGTGAAACGTGAACAAAGTAGGGCTCCTTCCCTCCCGCAGGTTGTGTTGTCCTGCGTTCCCAGGTAGTATGAGCCCCTCGGACTCCCTTCCTGCTGTTCACTCACTTCACCTTCTGGCTTATAGAGTACCACTTTACGGATTCATAAAAAAAAAAAATCCGTGCAGGGGAGGGTCTCCCCAGTTCACTACATCCTCTTTCAGACCATGCCGCTCCCCTTACGCCGGAGGATTCTTCGCTGTCGCTCCAAGTTCAAAACAGCTTCCCTGGCCTTCGTCCATCTACACGAGACTCGGCTTCCTCTTTTCCCTCTTGCAAGGCCTTTTTGACGACGCGGCAGGATTCACTTGATGTTACGGCCTGGACTGTCGCTCGCCCTGTCTCTGACAGGTACTTTCGTCGATACGCTTTTACGCACAGATTTCTCCATACGCAAGTATCCTAGCTACACGGGGCTTGGCCTCTCCCGCGACCGGATTTTCATCGGCTAGAAGATGCGTGCTTAGCTGGGCACGCTGCAAAAAAAAGAAGCTCATGATTCCTTTAAGGAATCATGGACTTCTACATGTGTTGGACCGAAGCTTACAGACCTGCTTGAGTTTTCAAAAGGTCTACTTTGTCCACTTGCTCCCAAGGTACATCCAGGTCTGTACGGCCAAAGTGACCGTAAGCAGCTGTTTGTTTGTAGATTGGACGACGCAGATCCAGCATACGGATGATGCCAGCCGGACGAAGATCGAAGTTGTTACGCACAAGCTCAACCAGTTTCTCTTCGCTGACTTTGCCAGTTCCATATGTATCCACGTTGATCGATACCGGGTTGGCTACACCAATCGCGTAAGCGAGCTGAATTTCTAACTTGTCTGCAAGACCTGCAGCAACAAGGTTTTTCGCTACGTAACGAGCCGCATATGCTGCGGAGCGGTCTACTTTTGTCGGATCTTTACCAGAGAACGCACCACCGCCGTGACGTGCATAACCGCCGTAGGTATCTACGATGATTTTACGTCCCGTGAGGCCTGCATCTCCCTGAGGTCCGCCAATAACGAAACGTCCTGTTGGGTTAATGAAATATTTAGTCTGCTCATCCAGCAATTCAGCTGGAACGACGGGCAGAATTACATGTTCTTTGATGTCTTTTTGGATCTGCTCCAGCGTAGTCTCTTCAGCATGCTGAGTAGACACAACGATTGTATCCACACGTACCGGCTTGTCACCGTCGTATTCAATCGTTACTTGAGTTTTACCATCTGGACGAAGATATTCCAAAGTACCGTTCTTACGCACTTCCGCCAGACGACGTGCGATACGGTGGGACAGTGCGATTGGCAAAGGCATAAGTTCCGGTGTTTCGTTCGTTGCAAAACCGAACATCAGACCTTGGTCACCTGCACCAATGTTTTCTGTTTCACGAGCGACTTGTTCCGGGTCACGGTTCTCAAGCGCTGCGTTCACGCCTTGGGCAATATCAGCGGACTGCTCATTCAGAGAAGTCAGAACTGCACAAGTGTTATAATCAAAACCAAATTGGGCATTTGTGTACCCAATTTCCTTGATGGTATTACGAACGATGGACGGAATGTCCACATATTCAGACGCTGAGCTAATCTCACCGATAACAAGCACAAGGCCTGTGGCTACAGAAACTTCGCATGCTACACGAGCATTAGGATCATTCACCAGAAACGCGTCCAAAACGGCGTCTGAGATCTGATCGCAGATTTTATCCGGATGTCCTTCGGTTACAGACTCCGATGTAAATAGATGCCGGCCTTTAACAGACATGAAGTTTCAACCTCCCATAACTAATAGTATGGCGATTGCCCGAACAAAACATGACAGCGATTCGTTCACTGTACCCTCGAAGCTTTCCAACATGGAATAAGGACGCAGGGTCCGCAGTTACGAAGATAAGGATTTTTCAGGTAATTGCCTCAAACGAAAATCAACCTTTCCCTAGTGGAAAAGGTTGCATACCTCAAATGCCATCTTAACGTATTTGTCAAGACGTGTCAAACAAAATGGGGTAAGGAAAATGCCCTATAAGTGCTGCTCTGCCTGACGAATTAGCCTCTTGGTGATCTCTCCACCAACCGATCCATTCTCGCGGGAAGTCAGATGTCCCCACCCTTTGTATTGCCCATAAGAGTGATCACTCAGTTCACCCAGTTCAGATCCAAACTCTGTATCCGCACCGGCCAAACCTCTGCGACCATAACCCACATCGAGGCCAAATTCTGCAGCGATCTCATACTTCATCTGATCCAACATTTGACGACTTTCGGGTACCACTTTGCGATTGCTTCTAGCCATGGTTCCTGCACCTCCGTTAATTGGTTGTGTACAGTTATAGAGTGAACAGGAACAAGGTTAGCTAGCCGTATTAATGTTTGTTAGAACTGGGTAATCTGAGCAAATGAAATGTATGACTATTGAATAATTCCTTTAACAGATACAGAACCTATTTCATAGTATATCCACCACGAACCATTACGGTTAGGCTATATTTGTTCCCTTCCAATACCGTAATCCCCCGTCCATCCCTTGGGAAAGAGAGCAGGTGATTGGTCGGCGCTGCCTGTCCATTCGTCAGGTCAATCCCGTCCGTCAGATCAGCTACACCATTCGTACCTTCACTGACGATCACAGCTTTGCCGCTACGTACGATGAACTCCGCGCCAGATAACCCGATCAGCTGTTGACCCGGCTTCACAGTTACAATCTCAATGGCATCAGAAGCGCCTGAGACTAGTGGAGGAAGGGATGTATCTCCACCTGTGCTACCTGAGTTCCCGGTTCCCGTAGAGCCTGTATTGTTACCATTTCCTGCATTGCTGTCTGTTCCCGTACTGGTACTACCGCTTCCCGTCGGAATCTTACCGCCCAAAGCCTGTTGGATCTGCTGATCTACATAACTCTTCGTTACAACTGGATCATCCGCTGTACCTGGTTGGCTGGTGCCTGCTCCAATGGCTGTATTGCTATATACCGACCCAACCCACACGCCAACACCAATCGCGAGCGCAGCAAGGGATACTTTCATATAAGGTTTCATGTGAATCATTTTCCTCCTCTGGTAATCTATTAACTTTAACTATAGAGAAAAAAACGCCATGGGACAAGCAAAACCTCGTTTCCGTTGGGGGAAACGAGGTTCGGTATTATTGATTTACGTTATCTTCCAATTACAGATGAATCTGTTTCCAGATCTTCCAATGGAAGTTTAGAAGAATCATAGCTATACGTTTGGGCTGCTAATAGAAGTTTTTGTCCTTGGAACTGATCGAACAATTCAACTTTATATGTGCCACCTCTACGTTTGTTAAATATCGTATCATCAATATTCCAGCTTACACTTTGATTTAGTCCTACTTTTAGGTCAGTATCCAGTGAGAGTTCTTTCTCAAAGACTTTACCCGTATAGTCTGTAATCGCGAGAATTAACTTATGGCCTGTTTCTCCGCTATCAGTCTCTCCATCACGCGTCAGAGAATATATCATTTCTACTTGGAGCGCAGTAGAGCCATTCAGATAAGCCTTAATATTACTGCCTGAGAACGTGAATGGATAGAGATCGATATTGTTTAAAGATCCTTGCACTACTAATTGTTTCGGCTGAACCTCGAATGCTGTTGCATTAACAAAAGCTGTAGGTTCACCTTCACCAGATACAAATTTATTATCCGCAACACCTTCACCAATAATTAAGCGCATTTCAGAAGAAGCTGTCACACTCTTAGGAACTTTCGCCCAGAATGTAACTACACTCTTCTGTCCTGGTCCAGGTACTCGATCAGCTTGCTTGGCTGTAGCCTTATAGTACTGACCATCAGAAGTTTTATAATAGCCTACCAGCTTCGCAAGACCATTCTGACGTAAGGATTTATTAGTCATTTCAAACTCTGTGTATACGATATCCGTTGAAGCACCAGGGTAGATATAGGTTCTACGTACCCCTAACTCTGTTTCTTTATCTTTACCACCGACAATGAATTTCTTGCCTGCGGCTACATTAGCCAAAGGTTGGATCAATCCAGACGTAGTTAGGGTAATCCAATCATTAGTCTCTTCCTCACTAACTTTTTCTAGTAGAGTGACTTCCAATCTACTCATATTTAACTCCGTTGGAATTTTGGTTAGAAGGTAGGCTTCTGTGGTCATTCCAGGTCCTAATAATTTTCCACCTTGCGCACGAATGAGCTTCGTATCTCCATCAATACGAGCAGAATCAATCGTAAACATAGCTTCTAATTCAGGTAATTGTACCGTTTTTTTTGATGCATTTCGAATCGTTACTTTTGCCGCTACGATATCACTATCTGTCCAAGGAAGACGCTGTAGAGATCCTACAGATACACCGAACATCCCTTTGCTATTTTTAATAACCGTTTCAGTCGTTAGCCCATCTCCACTAACAACTGACTCAGGAATAGCATAGATACCAACCGGGTAGGAGAATACTAAGCTCTTAGCATCGCTGTTAGTCTCCTTGCTATCATCCTCTGCACGAGGTGTCATCACATATAACTTAATCTTGTTTATATCACCATCACCCTGAAGAGTTGATAATAATTTAACAGACTTACTTGCTCCAGGTTTAAGTTTGAGGGCATCAAAAGCCTTAGTTTCAATAGGATAGGAAGTGCCATCTTCTGTTCGAATCTCCAAAGAATACTTTGGAATAGTTACTTCTTTCTTGCCTTCGTTCTTGATCAGAAACTGCATTGTAAGATCATACTCGTTATCCTCTGTTCGCACGCGAGCAGATTCTATCAATGTAGATACACGCTGGCCATTAATGGATATAATATTAGGTTGATTCGCTGCAGTCTGTACATTTGACTGACTAGCTTCAGGCAACTGCAACGCAGCTACTGGTAAAGCGGTCTTCTCTTCTCCTTGTTCTTCTACCAGCAACAACTCTGAATTCTGTAGCTTCAAAGAAATAGGAAGGGAAGCCAGCAATCCCAACGTTTTATTCGCTTGTGCCTGAACACTGACAGATGAACTGTCTTTGTCTGGAGTGAGTGGATAATTCGTACCACTTGGCGTTCGCAAAATCCACTTAATGTTCGGATTATCCAACATTTTATAACTGATATTGTTCAAATTCACTCCGACTTTAACATATTGATTCTTATCTTCTCCTGGGTATACTTTAATGCCAGATACCTTTACTTTCACAGCTGAATCACTCAAACGAACCGTCTTCGTTTTACCAACAGGAGTGGTGATGCTATAGGAAGAAGGGATATTGAATTTCCCCAAAGTGCTTTCATAATTAGGCTTACTAAAATCCCATTTAACAATCAGGAAGTTTAAATCACTTAATTTTACTTCCCGTCCTACTTTCATCACATAAGTTAGATCTACAGTAGAACCTGGTGCTACTGTCTTCTTCTCTTGATCCTTAGCAATTAATTTAGGAGAAAAACTTGTTCCACCCTTAGTTTTCACTTTACTCCAGTAATCTAACATCATTAATGGGGCGCTATCATTGTTTTTATAGGTTAATGTATACGTTACTGTGTTTCCATCATCTTGAGACAAAATATTTACATCCGTTAACTTCACTGAACTGCGAGCAGTCACTTTAACAGCTGGCACATTAGACAGAGTATGTACTATCTTGGTTGGTGTAGGTGTCTGTTGTTTTTTTGTAGTATCGCTACTCCCACTCTTCGTAGCAGTTGAATCGGCTGCAAAAACAGCTTCTCCGCTTGCGGTAATCAACATTGCACCAGATAACAGAGTTGTAATGACCTTTCTATATTTCAATTTCAAACCTCCCATAAATTGCTTGTCGCATTTATAGTATAGACGATTTAACCTCCAATAAAGTTACGATGTTGTTGGTTTTGATTCAATCAATTGAAGTTAAATTTCAGCTACAGATCTTAACTCAGAATTACAAACAAACAATGTAATATATCATTAATGATACTTCCTATTCATAAAAAAAAGCTCAAGAGCTAATGCTCTTGAGCTTCCTTTTAAATATTAGTTAGCTACTGTATAAGTTTTAGTAACACTCGTATCTTGAGCAGTTACAACAATTTTATCTGTAGCAACTACTGTATCTGTGTTTATTTTAGCAACATTAGAAGCATCAGTTACAACGAAGTTTGCTCCTGTTGAAGCTTCAAGAGCAGCTCTTACATCAGCTACAGTATCGCCAACTGGTACTGTAACAGTGTTACCAGTTACAGCATAGCCTGTAGCACCTGCTTTAACTGAAACAGTTGCAGTAGTGCTAGCAGCATCTACAGTTACTGTATAAGTTTTAGTAGCGCCATTTGAGGATTCAACTTTTACTTTAAAACCAGATACTACTGTATCAGCTCCAATAGTAGATGAATCATCAGCTTTAACTACTTCAACAGAAGCTCCTGTTTTTTCAGTCAGGTTAGTTGTAAGTTGAGCTACAGTAGTAGCAAAAGCAACATCTGTAATAGTGTTAGCAGTAGAGTTAACTGTATATACAGTAGATGTTACAGTTGCATCAGCTTCTGGAGCCAATACATTCAATGCACTAACATTAGCTACGTCAGTTGCAGAGAATTTAATTTTGTTCGCACCAGCGTAACCGGAAGTAGCGACACCTTGTTTGTCAAAGATATAAACAGCATTGTCGTTAGTAGCAACAGTTACTTTTTGAGCATCAGCCAGTGGCTTAGTGATAGTAAGCTCAACAATGCTCTCATTTGAAGGCAGGATTACTGCAGTGTAATCAACACCTGGGTTCAAAGTTGTATCTTGGTTCAAACCAGTTTTAACTACGAAGTTTGCAGCAATTTGAGCTTGTGTCAAAGTTGTAGTAAGTTCTTCATTAAATTTGATTTGGATTTTGTTATTTGCAGTTGCAACAACTGGTTGAGTTGCGATCAGTTCTGGTGCAACGCCATCTTTTACAGTGATACCAGCAACAGCTGCTGGAGCAATTTTGTTACCCAACAGATCCAAAGATCTAATATCGTCAGCAGCTACAGTTGTAAGTTTCACGTTAACAGCAGCAGGCAGATCAGAAGCCAAAGTCAAAGTAACTTCGCCTTTACCGTCTACTGTTTCGTAAGAAGCAGAAGTCGGTTGAACTCCGTCTACACGGAAGTCAGAAGCATACACTACTTGCAATGGACGATCCAAAACAACTTTAACTTTGTTCTTAGCTGTTGCTTTCACTTCAGAAGTTTCGATTTTAGCAGCAGTGCTACCCCATGCAGCATCACCTACGAATACTTCTTTAGTAAGGCCAGACAATTTATTTCCGTTTACGTCAGAAACCAAAGTCACTTTGAAGCCAGTGATGTTAGCACCGCTCAAAAGATTTTGACCATCATATTTTGCATCAGCTGGAACATTGATAATTACGCCTTTGTTGTCATAAGTCGGTTGGAAAGTAGTTCCAGTCGGGAGCAAATACCAGCTACCTCCTGTAGAACCTGTTCCTCCAACTTTTACCATGTAACGATCGGATTTCAAGATAGAATATTCACCATCAAGAGCCATCGATTTGTTAAATACAACTTGAACTTTAGTTCCTTCAGTAGTGTTTTGGGAAACAGCTACATTAGATACAGATGGAGCAGATACTTGTGGTGCAGTGATTGTGAAAGTTTGTGGAATGATTTTGTTGTTCAACGCAGTGTTGTCAACTACATTCTTCACTTCTACAGTGTATGCTGTACCTTCAGTAAGTGCGTTGGACAGAGTAACTGTCAACGTGTTTGTAGCATTCGCTTTAGTAACAGCACCAGCAGCTACTGATACGATTTCACCTTTGGAGTTTTTAACTACCAAATTGTTTGAATTGCTAACACTGAATTGGCTAGTAGCAATAGATTTATTGAACTTAACATCTAGTTTTCTGACAGAATCAGTTGTGAAGTTACCATATTGATCTGTTGCTGGTTGCAGAGAAGAAATCTCTGGACGAGTAACATCAACTGTTGCATTCACAGTAGTGCTCAATTTAGAAGCAGCGTTTCCGAACAAGTCACTTACGGACTCAACATACAAAGTTGTATCTCTAGCAGGAAGCTTGTTGCTATCGAAAATAATTTTGTAAGTTGTAAATGTGGAATCAGTTGCTTCTACGCTAGTTGCAACATGTTTAGTTGTTCCAGCGTTATCAGACCAGTAGATGTTAGCTGCTTTCACAGTGTCTTGGTCTACAGCTTCGTTGAATTTAACTGTTGCTGCATCCAAAGTTGCACTTTCAACAGTGAACGATGCTGGTGCAGTAGTATCTTCAGCTACAGTGATGTCTTTATCAAGGTAGTTGATGATTGTCATGTTAGCATAATCTTGTACACCAGAGATGGAGATTTTGTGAGCTCCAGCTTTCAAACGGCTGTACAAAGTGATTGTAGCTGTTTTACCATCTTTAGCAAGTTTGATCTCGCCGTTAGTTACAAAACCATCGATTTTGTAGTTCAAACGAGTTTCAGCACTTGCAACTTTAACTGGCTCGCTGAATTTAACGTTGATTACTTTGTTACCAAGAACTTCTACGGAAGAAACTTCAGGTACAGTTACATCCAGAGCAGAGAAATCAAATGTTGCAGCAGTGATGTTGCTGAAGCCACTAACAGTCAATTTATAAGTTCTTTGGTTAGTCAATGTAGGACCATCGTTGTTCAAACTGATCAAAACGGATTTTTTGTCTGCTTGCAATGTTGCTGTAGAAGCAGCATTCAAAGTAGCGTCATCCAATTTGTAGTTTGTGATTTTTTCAGCTTCTTCTTCTTTCAGATCTCCGTCAAATGTAACGAGGATTTCTTTAAGATTGTTAGCAGTTACTTTTTCAACTTTAGTCGCTGCAGTTACTACATAAGTAACTTTCTCAGTGAACTCTTTATCTTTGTAAGTGAATTTCACTTCAGTTTCTTTGTTAGCTTCAAGAGCTGTATCCAAAGTTACTTTAACAGTTTCGCCGTCGCTGATTTTGAACTCAACTACTTTACCAGCTTCAGTTACTGTGTAAGATTCTACTTTCAAGCTTTGAGCTTGATCGATAGAGTAAGCTGCACCTACCAACAATTCACGGGAAGCATTACCAGCGAAGTTAGCGTTAGCGTCGATCAGACCTGCGTTGATCGCTGCTTGAACATAACCTTTAGCCCATGCTGCTGCATTGTTGTTAGTTTCAGTTGGGATTTCAAGGTCAAGTGCACGAGTCAAGATTGTTGCCATCTCTTGAATTGTTACTTTACCATTGAAGCTGAAGAGTTTTTTCTCAACGTTAGTGCCTTCCATGATACCGGCAGCAGTTACTGCTTCGATATAAGGTACAGCCCAGTTATTAGCGTTGTAGTTTTTGTCAGTGTAAGAAAGAGTTCCTGTGATCTCTTTCAGACCGAGCAATTTAGTGATAACTTTCGCGAACTCAGCGCGAGTCATCTCTTTGTCCAGACCAGCTGTGCCATCTGGGTAACCATTGAAGATGTCTTTTGCTTTCAATGCATCAAACTGTTGTTGTGGTGTTACTGCTGTGTCACCGAATGCTACAGATGCAAACATTGAGAATGCCATTGCTGTAGACAATGCTACGGATAAAATTTTCTTCATAACCTTTTTGTCTCCTCCTTGGGCGTTCATAACATTGGAATTTTCTTTAATAGGGTCGCTCGTATTCCTCATTCTATTGTCGCACCCCCTTTCCAGAGTTATGAGCAAGTTAATATAAATGATGTCTGTGAGCATATCACAGAAACTTGTAAACAAGAATAATAGCAGAATCACACGTAAATAGAGTAGTTTCCTAATCCTACCTTACGTATTATACAATGGGTCTCTCGTGCCGTAAAGCAATTTTTTCTAATAAATAGACAAGATTCTTCACGAGGTCATTCTTGGTAAGTTCCCCAATGTTTTTGACTCTACATCTTAAACGCAGTAGATTTCAAAAAGTTGCGGATTGCACAAAAAAAGTTTTGATTTATTTTATGTGTAGGTACAGTACGGGGATTTAGGCCATTCTAAACCTTTTCAAACTATTGATACAACAGTGATTCTATAACTGAAATATCTGGTTTATCTGCTCTGCCAACGTTTATTTATACCCACAGCTTCAGCCCATGAAGCGACAAAATTCACAAAATGAAAAATAAAAAAGCACCCCCTAATGGGATGCTCCTTGTGCAGTTCTGGATATATACGTTATTTGATCTTCATCGCAAGTTCAATAATTTGAGCCCGCATATTTGGATCACTGTTCAATCTCAGATACATATCGTCAATGGGTTGTCTGTTCTCACGGTACGTTTTCTCATGCTTCATCGTCGTGTGAGACCATTCAATCAACTCATTCTCCGCCAGAACCAGATTGTTATACGCATCATGGAAGCCAGTGGACTGTACAAGCCCTTCCATGACTTCCTGAGAGATCTCCTGAGTCTTACGTGTATCTTCCAACTTTTTCTCCAGAATGACTGCCTGCTTCTCGAACTGTGTCTTTGCCTTCATGTAGCCCAGCTGGGCTTTCGAATAAATCGGTTTCATTAGCTAACTTCACCCTCTAAATCATTGTGTATTTACCGTTATTGTATCTTAATCTCTAGCAAATTACAAAAATAGTTATTGGTAAATAACTGTTTTCTTCTATTATAAAAGAGTTCTATATCAGTTAATATGCCGTCATAAAAAGACCTGTCCCTTTAGTCCAAGGGACAGGTCTTTCAGTATTGAACAGTTTTCTATATGCTTTAACTCAAGTTTTTAGGGAACAGCTTCGTGCTCTTCTTAAGTAATTCAACTGCAATTTTAGCAGCTTCTGCACGAGTCATATTACCTTTAGGGTTAAATTGATACTGAGCTTTGGTTGAGCCAGGCACTGTAACCGGGCTTCCCTCCATGATTTTCGCCTTAGTTATTGCGAGCACAGCAGGACGAGCATAGTACTCAATAGAACCTGAATCCAAGAATGATTTCCCAAGTGTATCAGCAAGCTTACTATCGTTCGTAGCTAATTTCGAGTTCATTGCACGAGCGATCATAACAGCTGCCTGTTCACGTGTAATTGGCATTTCCGGTTGGAAATATCCATCACTTAAACCTTGAACGATACCTGCGCGAGCCGCCGTCTCAATCGCTTCGTAGGTCCAGCGATCTGACTTCGTACTGACCGAGACGTCCTGGAAGGTTTGTTGATTGGCATAATTCAACGGTATATCCAGACCTCTCACAAGTAGCGTTGCAAATTCCCCACGAGTGGTCTGATCATCTGCTCCAAATGAGCTTGCTCTCAATGGATTCATGATCCCTTTCGAATACAAGGCATTTAATAAATTACGTGCCCACGGGTGGTTCGTAATGTCAGGGTAGCTTCTGCTAAGTTTCATTACTTTGTAATACCCGAATTCATCAAATGGAACAGTAATGGTATGACCTTTAGTATCAACTACGCCTCCAATAGGTACCCATTTCCCTACATTGGTCTTGTCTGAGTATCTGAATACAGTGATAGTTGAACCTACATCATCTACGATTGAAGGGTCATAGGCAATCGTTAGACTTCCTCTCTGTGAGGGAGTTAACACTCTCTCAGCAGCATACTGAGTGAAGTTGCCTTCAAGGCTATACGGAGATAAACCATTGGTACCTGCGCTGTAACCACTTTCTCCTTTATCACCGAGTTCACCCACGCCCCCATGAATCCAGTAAATATCTGAGATTGGAGTAAAGTTATTAGTGTTTAGTGTTGAACTGAACAATCCTGAAAGTTCTGGTGAGACTGTAATAAAGCTCTGTGCATTTTCGCTACCCTCATCTGGGGAACCAATCCAGTTACCGTAATCATTCTTTCTCTCTACGATCCCTTTATCCGAGTCAGCTATTCCAAACAAAATTTTATTATCCGGATAAAACTTGGTCATGTTTCTTACAGTTGTTGATTGTAAAACAGTCCCTTTCGGCAGGGATAGCTGCAATTCCTTGTTAAACACAGTGTACTTATTAGCTACTTTTGGAGCCATATATTGCGTGTCTGTTGTGATTGTAGATGTATAGAATACATTAACTGTGTCATTAATCGTGCCACCTGGACGCGTGATCTGAATTTTAATTGCGTTATTTTTATCAGGTTTTAAACCCACATAATCCAGTACAAAGCGATTATTAGAATCAGTACGCTTAACGGCAGGCTGTTTATCGATCACTACTTGAGTAGCACCTTCAGCTTCAATATCAAACCTTACAAAGTTTTTGTTAACAACAATTTTGTCTCCCACTGTTGGCTGAGGAGCAAGAATGCGATAAGAAGAAGGTTCACGTACGATCTCAAGTCGTTGTGTTGTTCTGGCACCAGTTCTGTTAATAAGTTCAAGAGTGTATACATGCGTTCCTGGTGCATCAAATTTCAGGTTCTGAATTCTGGCGAAGAATTGATTTTCATTACCTACAAAGTCAAATGTCGGCATGCCATTATCGCCCAACTTATTTGTTTGCAGCACACGATCTGTCGCTTGTGTATGTGTGAAAATTAATTTGGAACCAAAGTATACATTCGCAATCTGAGCTCCACCACCATTAATTACAAGGTCGTAGGATTCTTCACTTGTTACATATTTATCCTCTTTAAATGCAAATTCAGGCGTAACAGCGAAGATTTTTTTCAGTTCATCCTGTGTATAACTGGTCAAAGATTTATCCACAAATGGTTGTCTGGAATCTTTAGGAACCAAAGTAGGCATAAAAGTTGTAACTGTAGATTGATTCGTATCAATAACATTGATTCTAAGCGTTGTTGTTATGGTTGTAGGCTGCTTGTTGGCATCCTCATCAATTGCACGGATCACAATCGTGTTCTCACCAAATACAATCGGTCCCTCTTTCAACACTTTTAGTTTAATAGAAAAATCACCTGTCGTACTATTAGGGAACCCTGGTGTAACCTGCGTATATTCCGTGTCTTTAAGCACCTTACCATTAACTACAAGTTCAGGTTTAAAATCATTCCCCAACGTCTTGAAGCCTATAAATTTACCTTTAATTGACATAGTCTGTTCAGTACTTTTTGAATCAAAACTGTAAGTCTGTCCATCTTGCAAATTCTCTACATAGATTGAGCTGACAGATGAATAAGAGATTTTAACTACTTTCGGCAAGTCTGTTGGTTTGCCAAAATAGAATCGGACTTGCTGTTCTCCAGAAATAAAGTTTGAGATTTCATAGATCTGTTGCGTATCTTCCAGTCCCATATCATCTGTTGTTGTTACTGCTTTGATTATCAATTTTGTCGTTCCTGTAGGAAGGTATTCACCCAACAACTCTGCTTCATCAATTTCTTTACTCGACTCGACGAGAATAAAGAATTTATCACTTTTCACTCTTGATCCATCCAATTTAATCTTGGATTCAATCGGGCCACTTTTATAATCAGGAAGATAGTACATATTTAGAATATCTTGAGAACCTGGAGAATATACATATCCTCCTGTAAATCCTGTGCTGAAGTTACCATAAGTTAGATTGAGCTTCACTTCCTGATTTTTCTTAACATCAGTAACGCCTTCCTCTAATTCCATTTTGAATGGAGTATCTACTGTAAAATCAACAAGTCGATACTCCATGCTAATCCCGTCTGATCCAGCTATTGGAGTTGACTTGGTCACTCGGAATACAAATGGTGTCGTTTGATCTAAATTACTGTTAGATATAGTAATCGTTCCGTTTGTTGGGCTAAAATCCAAATTACTTGCTGTATAAGGCAATAATGCTTGTCCTGACAATTTACCTACAGTTTCCCCCGTTATTGTAAAATTAGGATTAGCTTCATCCAAAATAGATTGTGTCTCTGTCCCTACAGTTAAATCTAGCTTGGTGAACGGCTGGTTTCTATCAAAGTAATAGACTGAGCGCTCCGTTTCAATGGAGTTGGATGCGCTTGATATTTTAAATTTCAACTTATTCAATCCTGCTTTAAGTTTAAGTTGAGGTAAGAAAAAATCTCCATTTTGAAGCATAGCAGAATCGTAAGAGTCGCCACCATTTACTGTGACGGTAACCTGTGTAGCATTTTGCACTTTACCTTGGATCGATACTCGTTCTGTGTTAACGACTGTCTCAGAGCCTGCATTTAAATCATATGTTGCATTTCCTGTACCTCCAGAAACAACAGTAGAGATTTTGAAATTCTCTATAAAAGGAGCTTGATCATATAAAACATAGAATGTATCCGAACGCTCAACAGATCCCTGTACACCTAAAAAGGTGATTTTGTTGAACCCAGGAAACAGGGTAAGGTTGTTTGCATTAAATTTACTGTTACCACTGCTATCAGCAGTTACTGCCGTAGTGATAGATTTTGTTTCATCAGGAACCCACTTGTCCACGCCACCTTGAGTAGTTGAATTCAACTGTTCAACTTTCACCTTCATCGTATCTTTGGAAACGAATGAATAAGAACCTGAAATACTTATGGTTGATGTTGAAGTGGCATAGGCATTACTTCTTGATAGAAATTCTTTGCCTGTTTGTCCTGAAGTTAAAGACAAAATGGATGTTTCTCTTAACACCTTAATATCTGGCGTAAAATATGTGGTATAAGCATTAGATCCAGGAGTTACCGGATCACCGTCTGCAGCCGAAGCAACAGCCCCACCGAATAGACCTTGTGGGAACAATGAGAACACCATGGTGACCAACATGATCCAGACCAACGGCCGTTTCTTTTGTTGCATTACGTATCATCTCTCCTCTTTTTAAGTCAGTTACCTTTATATATCGGCAAAAGGTTCCAATTATTTAGTAAAAATCTCAAAATAAACAAAAAACCTTATCCACTAGGGATAAGGTTGGGTCTGGAATAATATTCAAGAATAGCTGTAACCAATACATTTATCTATTTATGATTCGAACGGGTCTCCGGATTCAGCTTGACGCGCATACGCATCAGGAAGTTAATAACCGGTCTTCTCGTCTTACTAACAAGTCCGATGACTTCTGCTCCCACCTGGAGGAAGAACATCATGATACAGATGACCACGAATGTTACCCAGTTCGCTTCAAACATGGCAGCGGAAGATTGGATAATCGCCAGAACTCCGAAGAATGCAGCAATTCCATAAATGATCAGTACCGTCTGACGGTGACTGAATCCAAGTTCACGCAAGCAGTGATGCAGGTGACCTTTATCCGGTGCGAAAATCGGTTTCCGCTGTACCGCACGACGGATAATCGCGAAGAAGGTATCCGAGAGCGGCACACCGATAATGATCAGCGGAGTAATGAAGGACACGATAGCAATTTGTTTGAATCCGAGCATAGACAGCATCGCCAGAGAGAAACCAAGGAATAGTGATCCGGTATCCCCCATGAAGATCTTCGCCGGGTGGAAGTTGAAGAACAGGAATCCAATGATGCTACCCAACAACACAAGGCACATCAAAGCGATCATCATGTTCCCCATCAGGAAGGACATCACGGCAATGGTACCAATCGCGATACCAGATACACCAGCAGCCAGACCATCCAAACCGTCAATCAGGTTAATCGCATTCGTTACACCAACGATCCATAAGATCGTCAGCGGAATGGATACCCAAGCTTCGAGTGAAGAATAGGAATCCTGAAAAGGAATGTTAACGAAATCTACGCGGATATTAAATCCGAATACAACGACAGAAGCAGCAACGATCTGACCGAGCAACTTCACTTTGGCTGACAGTTCAAACCGATCATCGAGTGCTCCGATCAGTACGATAATTGTTCCACCAATCAGAAACGCGCTGACAAAACTCATATCCCGAGTCGTGAACCATGCCGATACAAACGGAAGCAACGCAGCAACTGTAATAATAAAGGCCAGGAATATTCCCAGACCACCAAGACGTGGCATGATCCGTGTGTGTACTTTACGTGCATTCGGCGTATCCATCGCGCCAATGCGGACTGCGAACTTTTTGACAAGTGGTGTCAGGGCAAGAGCCAGTCCCATTGACACGATAAATCCAATGATAAAGATCGCTACCATTTGAACATTCGACCCCCAATTATAATACCTGTACGAAATTATAAATCCCCTGATCTCTTTTTATATATAAAATTATTTGTTAGTCACTTTTGATGAAAAATGCCATTTGCACCAGAACGGCGATCGAAAGGTTGCCTTGCAATCGTAGTGCCAAGTGTAACGCTTCTGTTTTCATGGAGTGGCACACATGTAATCCGGAATGAATTATACGCTCATCACACCCGAAAAGCCATCCTCAATTTCTAGCAAAAACAAGCATTTATCTCGCAATTACCTGTTTTTAACGGACTTTCGTCACGTTTTCTTTGTCCCGCATCACCTTGACAGCGAATTTCGGAAGCGCAAGCATCCGTCCAGCCCGGCTTGGTTCACGCAACAAGCGATAGAACCATTCCAGTCTTAACTTTTGGAACAGCTTAGGCGCACGTTTCGTTTTGCCCGAAATTACATCAAAGCTGCCGCCAACGCCCATGGTTACGGGAACCTGCAGTGCATCTTTGTGCTGGTGAATCCACGGTTCTTGGGTGTCCGCCCCACGTGCTACAAACAACAGATCAGGTGACGCTTCCCGAATGGAAGCGATGACCTGCTCATCCTCAGCCGGACCAAAATAACCGTCGCGATAACCCACAATTCGAATCGCCGGATATTGCTGTTGTAACCGAACTGCCGTTTCTTGAATCACCTCAGGGGTAGAACCAAGCAGATATACGCCCCATCGATAGTTTTCTCCAACACGCAGCAATTCATGTAAAAGCTCAAATCCCGGCACTCGCTCAGCTACAGGATCTCCACAATAGTTCGCAGCCCATACAACACCTGTTCCATCAGGAACAATCAATTCCGCAGCTTGCATGACTTCCATGATTGCGGGATTTTCCAATGCGGCCATAACCATAATCGGATTGGCTGTAATGACCTGATGTGGTGTCTGCTTGGAGAGCACAGCTTCCTGGAGAACCTTCACCGTTTCTTTCATCGTCAGTTTGGAAAAAGGAATGCCGTAGATCGAAACGGTAGGTATTGATCCGGTCTGACTCATCTTTATCTCATCCTTTGCGGCCTAAATAGTTAATAATCTGCTGTGCAGGAACTCTGGCTTCCTGCTTCAGTTGGGTGATGCCTTCCTCATGTTCCTTCAACCACTGTGAACGTTGGTCCAGCAGTCCAACGACCGTCTTGGCGAGCTTGTCACCATCGAGTGTATCCGTATTGCCTGCTGGTTCACTATCCAGACGAAGCAGGAATTGATCGATTTTCGGATCATACGAGATGCCCACCGGAGGCACATATTGCGATGCCGCATAGATCAGACTGTGCAGACGCATACCGATGACAAGATCACACTTGCTGACTTCCTCCAGCATAAGCTGAGGATCGGTCAGATCCGGTGTGATGCTAATCTCACTGCCTTTGCTAGTCACGTCACCGAGCATTTCCATAAGGAATCGTGATGCCTGTTCATCATTCGGCAAATGAAATGGCAGAAAGCGCAAGTGCACGGCTCTTTTGGAGCACAGCTTTTTCAATCCGGCTGCAATAGCCGTAAGCTCCTTCCGGTCTGACTCCCAGAATCGCACCGATATGCCGATCACAGGAAGCTTGGTATGTCCTCCAGATGAAGCTTCCACTCGGCTAGCTTGATTAGCAGCATTTGCTGAAATAGCACCTGTGCCACTCTCAACTTTTGCTTCAGGTAATGGCAAGCCCATGACTGGGTCGGGTACTACATGGATCTGATTCCACTGTAGCCCGAGCCCACGCAGGTAGTCTGCAGATTGTTCATCCCGAACGGATACATAGGTACAGGCCTTGAAGACTGATTTGATCATCGGATTGAAAATTTTACGCTTCACAGGGCCAATACCCTGTGCATAGATAAACGTTGGTTTTTTCAGCCACTGGGCCAGCTTGATTACACCCAGATAATAAGGAATGGATTTCAGTCCAGTTGCATCCTGTAATAGACTTCCTCCGCCACTGATTAATCCGTCACTCTCCTTGAGAGCTTCACGGACTTCCTTGAGTTTCATGCGATGAACAGAGCGTACACCGTACATGGAGGTTGTCCACTCGGGGTCACCCGAGAGTACAATCGGTTCAATGGTGACGTTCGACCTCTGACTTTCCTCTTCCAGCGCTGTCAGAATCGACTTTAGCACCGCTTCGTCTCCGCTGTTGCGGAATCCGTAATACCCCGAGATGACTAACTTTTGAGAAGTGGTGACCATTTTTTCCAACATCCTTCCGCTACTTGCCACACACCCACAGCAATGATACCGAAGATTAAGCCAAGTCCCAATCCCATCACTCCACGAATGAGTGACAATACAGCTGGCGTATGAATATGCGCGAACGTATCCACCATGGACAATTGTCCAATCGCTGCAATAATGAGCACAAAAATGACTTTACGATATTTTAAAGCGGCGAACACGCCAACGATAAATAGCGGGTGTCCCAGCATAAATTCTTTGAATCTCGGCCTTACACCGAACGTATCTTCCAGCGTGGTACGCAGGAACATCTCGAATGGTGTTACTGAACCTGAGTTACCTGTACGGCTCAAATAATAGTATCCAACAACGGCAGCAACGAGTGCCAAAACAACCATTAACACATTAATTGGCATACGAAGCATTTCTTTAATTTTCTTGATCGAGAATGAACCTGAACCACGATAAAACACAATGTAAATCGCTACCAGCGCCATAGGTGCAAAGTGCAACAGACTCACGCCGCGGAACTGGTTAATGACCAGACTGTACGTAATACTGTTAAGCAACGCGATGACAAAAGGTACCGCCAGGAACGATAGAATCGATGTTCTTACATACAACACCAACGTTTGTTTCAAACGACGACCCGCAGATGCGTCGGGTTGACGCTGTTGCTGATAGTTCACTGTACGAACGGCCAGCACCATCGCTATGGTCGGTGCCGCTATGGCCACAAGCAGGGCAATTCCTTGCTCCAGCAGCGTTGGTTTCAAGAGGAACAATCCGGCACTGCCCACCAAAGCAACTGCAAATGAGATCAATGTCAGTAGTGGGATAAAGTAAGAAACCATAAGTGCAATCATCGCAATTGCACCAACGAGAGCAACCAGCTTGGCATAACGCTGAATCGACGAATCCTTAACTGTAAATGCTTCAGCTTGTCCAAGTTCAAATCCATGCTTCGCCATGCGTTCTACTGCATGACCCGGTTCACCCAGGCTGTTGATCAGATTCTCAATTGGATCTGTAATCATGGCCTTGGCTGTATTCCGACTAGGGGAAGCATTCATATAGAGCATACGAATGTTGCGGTCTTTGGTTGCCAGAACAAAACGGTCAGCAATCGTATCTACGTCCAGATTGGCATCTCCATCACTAAGTGAGTACAGACGCGCGACATTGTAGTCCGTTTTATAAGCGAGGGTCTGGAATCCAGACTGCGGTTTCTTCAAGTTCTCAATGGCTGCAAGACCAATATTGTGCTTGTTCAGCAACTGTGCGAACTGGTCGAGACTTTTCATCTCTGCATTATCATTGTACCCTTTCACAGCATCACCATCAAACAAGATGCGCTTCACGCCATTTTCCTCGAAGAAGGTAAGCAAGCGCTCCATCGATTTCTGGCTGTATGGTACACCGTCCGAGATACGCGGCAAAATGTAGAAACCTTTATCACGTAGCATCTTCACCGCAACCGGATCGGGCTGCAAAGGCTGCATGTTGGCATTCTCCGGAGGAGTCTGCAATATTAAGCCGCTACGACCTTCATATTCCCATGGTAGCACTGGAATCTGCCGATCAGCGAACGTTTGTTCAATAATAGGGGTATACGTCTGTGCATTTTCCTCTGATGTAAATAACACATACGTGTAATTTGCGTTAGAAGGAATCACATCTTTGGTCAGGTTCGCGAGATCCTGGCCGTTGTATACCATTAGTCGGCGTGTCTTTCTCAGCTCGTCCAATGTACTTTCGAACACAGCCATCGTTGTTACGCCTGCGTCTTTCAGACGAGTCAATTGTTCATTCATGAAATCTTGCGGATGTGCCTGATAGGCGGAAATATCCAGCAGACCTCGATAGTTGAAGACAAGCTCTACCTTTTTGGCAGAAGATTCTGTCTGCACCCGATCACTGATTACAGGGATGGACGCAACGAGACCGATAATAACGACGAGCCACAACCACTTCCGAGAAGCGTTATTCCAATAAAGCCATTTTTGACGCACTACATGTACCTCCTCAAGTGTTGGAACCAAATGCACGTTCAGCTCAAGTAATTCGTTCATTTAACATTTATACAATAGGTTACAAACAGCTTGTGTCAACAAGCCCTGTTATATGCTAGAACCATCTACACTTTTATTTCAAAGAAAAACCCCTCCGCCAACCAACCTTACGGTGCGGAGAGGCCTTCTCATGTTCTTGCTCATTGCTGCATTCGTATTATTGTGCGTCTACACGCGACATCACTGTAGTTACCAGACGCTCGATCCGGCTTTCCGCATCATCCAAGTTCTCTCCACGCACGGCGAAGTATACTTTGATCTTTGGTTCTGTTCCTGAAGGGCGCAAGCAGAACCATGAACCGTCTGCCAAAATGAACTTCAGTACATTCTCCTTCGGAAGACCGTCTAAACCAAGGGAGTGGTCGAGTACATCTTGTACAGCAATTCCCGCTACTTCTTGTGGCGGATTGGAACGCCAGTCGGTCATTTTGGCCTGAATCTGAGCTACGCCATCTTTACCTTTCAGTGTACGGGACTCCAGCTTCTCCAGGAAATATCCGAATTGGCTGTACAGCTCTTGCAAGACATCATAGAGTGTCTTGCCTTGACTCTTGTAATACGCAGCAGCTTCAGCAATCAGCATCGAGGCAAGGACAGCATCCTTGTCACGGGCATAATTACCTGAGAGGTAGCCATAACTTTCTTCATAGCCGAACAAGAATGTATGACTGCCTGTTGCTTCGAACTGGTTCATTTTTTCACCAATATATTTGAAGCCTGTCAGTGTGTTCATCACTTCTGCACCGTAATGTTCAGCAATGACAGCACCCATCTCACTTGTTACGATCGTTTTGACAACCGCACCATTGCTTGGCAGTGTACCCGTCTCTTGCAGGCGACTTAACAGGTAATGTACCATAATGGCACCAGACTGGTTACCGGACAAGACGAAATATTTGCCATCGTTGTCTTTCACAACAGCACCCATACGGTCTGCATCCGGATCTGTTCCGATCAGAATGTCAGCGCCTACGGATTCTCCCAGCTTCATTGCGAGCGTAAACGCTTCGCGTTCTTCCGGGTTAGGGGATTTCACTGTAGAGAACTCAGCATCCGGCTGTTCTTGTTCGGCTACAATGTGCACTTGCTCGAATCCGATCTGCTCCAGCACGCGACGTACAGGGATGTTGCCTGTTCCGTGCAGCGGTGTGTATACGATTTTGAAATCACGGCCTATACCGGATTGGATCAGTTCGCGGCTCAGACTGCGGCTTGCTACGGTATCCACGAACGCTTGGTCTTGCTCTTCACCCAACCAAATCAGAAGGCCTTGAGCTTCTGCTTCTTCTTGCGTTAGCTTCTTCACGTCAGCAAGAGAAGGCACTTCCTGGATGTATTGAATGACTTTTTCCGCTTCATCCGGTACCAATTGACCGCCCTCATGATTGTAGACTTTATATCCGTTATATTCCGGTGGGTTATGGCTCGCTGTTACGACGATTCCGCCAGTTGCCTTCTGATGACGCACCGCGAATGACAACTCAGGAGTTGAACGCAAGGATGGGAACAGCTTGGCTACAATGCCGTTTCCAGCCAGTACAAGCGCAGCATCCAGTGTGAATTCAGGTGAGAAATGACGGGAATCATGAGCAATGACGACAGAAGGTTTACCTTCTTGGTCACCATGCTGCTCAAGGAGATAGCGCGCAAACCCTTGCGTCGCCCGACCCACAGTGTAACGATTCATCCGATTGCTTCCGGCACCAATGACTCCACGCAATCCTCCTGTACCAAACTCCAGGTTTCTGTAAAAACGTTCCTCCAGCTCTTTCGGCTGATCCTGCAAGTCACGAAGCTCCTGTTTCGTTGCTTCATCAATCGAAGCATCCTCCAACCATTGCTGCAACGTTTCTGCTGCTGCTGTACTTAACTGTTCCATTCCGATAAACCCCTTCCGTCTATATAAATTCAGGTGTGCTGCGTTACTTCAGCATCTTGCATCATTCGGTCCGACTAAGTCCCTGCATGATGTAATTGCTCACGTATGTAATCAGCTTGGGTCAGACAGTGCAAACATGATCTCGCCTTCAGCGACCACTTTGTCGCCCACTCGGGCTGTTGCTTTACCTTTACCAATGGAACCCTTCAGACGCGTAATCTCCACTTCCAACATCAACGTATCTCCGGGCACAACTTGTCCACGGAATCGGAAATTGTCCAGTCCCGCTAAAAATCCAATTTTGCCTTTATTACCTTCCATATTAAGGATGGCACATGCACCAACCTGAGCCAGCGCTTCTGTAATCAATACGCCCGGCATTACCGGATACTCTGGGAAATGACCAATGAAGAAAGGTTCGTTAATGGTTACGTTTTTCAAACCAACGGCACGTTTTCCATCCTCCATCTCTACAATCTTGTCCACCAGCAAAAACGGGGGGCGGTGCGGGATGATCTCTTGGATCTGTTTGATATCGAGCACAGTGTAATCTCCTCTCGGGATGTTTATATGAGCATTCTTCATCATGGATTGACTCTTAGCGCTACGGTGGTCGTTACGGTTACGGATCGTCCTTCTGATCGCTGTTGTCTCCGATTTTTTTTGATCAACCTCAGAGAGGTCAAAATTCGGTGACAAAGGCGAGCGCTTCGCTTCTTCTGAACGATTCCGTTCCCTCCACTTACTTCGGTGCTGCAAGGTCAACCCCCACATGACAAAATCAAAAGCTCATATAAATGGGTTTTTAATTTTTAAATTTTGTATGAAAAGCATATTTTCGGTTAACACTAGTTATATCCTTCATGACTGCAGTAGTGAAGGTTAAGATAAGGGGTCTCTCTTCGCGATGACGAATGTCTTTCGCAGGGGAGGCCTCTTTTGTGACGTCAAACGTCATCCATCATTATACTGTTTTCAACGTCAAAAAGAAAACTCCTGCCTGCGCAGGAGTTTTCGCTTAACTCGTTACATTATGGAGCGAATACCAGATTATATACATGTTCCCATGTACTCCATTGCAATACGGAACCGATATCCTGTTTGCCCAGTACCACATATCCAGCTACCATTCCGCCAGCAAGGGCAAGAACAAGCAGGACCGGAACCAGAAACCATCTTGCGATGCGCCATCCACTCTTCTTCTTCTTGACTTCCTTCTTCTCTGGCTTACTGTTCTGCTGCTGTGTTTCTGTCATCACATTCACCTTTTACGCTCTTATAGTGTTGGCAAGACCCATCATGGAGTCACTCGAAGTTAGCGCCCGTGCCGCCAGCTGATATGTCCGCTGTCCTTGCATAAGCAAAGCCATCTCCTGTGTCAGATCCACATTGGATTGCTCCAGATAACCTGGACGGATCATGGCAGTCGCTTGACGTGTAGCTGCATCAGCGCCAAATACATCATCCTCGGTTAATCCCGCATCCAGCCCAAACAGATTATCCGCATACTGTACCAGCCCCTCAGGGCGTTCAATGTCTACCACTTGCAGCTGTGCTCCAATGGTTGCGTTCGCCTCATTACCGCGTCGGATTAGCAGGTTGCCATTTTCATCAAAAGCAACCTTGCTATTATTCGGTGCCGTAATACGGTTTCCTAGACGATCCAGAGCAAAGTGACCTTCGCCATTGACCATAACCATCATGTCTGGTGAATTCGGAGTAGGCTTCGGTCTTGTATCCGGTACAAAATGAAATGCACCCTGACGTGTCCACATTTTTTCCCCATTCGCTTCAACTGCAAACATGGCATTTCCCTCAATGGCCAGATCGGTTGGAAGACCTGTCTCATTTAAGGTACCCTGAGACATATCCTTCGTCACATCTGCCAAACGAGCACCAAAACCGAGGTTATATCCCATCGGTGTGGAACGTCCATCCAGTTTGTATTTGTCCGGTTGTTGTTGAACCCGGGTCAGCACATCCTCGAAAGCCGCTTGCTTGCTCTTATAGCCTGCCGTATTCACGTTGGCAATATTATCGGAAATGACATCCAGACGCTGCTGTATAGCAGTCATGGAAACTTTTGCACTAATCATGGAATTATTCATCGGTGGTTTACCCTCCCTTGGTTCCTGTCCACCCTCCCAAACCCTCCCTAGTAGGGAGGGCCCCAGATGGCGCTGCCCTCTGGACTCCCGAAACAGGCGGATTAGGTAAGTGGGGTACGATCTTGCTAAGTGGCGGTGGTGTGTGCGCCGCGACTGTCCGACTATGATTCCCGCCATCGTTTCACATGGCTAAATCATAGTATGACACGCTCTTTATGCGGCGTGTAGCTCCGCGTGGTCTCTTCCCTGCTTTGCTTCGCAAAGGACTGTCGAGACCGTCGCTGCGCTCAGGCACTGCTGCGCAATCCTCGCATAGGCTCGGCTGCGTTTGGTTTGCGCTTCGCGTGAGCCTCTCTGCTTTGCTACGCAAAGGGCGTTTGGCTCTCCGCTACGCGGTTATATTTAAACGTCGGCGTTATACACGACCGACGTCATTGACGGCTTTTTCCAAACTGCGGTCGTAGAATTGTACGACCTTCTGGTTCGCTTCATACGCACGGTATGCAGCGTTCATATCAACCGTTGCCTGTGAAGCATCGACATTCGACCCTTCCAGGTATCCCTGACGGATCTGCACATTATCACCGGCAGCCAGCATCCGGGCAGTTGCCCCATTTTCATCACTCAGACTGAAATTGCCATCACCTTGACGAACCAGTTGATTCGGCTGGTCAATGACACTAATACCGAGAGTAACGCCTGTCGGTGCACCCGTTGCTGCATCCACAAGACGGCCTTGCTCATCCACTTTAAATTGCTCTACTGAACCTGTCAACACTACAGGTTGTCCATTATTATCCAACACTTGTGAACCTGTTGAACTCAGCAGCTGTCCGGTTCCTGTAATCTCGAAGTGACCATCACGTGTATATCCAGTATTACCTTGTGCATCCTGAACTGTAAAATACGCCTGAGGCTGGTAAGTCACCGTGCCATCGGCCCGTACAAATTTGCCTGAAGCGTCAAACGGGACAGGTTGTCCAGTCTGCGGATCATTGACAGACATATTGGATGAAATGGAAAAATCATTTTTCTGTCCAGTCTCCATAATGGTCCCCTGCAAATTCATGGACAAACTCTCTTCCGCGAACACCCCTGTGTTCAGCTTGCCCAGCCGCTTTGTCGGGAGATTCGCATCTCCGCCTACCAAGGTAATGAGCATTTCCGGAAAGGAACGGCTTACGCTGTTCACCTGTTTATATCCCGTCGTGTTCGTATTTACAATATTCTGCGTTGCTGTATCATGGCGGCGTTGTTGCGTAATCATTCCCGCAGTAGCGGTGTACAGACCTCTTAACATGAATTAACCCCTCTCCTCAAGCGCTTGTCCTGCATCACAGGCTGGCTGCTTGTCCGTTCTGCTTTCCGAGCATGGCGAACCTTTGCTATTTATATCGGCAGATTAGAACTTTTTCTTAACCACCTGATCCAAATTGTTAAGCATAATGCCTGTCCCCTTCACGACACAATGCATTGGATCTTCCGCAACCCATACCGGTACATGCAATTCATTGGACAAAAGCTCGTCCAGTCCTTTGAGCAATGCGCCTCCACCAGTCAACACTACACCACGGTCGATAATGTCCGCTGACAATTCCGGCGGTGTGCGTTCCAATACCGACTTCGCTGCAACGATGATGGATTGCACGGAATCCCAGAGTGCTTCCTGTACTTCTTTTCCTGATACCGTTACGGTAACTGGCAGACCGGATACCATATCGCGCCCACGAATATCCATCTCGGATTGATGTCCACCTGGTGTCACGGAACCAATCGCAATCTTAATATCTTCCGCGGTCCGTTCACCGATCATGAGCTTGTACTTGGCTTTGATAAACTTGATAATGGCTTCGTCGAACTTGTCCCCTGCGACTTTAATAGAAGAGGCGGTGACTACGTCGCCCATAGAAAGGACTGCAACGTCAGTCGTACCGCCGCCGATATCCACGACCATATTGCCGCTCGGCTGAAAAATATCCATTCCCGCACCGATCGCTGCCGCTTTCGGCTCTTCTTCCAGAAACACTTCTTTGGCACCGCTGCGCTCCGCCGCCTCGCGGATGGCCTTCTGCTCCACGGAAGTAATGTTCGTTGGTGCACAGATCAGAATTCGAGGGTGGCTGTACCAGCTTCTTGCACCTACACGATTAATGAAATGTCTGAGCATCGCTTCTGTAATCTCGAAGTCCGCAATAACGCCGTCGCGCAACGGTCTAATGGCAACAATGTTACCTGGAGTACGCCCCACCATACGACGCGCTTCTTCCCCAACAGCAAGGACACGCTTCGTATCTCTTTCAATGGTCACGACGGAAGGTTCATCGAGGACAACCCCACTTCCTTTCACGTGAATAAGCACGTTCGCCGTGCCAAGATCAATACCGATATCCTTGCTAAACATAAAAGAGCCCCCAAAGTGATATTATTTGGTCAGCGTATCCTGTGAAAAAGAGTCCCTTATCACGTCACCGCTCGTTCGACAAAGTGCAACATATATATGTAAAAATCGGGCTGATAAGATGTCATAATTCGATCCTGTACCAGCTTTTAACATATCATACTTCAGGGGAGGGATTCAATGCATGTGTGAGCTTTTTGGCCTACGTCTTTGTGAAGATGCTTACGATTTGGCGGAAGCCAACACCTCACGTTTCTTGCCACTCGTTTTTTTGTATTTGATTTTGGTCGCTTCCCCGCCCCGCAAATGGCGGATCGACTTGTGATACTCCAAAATGTGTTTCACCTGGTCAGCAAGATCAGGGTTAATTTCCGGCAGACGCTCCGTCAGATCCTTATGCACAGTACTCTTTGACACGCCAAATTCCTTGGCTATGGTACGGACCGTATTCCTCGTCTCAACAATGCAGCGACCAATTTTGATGGTCCGTTCCTTGATGTAATCGTGCACGCTCCCGCCTCCCTACTGTGTGGATAGTTTGGTACATTATATGAGGAGCATGCCTATATATTCGCGGTTTAGAGGTGTGACAAGCTTCGAAGGTCCCATTATTTTCTGAAAAGCACAAAAGAGCAGAGGTTTAACCCTCTGCCCGTCATGTTGCTGCGGTATAAATCATTTATTTTTCCGGAAGATATCCTTGCGGGTTAACCGGCTGTCCGTCTTCGTACACTTCAAAGTGAAGGTGGTTGCCGAGCGTTTTACCCAATTCATTAACGCCAGCAGATGCAATCGCATCTCCCTGTTTCACTTCGTCGTCCTGTTTCACTTTGACGTCTGCCAAGCTTTGGTATACCGTCTTCAGGTTATCGCTGTGAGTGATTTCCACAACTTGACCTGTGAGCGGATTTTGTTCCACCCGTGTAACTTTACCGGCTAGCGCTGCTTTGACTTCAAACGTTTTGTTATCCCCACGTGCCAGATCCACACCTGTGTTCGGGATAAATGTATCATTGTACTGCACCATCGCCGCTTCATGTTCCTCGGTTGAAGCTTCGTTATCATAGAAAGGTTTCACTACCGAAATTTCGGACGGTACCGCTACCGGCCATACAAAATTCTCCGACTTTGCAACAACTTCCACACTTTCTTCTTCTCCGCCTACCGCTGTTCCTTCTGTACCCGCCGATGCGCCTGTTTCTACTACCCCGCTAGCAGGGTCCGAGTTCAGCGTTTTGTCGCCTGTGCCCTGATAGACCCACACTAAGGTTAGTATAATGCCTGCTGCTGCGATGTAGGCTGCCGGGAAGACCCAGCGTTTGGACATTGCTCTTTTCCATGAAGAGGGCTGGCTAGCCGGTACTCCTTGAGTTGTTTTAGGAGTTTCTTCTTGGATTGTTTTTTTGTTTTGTTCATTCATGTTAATCACCTCAGTAACAAGTGTTACCGGGTGCAACTCTTTTATACACGCGCGACTCTAATTATTTTCACGGAGGTTTCAGAGAGTGCTATATATATTGGAGATGAGTGTTAGTGCGTGCGCCGCTTCGGGGCCAGAAAACCTTTCGACCGCTGGTTACTACCGGATTTCTTTCTATCACCTTCTTTAAAGGTGAAATCCGGTAGTAAAGGCAAGTTTATGCTTCCGATGCAGCTTTCTTTCAGAAAGCTTTTAGCTTTGTTTCTACAGGTCTTTTCTGTCCCCTACGCTCCCCATACGCTAGCACTCTCCCTATATATAGCCGAATCTAGAAACCTCCGGAATGGGTGGTTGGTAGAGAAGTCTCGGTTGGCTGTAGAAGCCGACCCTCCTATGGAGTAAGTTTATCGGGTGAGAGCGAAATGATATAGGATGTGACTGGATACCGGTCAACTAAGGCTTTCCTGACGTCCTCATGCGTCAAAGCATTTATCTATACATCCATATCCATCTCTCCTACTTCGATGCCAGCATCTTGGATGCCTGTCCGAATGAGATACCGGTATAGTAATGTTTGAGAATCTGGGTGGCGGTGTGTCCCTCCTGCGCCATGCCGTTTGCTCCCCATTGGCTCATACCCACACCATGGCCATACCCGTACGTTGTAATCTGGACCTCATCTCCCACAGCCTTCCAACTGAACTGGCTGGATCTTAATCCGAGCAGCTTGCGAACCTCAGGACCGTTGAATGTTTCACCTGCGATCTGCATTTCCTTTATTCGATGCCCTTTGGTGGTAGATAATACTTCCATCCACGATCCATCCTTCTGAGCAGTAACCGGAATGGCATCCAAGTTCAGCTTCTGCAGAATCTCGTTACGCTTCATGGTGACCGTCTTCTCGAAGCCGGGTGCCAGGTTTTTATCCCAGGGACTGTCTACACTTTGCAGATATGGCACAGCATTCCCCCACACATCCTCCGCATTCTCCGTATATCCATTACTTGTAGAGAAAAAGGAAGCTGTGATCGCTTTGCCCTGATATGTCATGACCGCATCTCGACTTTCGCGTACAGCCTGTTGCAGCTTCTCCCATTCCTTGGCCTTCCCCAGACGAGTCCATTCCGATTTCACCTGATCTGGCGGAATAAACACCTGATGGCTGACCGTATCCGTCACATCGGCCGTACCCGATGGAACACCACTTGTATCACTCGCAGCGAGTCTTCGTACGATAAATGTGCGCGCTGCGATCGCCTGCGCCTTTAACGCCTCCAGTCTGAATTCCGCTGGCATCTCTGCTGCCACTACCCCGGTAACATAGTCTTCCAATGGCAGATTCATCGTTGTCCCCGTTGCAGACAGGTATACGCGCACTTGGGGTTCGGGGTAGGTAACAGGGACTGCTGGCGCAGGAGCTGGGGGTGGTGTACTGTTGGCATCTGCTCGAACAGGGGTTGGCTTAACCGATTCGCTCTCCCGCGGCCATACCAGAATCACCGGGATCAGTAATGCCATTGCCAATAAGGCAGATACAGCGGCAGCCGGTTGCCATCTTGTGGGGTTACGTCCCCATCGACGTTTTCGTCCGAATGTCCGCATTCGACGACGCTTCACCCGGCGGAACTGGTCCAACTCAATAACAGGTATATGGACGTGCTCGGCTGTCTGTCTGTCTAGTTTATCTGTCGACATCTGCTCTGGGCTTGAACATTTTGCAGGCTGTGATGGGACAGCCCTCAGGTTCACTGGGGCAAGCTTGTCTTTTTCCACTCCAGTTACGATATTCCCCTCCGGCTCTTGCATACCCGGACGAGGGACAAGGGGTACCTTCACCTGTACACGAGCTTCTTTCATTCGAATATAACCCTCCGTTGTCTATGGCCGGTTAAGTGCCGGTCGTGTTGTTCAAATCCATAGTTTAGGGTATGAGTTAGCTCGATCTGATAGAACCTGATTTAAGAGAAACGGGGCCCCATTCGTTCCGTTACATTTCCAGCTTTCTTATACTATGTACATCTTAAAAAGGTTGATCTATCGCTGAATACCGGTGTTTAACTGGATACGAGGCCCTATATAGAGTACGCTCTTTCATTTGGTTCAGAATCGATACAGAATACGATGTTATGCTATACAAGTTAGGACCAGCTATTAATAGAATCAGGTATTAAACATCACGTTCGTCTTTTTGAAAATAACACAAAAAAAGCCAAGCCGGTTGGCTTAGCTTTTCATCTTTTACAACATATGTCTATCGCATTTGTAATCCACACAACCGTGTGACTCAATACTATAGAACAGGATCTGTTTAGTTCAATCCAGTGTTAAGCTAAAGTCGGTTGCACCTTAAACATCGGTACTTCTTTCTCCACTTTTTCACTAGGTGCTTTGGTTGCTTCCAGCTTAGGCTCATCAACCGAAATCCGATAGATGTCAGCGCCAAGTCCGTTAAGCTTCTCAGCGAGATGTACATAGCCACGGTCGATGTGATGAACACCGCCCACTTCCGTTGTACCTTCAGCAACAAGACCCGCAATAATGAGTGCGGCACCCGCACGCAAATCGGTAGCCGTTACTTTGGCACCCTTCAGTTTGGCATTACCTGTGATGATGGACGAACGTCCTTCAACTTTGATCTCCGCATTCATCAATTGGAATTCATCCACATGCATGAATCGGTTTTCAAAAACAGTCTCTGTCACGACACTTGTTCCTTCAGATGCCAGCAAGAGTGCCATCATCTGGGATTGCATATCGGTCGGGAATCCTGGGTATGGTAATGTTTTCACGTCCACAGCCTTAAGAGGACGATCTGCGATTACACGCACGCCATTCTCATCCGGTTGAATCGTTACACCCATCTCTTCAAGCTTCGCAATAACGGAGCCCAGGTGATCAGAGATTGCACCTTCAATGTACACGTCACCACCAGAGATTGCAGCAGCAGCCATATACGTACCAGCTTCTACTCGATCCGGAATGACCGTGTGAGTAACGCCTGTCAGCTTCTCCACACCTTCGATGCGGATCACTCCAGTACCAGCACCACGTACAATGGCACCCATTCCATTCAGGAAGTTGGCAAGATCCACAATTTCAGGTTCTTTTGCCGCATTCTCCAGAACAGTTACGCCTTCGGCCAATGTAGCAGCCATCATAATATTTTGAGTGGCACCTACGGAAGCCACATCCAGATAAATTTTCGCGCCACGTAACCGACCTTGGCTACGAGCTTCGATATAACCTTGGCCCAAGCTGATCTCTGCGCCCATGGCTTCAAAACCTTTCAAATGCTGATCAATAGGTCGTGTACCGATGGCACATCCACCAGGAAGTGAGATTCTTGTATGACCCATTCGCGTCAACAAAGGCCCCATGACCAGGAAAGACGCCCGCATTTTACTTACCCATTCATACGGGGCTTCACAGGAAGTAAGTTTCTCCGCATTTACGGTAATCACTTCGTCCCGGTATGTAACTCCCGCTCCCAGCGATTCCAACACCTTGTTAATCGTCATCACATCGTCTAGAGGAGGCGCGTCAACAATAACGCTTTGTCCTTCTTCCCCTAAGAGAGAGGCAGCGATGATCGGAAGAACAGAATTTTTAGCGCCGCTAACTTTGACACTTCCGGTCAACCTTTTGCCACCGCGGACGATAAATTTGCTCATCATGGTTCCCTCCGCGCTTTTATTCCCTTTTCTTCATTCCGGAATACGTAAGCCCCACTGTGCTAGAAAGGACTGTTGCTGTGTATGGAATTTCGACATATTTTGGCATATTGCCACAGATGTCTGTTCAGAAAAGAATTAGTTTTTATAATCCATATCAATGATACCATGTGCCGTGCGTCTTGCTATTCAGCATGTAAAATCAGTGTCTTACAAGCCAACAGAGCATCAGAACAGACAGAGTGGGATGGTTATTAGCCGGCATCAACCGGATATCCCGTTTATAACTACAAAATAAGTGAACAATTGTGAATTCCCTAACTTCCATCATAACATTGTTGAATTGTACGATACAAGCATTTTTACATAAAACATCTCAAATTCATCCAATTTTACGTCACATTTTTTTCTTAATTTCTTTACCGACAACTCATACTCTAATTGTTAACACAATTAATCGATGTTATTCGACAATGAGCTCCTTGAAGATCCTAACAGATGATTAACCAACCATCTCAACATTAAAACAAATTCTTCAACATTTGGGTCCAAGACAAGTAGTCAATGACAAAGCCAGCAACGGCGTGCCCCAAAATGATGGCGAGCAACAAATGTAACAGTCTTCCCTGTGCACCTCGTGGCTGTCTGATGATTAAATCCAGTTTGAGGTTCTGTAAAGCCCACCAAGACAATGCTATACATAACAGGGAGACGATAATTGAGACCAAGCCATTGGTGCTTAGCGCTTGGTTCACCTGATTCGTCAGATCAGTATCCATATATTCATTACCTCCACATTTGTTGCAGCGATCAGCATATCATATGCCCAACACCCATAACTTGTTAGCATAGGTATGTATTGAGGATAACATGCTGAGCGTACTGTCAGATTTACTCCTGCCATGCAGGATTCTCCTGATGCCCAATAGGCGAGCAGCAACAATCCGGCTGTGCATGACTATGGAATCTACTACGCAGCTGCCTGCTTCTGCTGACTCTATGGAATATAGGCTCTTTCATCATACATTGTCAATTACATTGATTTCCACTTCTAAAATATTTTAATTTTAAAATGCCGGGATTTTGTGACTAAAACGACATAAAAGAGCGCTATTTCGATATCGATTCTGTCATTTCCTCGGAAATAATTTGAATTCCTTCTTGATAAAAATGGTTCTCTCAGTGGTAAATGCGCCCACTACTTTAGTCCTACATTCTATTCAAGTCCTCATAATCGGTGATTAATCTGCTTAATAAACTTCTGTTTAATGAAGGGATCACATGGAATTTGAGGCCTACTCTTTTACTATATTTGATAAAACAATTCTATTAAACAAACTCAAAAAAGCCCGGCAGACTAAGCCGCCAGGCTTTCAAGAATCGTTTATTTGCCAAATACATTAATCCGGTTAACCGCTTTTTGCAGTGCAATCTCTGCACGACGGTGATCAAAGTGGTCCTGATTGCTTTGGCTCTTCAGCCGGCGTTCTGCCCGCTCTTTCGCCGCACGCGCACGATCCACATCAATACTTTCCGGGAATTCAGCACTCTCTGCGAGTACAACAACCTTATCTCTACGTACTTCGATAAACCCGCCACCGATGGCAACTCGTTTATTTTCTTTTCCGTTATGAATATAGATTGGTGCAATCTGCAAAGGTGTAACCATAGGAATATGACCTGGCAGAATGCCCAGTTCCCCTTCAATACCACGAGCCGTGATCCGATCTACCTGTTCTGAATATACCAGACGCTCGGGTGTTACAATTTCCA
Source organism: Paenibacillus sp. FSL H8-0079 (assembly GCF_037991315.1). Taxonomy (NCBI): domain Bacteria; kingdom Bacillati; phylum Bacillota; class Bacilli; order Caryophanales; family Paenibacillaceae; genus Paenibacillus; species Paenibacillus sp. FSL H8-0079. Next base: position 6,004,580 of record NZ_CP150300.1, read on the forward strand.
ACAAAAAGGTGCTCAATTCCATCCCTCCTGAAACTATCCGAAGGATAGCCCACATAAGGACAATCCTGGATTCAGACTAAACCAGTGTTTTGGCTTTCTCCACTGCCTCTTCAATTGTACCCACAAAGAGGAAAGCTGCTTCCGGAAGATCATCATACTTACCTTCGAGAATCTCTTTAAAGCTGCGCACCGTTTCTTTAACCGGAACGTATTTACCCGGAATACCGTTAAATGCTTCAGCAACGTGGAATGGCTGGGACAAGAAACGTTGGATTTTACGAGCACGGTATACAAGCGCTCTGTCTTCTTCACTCAACTCGTCCATACCCAGGATTGCAATGATATCTTGCAATTCATTGTAACGTGCCAAGATACGTTTAACGCCTTGAGCTACGCTGTAGTGTTCCTCACCTACAACTTCAGGGGACAAGATCCGTGAGCTGGAAGCCAGTGGATCTACCGCAGGGTAGATACCCATCTCGGAAATTTTACGCTCCAAGTTCGTCGTTGCATCCAAATGGGCAAACGTCGTTGCAGGAGCCGGGTCAGTGTAGTCATCCGCAGGCACGTAGATGGCCTGAATGGATGTTACAGAACCTTTTTTCGTTGATGTGATACGCTCTTGCAATTGACCCATTTCTGTTGCCAGCGTAGGTTGGTAACCTACCGCGGAAGGCATACGTCCAAGCAAGGCAGATACTTCTGAACCCGCTTGGGTGAAACGGAAGATGTTATCGATAAAGAGCAACACGTCACGGCCTTCTTCATCACGGAAGTATTCCGCCATCGTCAGACCTGTGAGGGCTACACGAAGACGTGCGCCTGGAGGCTCGTTCATTTGTCCGAAGACCATTGCTGTTTTGTTGATAACGCCGGAATCACTCATCTCGTGATACAAGTCATTACCTTCACGTGTACGCTCACCAACACCCGCGAATACGGAGATACCGCCGTGCTCTTGTGCGATGTTGTTGATCAATTCCTGAATCGTTACCGTCTTACCTACACCGGCACCACCGAAGAGGCCGATTTTACCACCTTTTGCGTAAGGAGCAAGCAAGTCGATAACTTTGATTCCTGTCTCCAGCATCTCTGCTTGGGTAGTCAGTTCATCAAATGCAGGTGCTGAACGGTGAATCGGGTTCTTCCGTTCAGTAGCTACGGCACCGCCAGTATCAATGGTTTCGCCGAGTACGTTAAATACACGACCCAGTGTCGCTTCTCCGACTGGTACAGAGATTGGCGCTCCTGTGTCTAATGCTTCCATACCACGAACAAGTCCATCCGTGGTGGACATCGCAATACAACGTACCCGGTTGTCACCCAGATGTCTAGAAGCTTCGAGTGTAAGGTTCACACTTACGCCGCTCTCACTTACTGTGGTGATCGTAATGGCATTGAGGATTTCCGGCAGACCGCCGCGATCAAACTCGACGTCAACAACCGGACCCATGATGCTCACAACGCGTCCTTTGTTCATCTTAACGTTCCCCTCCTACAAGCCTGCTACTTTTGCAAAAATAATGTCCGTTCGTTTATCTTTGCTCTGCAAGCCTTCATTAATAAATAACAATTATCCTTGTGCTGCGTTAGCACCTGCCACAATTTCCGTAATCTCCTGCGTAATCGCCGCTTGACGGGCACGGTTATAGGTCAATGACAAGTCGTTAATGAGTTTAGATGCATTTTTGGTTGCATTACCCATTGCTGTCATTTTCGCGCCCAGCTCACTTGCCTTACCGTTCAGAAGCGCACCATAGATCAGCGTTTCCGCATAACGCGGAAGCAAAACCTCCAGTACAGCTTCAGCAGACGGCTCGTACTCGTATGCAGCTTGTCCTTCCGCAGCAGTTACCTCAGGTGTTTCCATCGGAAGAAGTTTTTCTACCGTAGGAATCTGGGTCAACGCATTCACAAAGCGGTTATAACAAATGTACAATTCATCAAATTCAGCCAGTTCAAACCCACGAACTGCTTCGTGTGCAATGGATTTAATATCTGCAAATGAAGGCGAATCCGACAGATCTGTTGTTGTGGATGCCATCGCCATTTCACGACGTCTGAAGTAATCGCGTCCTTTACGTCCAATGACGAACAATTCGTAGTCATTCGAGGAGTTATGGCGCTCTTTGAGCGTCTGATTAACTTGACGCAAAACGTTCGCATTGTATCCACCCGCAAGACCACGGTCCGATGTAATGATCAGGTAAGCTGTCTTTTTAACAGGACGGCTCTCCAGCATCGGGTGTTTAATATCTTGTGCGCTAGAAGCAATACTCGCTACAACTTCTTTCAGTTTCTCCGAATATGGACGGGCTGCTTCCGCTTTTTCCTGCGCTTTACGCAGTTTTGCAGCAGCTACCATCTCCATTGCTTTGGTGATCTGCTTGGTGCTTTGTACGCTTTTAATTTGCCGCTTAATTTCGCGCATGCCTTTTGCCATGATTTCACCACCTCAAAACTTTGACGGAGTCAAAGTTACTTCGTAAGCATCATCTTTTTTGACTAAGTCAAAGTATTACATGCAGACATGCGGAATCGAATAGACAACTCCGCAGCTGCAATCATTTATTTAGACAGAGACAGCAAAACTCTTTCTGAACTTCTCAATTGCGCCTTTTAGCGCATTTTCGTTGTCTGCAGTCAATTCTTTAGTATCACGGATCGATGCAAGAATCTCCGGATGACTGCTCTCCATGAACGCAAGGAACTCACGCTCAAAACGAGTAACATCACCTGTTGGAATTTCATCCAGGAATCCTTTAACTGCAGTGTACAAGCTGACTACCTGTTGTTCTACAGGCAGAGGCTGGTTAACACCTTGCTTCAGGATTTCCATCATGCGTGCACCACGATTCAGGCGGGCCTGAGTCGCTTTATCCAGATCGGAACCGAACTGGGAGAACGCTTGAAGCTCACGATATTGAGCGAGGTCGAGACGCAGGGAACCTGCAACCTTTTTCATCGCTTTGATCTGAGCAGAACCACCGACACGGGATACGGAAATACCTACGTTGATCGCTGGGCGTTGTCCAGCATTGAACAAGTCAGCTTCCAGGAAGATCTGTCCGTCCGTGATGGAGATTACGTTCGTTGGAATGTATGCAGATACGTCGGAAGCTTGTGTTTCAATAAACGGAAGCGCGGTTAAAGAACCACCACCCAGTTCATCATTCAGCTTCGCGGCACGCTCCAGCAAACGGGAGTGCAAGTAGAAGACGTCACCCGGATAAGCCTCACGGCCCGGTGGACGACGAAGCAACAAGGAAAGCTCACGGTAAGCAGAAGCTTGTTTGGTCAAGTCATCATAGATAACCAAAACGTGCTCGCCTTTGTACATGAAGTACTCACCCATCGAACAACCGGAATACGGTGCGATGTACAAGAGTGGTGATGGATCGGAAGCTGCTGCAGTTACAACGATCGTGTATTCCATTGCGCCTTTACGACGAAGAGTTTCCACAACTTGAGCAACCGTAGACTGTTTCTGACCAATAGCCACATAGATACACTTCATGCCACTACCTTTTTGGTTCAGGATCGCATCAATTGCGATGGATGTTTTACCTGTTTGACGGTCACCGATGATCAACTCACGTTGTCCACGACCGATTGGAACCATTGCATCAATGGCTTTGATCCCTGTTTGCATTGGCTCATGAACCGATTTACGATCCATTACGCCCGGTGCTTTACCTTCGACAGGACGGAATTCCGTTGTAGCGATTGGCCCTTTGCCATCTACCGGAATACCTAGTGGGTTCACAACGCGTCCAATCAATGCTTCGCCTACAGGCACTTGCATGATTTGACCAGTACGTTTCACTTGGTCGCCTTCACGAATATCGTAGTAAGGTCCCAGGATAACGACACCAACATTGCTTTCTTCCACGTTCATGGCGAGTCCCATAACACCGCTTGGGAATTCAACCAACTCGTTGGACATGACGTTCTCAAGTCCGTACACACGAGCAATACCATCACCAACCTCGATAACCGTTCCGACTTCGACTACATCGATATCGGTCTTGTATTGTTCGATTTGGCTCTTAATTAATGTACTGATTTCTTCTGGTTTGATACTCAAGTGTCCTCACCCCAATCTACTGTACTCGTCTGTTAAAAGACTGCTCAAGACGTTCGAGCTTGCCAGCCAAGCTGCCGTCATAGATCGTATCGCCAATGGCGACTTTCAATCCGCCCAGCAGAGTCGGATCAACAATGTTCTCGATACGAATCTTTTTATTCACACGGCCACCGAATTCACGGGCTACCGCTTCTTTTTCTTCATCATTCAATGCATATGTCGAGTAGACGCGCGCATCAGCGAAGCCGAGCGACTCGCCTTGAATCTTCCGATAATCGTTCAGCAAATCTTCCAGTAATTCAACGCGTCCGCGTTCAATCAACAGCAAGACTGTACGGATGACAGGCTCGGACACCTTGCCATCAAGGCTTGAATGAAGCACATTCTGCTTGGCTTCATCAGAGATATTAGGAGATATGATAAACTTCTGAATATCAGAATCTCCAGTCAATGCACTGACAACTACGCGCAGTTCCTCTTCAACCTCAAGCACCTGTTGTTGTTGAAGAGCAACTTCGAACAATGCTTTCGCATAACGCTTGGCAACTATCGTATCGCGGCTCATTGTCGGCCTCCTACCTCATTGAGGTATTGGTTCACAAGTTCCTCTTGTGCAGGACCGTTCTCAACTTCTTTTTTAATCAATTTAGATGCAATCTGAACGGAAGCTGTACCCAGTTCGCTGCGAAGCGCTGCAACTGCTTTGTTCTTCTCGCTCTCAATTTCGCGTATTGCATCGGTTTTAAGACGATTTGCTTCCGCGTTAGCATCTGCGAGAAGAGCTTCAGCCTGTTTACCACCTGTTTGACGAGACTGCTCAATAATATCCTGAGCCTCTTGGCGCGCTTGCTCCAGAGCTTTCTTCTGTTCTTCAACATAAGTAACAGCCTGTTTACGAGTCTCAGCAGCCTCGTTCATCTCTGACATCACGAGTTCACGACGTTTTTCCATAATAGAGAACAAGGGTCCAAATGCGTAACGACTAAGCAACCAATATAGAATTGCAAATGCAACAATCGCGAGAAACGTGTTTTCCCATAAGAAACTCAATCTGTTCACTCCTTCCTGGAGGTATCCTTAAAACTTTATCCTTTTCAGGATGTTAGCTGTTAGCTAATAAAGAAGGCGCGGAGGGCTCAAGCCTTCCCCGCCATTCCATGGTTTATAATTTATGCTGCTCCGTAGAACATGAATGCAAGTACCACACCAATGATCGGCAATACCTCGATCAAACCTACACCGATAAACATTGTTGTTTGAAGCGTTGATTTTGCTTCCGGTTGACGTGCAATACCATCCACCGTTCTGCTGATTACCATACCGTTAGCGATACTCGCGCCCAAAGCGCCCAATCCTGCAACAATTGCTGCTGCGATTAATGCCATTGCTCCCATTTGTATATCCTCCTTAAAAGTATAAATCAAATTTTATTGTTCAGCCTGACGAGAAATCCCGCAGGACTCAAACTTAATGTTCTTCGTGTGTCTCGATCGTCTGTGAAATGTAAACCATCATCAAAATAACAAAAACAAATGATTGAATGGCCCCGATAAAGATACTAAAGCCTTGCCACACCATTAACAACGGAATAGCTGCCAAGAAACCAGCCACTTTGAACGTTGTCAATTTTAGAATCGTTGTAAGTAAGACTTCGCCTGCAAAGATATTTGCAAACAAACGCATTCCGTGTGTCACTAGTTTTGAGATGGTCTCAATAATATTGATCGGCACGAAAAACGGATACGGTTTGAAATAGTGCTTCAGATAACCGCGTGTGTTACGGAACAACCCTAGTCCATGAGCTACGAGGAACGCTACAAGAGCTAGTCCCATTGTAACGGACAAATCAGCTGTTGGCGATTTGAACCATGCAATCTCAATATGAGGATGAGCTTCTGGGTTTCTAGCGTGAGCCTCTTCATACGCTTCTACTGCTGTAACGATTGGCTTACCAAATGCCGTTGCCGCGTTGATATCCTTGACATCCGTCACCGCTTGGAATGGAAGGCCCAGCATGTTACCTAAGAAGATGAACATAATCATCGTAAGCGCAAGAGATACGAAATGTTTTCCCTTTTTCAGATCCATCGTGCTTGAAATGATGTTTAGTACAAATTCAACAGCCCACTCCATAAAATTTTGCAGTTTGCCCGGATTCTCAACTGACAGATTCCGCGTAGCTACGATGGCGAAAATAAAAACAAGAGCACTGGTTACGATCAACATCAGCAAAACGGACAAATCAAGATGAAAACCTCCGAGCATAATCACTGGAGCTTCATGCATACTTTTTTTCACCCCTTTCTCGACTTGAAAGCTGCAGCACCTGAAAAATCATACTTCTTTGCGGGACTGTATAATCCCTATAATCAGTAAGGAAAATTGTGCAATGGCCAGACCACCTGCAACCGCATATGTATTGAAGTACTGCGGAAAGCGCATCGATACATAAATACCTAGCACTGCGAGTGCCGCTCTTGTCAAAAATCCCAGGTTCACACGTTTCAGGTTACCTTCTGCCGCACCATCAGCTAACTTCTTCACTTTGTGGCCTAAATATAACGCATTGATCAAACTGATCCCCGCGCCCAGCGCCAATCCCAAAGCAATTGTCTCCAAACGTGGCATAAACGCCGCTGTAAGAAAACAAAACATAAGAAGATACATGATGAAAACAGTCATCGATCTGCGGTATCTGGTTAGTTCACTCATCACTTTCCCCCATGACTTTTTTCGCGATAAAGTAGATGCTTACACCGCCTGCCGCAAGAAAAAAGAGAACGCTTACGGCGATCCATATTCCGTTACCTCCGATGGCCTTGTCCAACCAGGAGCCAGCGTAATATCCGGCAACAGCCAGAATGGCAATCTCGATCCCAAAAGCTGTCACGAGCCCCATCGCTTTCCATACATTATCATCATGGTTACGGGATGAATTTGGTTTGTTCGAATCGGCCATTTTCCACGCCACCCTTGCAATCCCAGTTAATTTTACTGAATGATGAGAGCCTTTGTCAATTGAATGATTTTAGCGTTTTAAAGGGGGAAACGACGGGAGTATAGACTCTTAGAGCCCATAAACCCGCGGAAACCGTACAGTTTAACTGTATACTTACCCTTTATAAATCCGTCAGAAAATTTGTATTATTTTTTGAATTTTCTGTGAAATGATTCCGGACGCTCACTATTCACACCGAAATGGTGCAAAATCGCATTGACAATTCTTTCCGAAGCATGTCCATCACCGTATGGATTGGCAGCCTGGCTCATGCTTGCATACAGTGTTTTGTCTGTAAGCAGAGCTTTTGTCCGTTCATATACAAGTTCCTCTTCTGTACCTACCAGTTCCAGCGTTCCAGCTTCAATGCCTTCCGGGCGTTCTGTTGTATCTCGCAATACGAGCACAGGCACACCAAACGAAGGCGCTTCTTCCTGCAAACCGCCTGAATCGGTCAAAATCAAGTGAGTGTGCGGGTAAAAGTTATGCAAATCCACCACGTCTAGTGGATCAATTAATTGAATACGGGGATGATTCCCCAAAATCGCGTGAGCCGGCTCCTTCACAGCAGGACTTGGATGCACCGGGTACACGATGGCAATATCTTCGAATTCGTCGGCAATCCGTTTGACGGCCTGGAAAATGTTGCGGTGAGGCTCGCCTTGAGATTCACGGCGATGAGCTGTCATCAGCACAAGACGTTTGCCTTGGGCCCAATCAAGTACTGGGTGTGTGTAGTCCTCCCGTACTGTATATTGAAACACATCTGTTACCGTGTTGCCTGTGACATACGTACTAGACTCTGATTTATTTTCTTTGGCAAGATTAGAAGAAGACCAATCCGTAGGCGCAAAATGTAGATCAGCCAGTACTCCCGTCAACTGACGGTTCATCTCTTCCGGATATGGAGACAGCTTGTTCCACGTCCGCAGCCCCGCTTCCACATGTCCTACCTGAATCTGTTGCAGGAATGCTGCGTAGCTCGCTACAAAGGTAGTCAATGTATCCCCGTGAACCAGTACAATATCCGGCTTAGCTTCAGCTAACACCGGCTCCAGACCACCAAGTACACGTATCGTAATTTCGTTCAATGTCTGGCGGTCTTTCATCACATCCAGATCATAATCGGGATGAATGTCGAAAACTTCAAGTACCTGATCCAACATTTGGCGATGCTGCGCAGTTACGCAAACAATAGATTCAATAGACTCGGGATGTTTTTGCAATTCCAAAATAAGCGGAGCCATCTTGATGGCTTCTGGACGCACCCCGAAGATCGTCATGACTTTAATTTTGTTGGACATTCGAGCAAAGCCCCTTTTCTATAAGTTCCGAACCTCTTACAAGCATGAAAAAATGCTTATTTAGTGCCGTATAGACGGTCTCCTGCATCTCCAAGTCCTGGAACGATATAACCATGATCATCCAGACGGTCGTCCAGTGCTGCTACATAGATATCCACATCGGGATGTGCATCTTGTACAGCTTTTACGCCTTCTGGCGCTGCAACCAAGTTCATCATCTTAATTTGAGTACAGCCACGTTTTTTGAGCACGTCAATAGCTGCAATGGCCGAACCACCAGTCGCAAGCATCGGATCAATTACGATCAATTGACGCTCTGTCACGTCTGTAGGCAGTTTGGTGTAGTATTCTACCGGTTGCAGTGTTTCCGGGTCACGGAACAGACCAACATGTCCAACTTTTGCCGCTGGCAACAATTTCACAACGCCATCCAGCATTCCGAGTCCTGCACGCAGAATCGGCACCAGTCCGAGCATACGTCCAGAGATGACTTTACCTTGTGTTGCGGCTACAGGTGTCTGTACATCAATCGTTTCCAGTTCAACATCTCTTGTAATCTCATAAGCCATCAACGTTGCTACTTCATCCACCAATTCACGAAAATCTTTCGTATTCGTACGCATGTCGCGTATAAACGTCAGTTTGTGTTGAATCAAAGGGTGATCACATATTACTAATTTTCCCATCTAATTTGTCCCTCCGGTAAGTTCTTCATGTTCAGCATTTCCAAATATACCTAGCCATCATTCATAGGCTCGATAAATCCTGTATATTATATCATCACCAACAACGAATTACACCATCAAAGGGCACCCAATCATTACAGAATACCGAATCCTATAAAAAAAAGGACCGGAAAATGATCCATCCGGTCCTTTTTTGCTCATGCTGTTGTGTTATTGAGAATGTTCAAAAACGTGTAAACACTAATGGTGCTCCGCAAACCGAATGACCTTCCGATCGCTGTTATCCCCAGATTTCTTTGATCCAATTATAATTGTTGAAATCTGGGGATAGCATATGCTTCCGAAGCAGCTTTCTTTCAGAAAGCTTTTAGGCGAGCGCTACGCTTCTTCAGGTTCTTTCGGTTTGCTCCGTCTGCGTGTGTACATTAAGAACATCTCAAATACAAACAGCATGAGCAAAGTTTTTTTAGTATTTAAGATCGGTATATAGCGGGAATTGGTCTGTAAGTGCAGTCACTTCTGCACGCGCTTCATCCAGCTTCGCTGTATCTTTTGGATTTTTCAGCGTTTTGGCAATGATCTTACCGATCGCTACCATCGCTTCTTCGTTCATGCCACGGGAAGTTGCAGCAGGTGTACCAATTCGAATACCGCTCGTTACAAACGGGCTTGTAGGGTCGAATGGAATTGCATTTTTGTTCACGGTAATGCCGATGGAATCGAGCACATGCTCAGCTTCCTTACCAGTGATGTTCACACTGCGTGTGTCGATCAGCATCAAGTGGTTATCTGTACCACCGGATACGATGTTCAATCCTTCAGCGATCAGTGTTTCAGCCAGAACTTGTGCGTTTTTCACAACATTCTCAGCATATGTTTTGAACGATGGTTGCAAAGCTTCACCGAATGCTACCGCTTTGGAAGCGATCACGTGCATCAGAGGTCCACCTTGGGAACCAGGGAATACGGCTTTATCAATTGCTGCTGCCCATGCTTTGGTACACATAATCATACCCCCGCGTGGTCCACGCAGCGTTTTATGTGTTGTTGTTGTTACGAAATGCGCATGCGGAACTGGGCTTGGATGCAATCCAGCAGCAACCAGTCCTGCGATGTGAGCCATATCCACCATGAACAACGCACCAACATCATTGGCAATGGAAGCCAGCTTTTCAAAATCAATGGTACGCGGATATGCACTGGCACCTGCAACGATCATACGAGGACGGTGTTTGAAAGCCGCTTTGCGCACTTCATCATAATCAATCAGGAATGTATCTTCCTGTACGCCGTATGCTACGAAGTTGTACAGCAAGCCGGATGCGTTAACCGGGCTACCGTGTGTGAGGTGTCCACCATGAGCAAGGTTCATACCCAGTACAGTATCACCAGGTTTCAACGCTGCAAGATACACTGCCATGTTCGCTTGTGCACCGGAGTGAGGTTGAACATTCACGTGTTCTGCTCCGAACAATTCTTTTGCACGATCACGCGCGATGTCTTCAACGATGTCCACATGCTCACAACCGCCATAGTAGCGTTTGCCTGGATATCCTTCAGCGTACTTGTTGGTCAGAACAGATCCCAATGCTTCGATTACTGCTTCACTTACGATGTTCTCGGATGCAATCAGTTCGATGTTGTTCTGTTGACGTTTCAGTTCAAGATTCATCGCTTCCAGTACTGCCGGGTCATTCTTGCGCAATTGTTCCATGATTAAATTCCTCCCAGTTATAAGTGAAGTTATAAAGTGAAACTAATGTTTACACGAAAACGGCGAGTGCAACACCAATCTGAAGAAACGAAGTGGTCGCCTTTATCACCGGATTTCCCCTTTAATAGGGAATTAAAAAATCTGGGGATAACAGCGATCGGAAGACGGTGATGCAATCAAAGTCAGGAGTGTAACCCAATTAGTCTCGCTTTATATGTTAGTCACAAAATGTCGAATCTGGTTGTTCTTCCATACGATACACCGCGCGTTCGCCGCCAATCAACTTCGGACGAGTCAACGCTGTGGTCACACGTGCATCTCCAACATAGCGGAGCGCTGTACGAAAAGGTACGGCCACATGTCTTAAATGCATTCCAATCATCGTTTCCCCAATGTCCAGTCCCGCATGGGCCTGCACATGTTCAGCCAGGCATGGATCGGTCAGCGAACGATATGCTGCGGATGCCATTGAACCTCCGGCCTTGGGCACGGGTACTGCACCAACCTCGGTCAATCCAAGTCGAGTAAGCACAGAACGTTCCATTACCAGCGCACGGTTCAGATGCTCACAACATTGGAATACCGTGTCAAAACCGAATTCCTCCTGCACCTCGCGTATACCCGCAAGAAGCTGCTGTGCCACTTCAATGGCACCACTCGTACCAATCCGAGCGCCTGCGACTTCACTTGTGCTTGTACCGATCACAACGATCTGTCCAGGCCCAAGCTGTCCGGCAAGCGCCAGTTCATGCAGAATGGATGCGGTCTGTTCCTGCAATCCGGGTTGTTCCGAATCTAACTCAATAGTCATCCTATCATCGCCTCCCGATAAAATCATGCCCGCTTTAACTTGGTTGTCCTTCGTATTCTTGCACGGCATCTCAGGTACTATTATAGCGAATAATCAGATGAAAGACGAAAAAAAGAGCAGTCTGCGGGTAACGCAGAATTGCTCTTTTGCCCAGGCGACCGGCCGTTTGTTCCGGTGCTCCATCGTGGTTATGCCCACTTCGTCGCCAGTTACACCGGATCCCTGTTTTCCCCTTCATCATAAAACAACCTGCGGCTAAAATCAACGGTTAATTTACATCATGTGTCCTGTTTTTATAACCTGCCCTGCAGGAACAGAATTATCCCAGCTTATCCAAAAGCCGGTCCAATGCGGTCCGAATCTCGGCCGCAGCTATATTGTAATCATCACGACTGCCACCAAACGGATCAGAGATGTCGAAACTTGGAATACGTTGTCTGATCTCGATGGCTCGCTCACGCTCCGATGCCAGGATCTCTTGGCCAAGGGCACGTTTCATCTCCAGCGTCGCAAACAGGCTGTCCAATTCCTGAACATCATTTAATACCTGTTCATCATCCTCCACATATTCTTTCAATGTATAGGTTTTGTGGACCGAGTCGGGAAATACCTGCATGACATGCTGCTTATGACTGCGTGTTAGCGTAAGAACCAGATCAGCCCAACCTACCAAGTTGGAGCTAAGTTGTGTGGAATGAGGTGGACCTTCAACGTTATGATCTCTCAAAACCGCTTCAGCATGACGGGAAATCGGCATACCCGACGTTGCTGCCACACCTGCGGAGCGAACCTCTACCTGAATGCCGCGCTCCGATGCCAATTTTCGCAAGAGCCCCTCTGCCATGGGGCTGCGGCACGTATTTCCTGTACATACGAATAAAATATGTTTCATTGTGTTAGCCTCCCCATTTTACATATGATGCGAATGATATGATTTCTCAAGTTTTAATCTAAAATATAAACAAAAGTCCAAACGCAAGCAAGATTGCGCCACCAATAGCTTCACCGTAATCACCCAGATTCCGGCTCACCCGGCGACCTAATAGCAGACCCATAACCGACATCGCCCCGCCACACACGCCGAAAGCAAGTACGGTCAATACCAGATCACTACTAAACATTCCTAGTGAAACACCCACGGAAAACGAATCCACACTTACACTGAGGGAAAACAAAACGACGCCGAGCAGGGAACGATGGTCCACCAGCTTCGTATCGCCTTCACGGAATGCATTCAGAATCATATGACCACCCAGCAGGATAAGCAATCCACCTGCGGCATAAGTCGTAATGTCACCCAGCAGCGAGCTGACGTATTTGCCCATGTACATGCCGATGAGCGGCATGATGATATGAAACAGCGCTGTTACTGTACTGATCCGCAATACATCCCGCAGTCGAATGCCCTTCATGCCAATTCCGATTCCGAGCGAGAACGCATCAAGACCTAGCGCAACAGCCATGATCAAAATGGTTACCAACTGCCCTACATGGGCAGACACATCCCACATCCCCATACCCCCAAGTCACGTAAAGGTTCTTGTACACGTTATGCGGACAAGGACCTAAACATGACCGGAAGGTATTCTTTCAGGGCAGACTAACCAGCATTCGAATACAGACCCTGCTAGTTCGAATCATATCATTGTATCGTATGAAGAGAGAGGATCATAGAGGAAAATAGAGACCTTTCAAAGACTGCATCATTTCGCACGACAATAACCCTCTAGTCAGGCAACTGCCATGACCAAAGGGTTATGTTGTTTCTTAGATTAGGTAATGTCTTAGATTAACTCGGCTTGTTGAAGCAAGCGTTGGATTGTAACTGCTACTTCAGCACGAGTCATTGTATGCTGAGGTGCAAGATTCGCATCATTTCTACCTTGTACGATTCCTGCTCCAACACTAGCTGCCACACCTTGTTGCGCCCACGCAGATACTGTTCCAGCATCTTTATATCCGTTCCGTAACGCCTCAGACGTATTTGGATCCACTGTTAGACCTACAACTTGCATAGCTCTCGACAACATCACCATTGCCTGTTCTCTCGTAATCTTGTCATCTGGACGGAAGCTGCCATCCTCGTAGCCATCGATCAGTTTATAGTTATATGCTGTATTCACGACTTGGTTGTACCAGTCCGATGACTTTACATCCGTAAAGCTGGACGCTCCTTGCATTGGTGCCAGCCCTAAACCTCTTACCATAACAGCCGCGAACTCCGCGCGAGTAATGTTTCGGTCTGGACTAAATTGTCCATTACCTGTGCCTTCAATAACCATCCGTGAACCCATATCATTCACCGCTGACTTCGACCAGTGATCTGCCACATCAGCAAACTCTAGCGGATGCCAGACAACCGAATATGTGCTGTTAGTCAGGCTGTTAATATGAGCATAATACGTCTCATCTTCCTTCACGACCTTCGTTGGGACATGTCGCACAGACCCGTCCGGTGCTACGACAACACCTGTCGTAATTTTGTTCGGATCAATATCACTTGGCAGTACAACACTACGCTGGACGTACACATTGAATCTGGATACTTCCACCGTCAGGTTGCCATAGCTAGCTTTAACGCTGAAATCTAATGGAGGCAACACAACTTCAAATGCTCCTGTTGTCGCTGCATCTTTCACCGTCTGTAGCATCGCTTCTGTTGGTGTAGCAATCTCGATCTGCACCTTGATGTCCGAAAGTGCTATAGCTTGACCCAATTGATCTGAAATGGATTGAATTTGCAGTTGACCTGCTGGAATGGTATATGTTGCCCGGTCGGTTTTCAGTTCCAGTACCGCCTGCTTGTTCTCCATATTTCGAACCATTTGTCCATCCAATTCACCTACAATGATACCTGACTCCACCTGTACGGGAATGGTCACAATCGCACCCAAGCCTTCAGCTGCTAACTTTTCCTCTAACTTCTGAGGGTCTATATGGATGGTTGTCAATTGTTGACCGTCACGTACTCCTCTTGTCATCGTCCCGGCGCGCTCTTCTTTACCATTAACAAGAACAATAACCGCGTCGTTCTCCGCCGTGTTTCCAGTGCCGGCACTGCCTGTAGATGATCCAGTTCCAACAGAACCACCACCTGCCGAGGTACCACCATTATTATTGCCCGTACCCCCGTTGTTACTTCCACCATCATTATTGTTGCTTGTCGTTGGCGTAGCACTGATTTCCTGCGATGCATCACCAAGACCCTTATCGTTGCCTGCCTTAATCACAAAATAATATGTCGTACCATTCGTCAAACCTGTTGCCGTATATGTCGTAGCTGTCAGATTCGAAGCCAATGGCGTAGCAGATACTTGTCCTGATGCTGTCCCCGCATACACATTGTAATAGGTCGCTCCCTCTACGCTATCCCACATCAGCGCAACTTGACCTGCTCCACCTGTTGCCTTCACATTCTGCACGGTGTCTGGCACTTCCTGGTCGTTACCCGATGAACCCCCTGTTGTGACGATTACTTTACCTGCTGTTACAGACTTCTCCAAGCTCTCACGAGAAACACTTGTGAAGATCAGGGAGGATACGTCTTGTTGATCCACAACCTGTATCAGATAATCGTTCACGTCCGCTCCTGTCTTGATCTTGAAGCTGATCTCAAACAACTTATCGCCTGCCTTAATCGGCGTATCACCTGCATTACTGTCTGCCCAACCTGTCTTCACCCAGCCTGCTTCGTTGTCAAAGCTTGAAGAAAACGTATCACCCGCTTCTCCCTTCACCTCGGTGATTTGCAATGCAGAAGCATCAAAATCAACCTTCATTCCATAAGCACCGATATTCTCTGGTGTAACGGATAAAATTACCGGAACTTTCACCGTATCACCTGGCGCTCCGCTAACTGTACCTATCGTAATCGTTGCCTTGTCTGCAACCGGCTTCGTTGGCGTTGCGCTCACTTCCAGTGATGCGGTGCCCAGTCCGTTCACGTTTCCTGCTGCGATGGTGAAATAATATGTTGTGCCATTCGTCAGTTCAGGTACGGTATACTGCGTTGTGGTCAGATTGGTAGCTATTGGGGTCGTTGATGCTTGACCTGCTGTCGTTCCCAGATAGACATTGTAAAAGGTAGCTCCCGGTACTTCGTCCCATTCCAATGTTACCTCACCATCTCCACTCGTTGCCTTTACATCTAGTGGAACGCCTGGTACTTGCGGACCATTGCCTGTTGAGTTGTCTCCTGCTATGGTCACCTTGCCTGACGCCGGGGTTCCTGAGATCGGCTGACCAGCCCCGTTTGATAGTAAAAATTTACCCTCTCCGCTATGGAAATTGAGGAGGGTCTGTGTACCTGCTACAACTCCATTTTTGATTCTAAACGTAATCGTGTACAGCGTGTCACCCGTCTGAGCTAGCGGCCCCGATGATAAAAATGAGTTCGCCATGATCAGATTCTCTTCATCCGTATTGATCATAAAGTCATTCATACTTCCTATATTGGGAACAATTTGTACAATTTCCAGAACATTTGCATCATATTCGATCCATGTTGTAAAACTTCTAATGGGTGTATTCGTCTCCTTGACGATAACTGGAACCTCAACACTCTCCCCTGGTGCTCCGCTAACTGTATCGATCTCAATCGTCGCCTTGGGGGAAACCGGACTCGTTGGTGTCGCATTCACTTCTTGCGATGCAGTACCCACTCCATTCGCATTCCCTGCTGCAATGGCAAAGTAGTACGTTGTACCATTCGTCAGTTCAGGTACGGTATATTGCGTGGTGGTCAGGTTGGAAACTAGGGATGTCGTTGATAATTGACCTGACGCCGTCCCCATATACACATTGTAATAGGCGGCTCCCTGAACTGCATCCCATTCCAATGTTACCTCTTCGTCTCCACTGGTTGCTTCTACATTTTCTACGACACCTGGTATTTGTGGATTATTGCCTGAAGAACCATCTCTGGTAACTGTCACCTTGCCTGGAATTGCAGTCCTATTCTCCAAAAAATTACGAGAAACACCCGTGAAGTTCAATAATAAGTCCTCTATAGGATAGTCCTTCTCTACTGCTTCATCCTTGATCTTAAAGCTAATGGTAAATATCTTATCCCCTGCCCGGATCGGTGTATCTCCTCCATTTTCATCCAACCAAAACGTATACAACCACCCTTCTGCATTGTCAAAGTCGGGGAAAAAGCTCCCCTCCCTTTCTTTCCTAATATCGCTTATTTGCAAGGCAGATGCATCAAAACTTAATTCGATTTCATAAGCGGCGATATTCTCTGGCGTGGATGTTACTGTTATTGGAACTTCCACCGTATCCCCTGGCGCTCCGCTAACCGTACCGATTCTGATTACAACCCGCTTCGCCGGGGTTGCATTCACTTCTTGCGATGCAGTGCCCACTCCGTTCGCATTCCCTGCCGCAATGGCAAAATAATACGTTGTGCCATTTGTCAGTTCAGGTACGGTGTACTGTGTAGTCGTCAGGTTCGAGGCTACTGGTGTCGTTGATAATTGACCTGACACCGTCCCCATATACACATTGTAATAGGTGGCTTCCGTTACTGCGCCCCAGTCCAATATTACTTCGCCATCTCCACCCGTTGCCTTCACTTGCTGAACAACTCCTGGTGTTTGCGGGCCATTGCCAGAAGAGTTACCTCCTGTTACGGTTACCTTGCCTGAAATTGGAGCTGTCGGGATATCATAACCAGACAAGTTGGATACTACAAATTCACCTTCACCATTTTGGAAACTCAAGATTGCCTCTGTGCCTGCTGGAACGCCGCTCTTGATTCTAAAGGTAATTGTGTACAACTTGTCACCCGTTTGCGCCAGTGTTGATAGTGACGTCCTCGCCATCAAAGAACCTGCTACTCGCGCGTCGGGTGTGAAATCACCATCATTATGCATATTGGATACAATTTTATCCACTTCAAGAATATCTGCATCATACTCAATCCATGTCGTATAATCTCTAATATCTACACTAGTCTCCTTGACAGTGACTGGAACTTCCACGGTCTCTCCTGGCGCTCCACTAGCTGTACCAATCTCTATAATGGCTTGATCATCTGCTGCCTGTACAAACATACCGCCCGTAGAACTAATCATACTCACGACCAGAAGCATCGCCCATACTCTATTCCAGATTACAGATCTTCCCTTTGAAAAATAAGACTTCATCCTTATCGTTCCCTTCCTGTGTATATTGCCAAGATCAACTGCACATCCGTCATATCCCACTCGCCATCCTCGTTCAGATCAAGACCTGCAAGCTGCTCGGAAGTGAGTGTAATCTTTTCTTTGATATGCTGGGTCAACAGTAATGCATCTGCTGGTGTTATGATGCCATCCCCATCGGCATCCCCAAATATTATTTTGCTATAAAAGGCGGTATACGTTACTGCCTCTGTCACGATCGTATTTAATACCTGCCCCGTACTCAGTTTCGTCACACCGCCATCCGCACTCCACCCTATGAAGCGATAACCGCGATCTGGTGTTACTGTTGGCACGGAAACCGGGTTCTCACCGACGACTACCTGCTCACTTATAGCACTGATCGTTCCGTGATCACCTTGCTCATAGTTGAGATTTACTAATCGTGGCGGACCAAACTTCTGGATGCGATTATTATTGTTATCTGCCACATACAGATTTCCAGTATTGTCTATTGTCAACCCAAATGGAAAATCAAACTCACCCAAGCCATTCCCACTACTACCTGGTTTCCCCCACTCACTCCATTGATTCGTATTAACATTCAGCTTTTGGATTCTGTGATTGCCTACATCTGATACATAGATATCTCCTCTGTGATCTACTGCTATCCCACTGGGGAAAAAGAATTCGCCCAAGCCAGAGCCCGTTCTTCTCTCGCCTCTGCCCCATTCGCTCCATGTATTCGTAGCGGCATCCAGTTTCTGAATGCGATTATTTCCTGCATCTACCACATACACATTGCCCTTATTATCTATAGCCACATCATAAGCGTAGTTAAATTCGCCCAATGCTTGTCCTGCCTTACCGATCACACTCCATTCATTGGTTGCAAGATCCAACTTCTGAATCCGACTATTAAAGTTATCTGATACATACAAATTATCTTCGTGATCTAGCGCTATGCCATATGGAGATGAGAATTCACCTTCGTTGGTACCAGAAGCCCCTCCACTCTTCCCCCATTGAGTCCATTGTTTCGTTTGGGCATCCTGCTTCTGAATCCGGTTATTTCCTGTATCGGCTATATACAAATTACCAGCAGCATCCATTGCTATGCTAACAGGTTCACTAAATTCACCAAGCGCATTCCCAAACTGTCCCAAAGAAGTCCATTGATTCGTGAGAATGTTCAGTATCTGAATACGGTTGTTCCCACTATCTACCACATATACATTCCCTTCAGGATCTACCGCCACATCATACGGACTAATAAACTCACCCAAACCAGTCCCTGATCCTCCCCCTTCCTTACCCCATGAACTCCATTCCCCTGTCACGGCACCATCCGCAGTTGCTGGCACAGCTCCAAGACCTGCACATAGTACAATAATCATGAACACAGGTAATTTGCTTAACCACCGACTATTCCATTTCAATTTCATTTGATCCATTCCTCCCACTCCTATAGAACTACATCCGTGGTGTGAGTATATAAAATCAGACATTAAAGAAACCTTAAAATCCGACATGTTTCATCCTGTTTATCGACGTAACGCCAAACTTATCAAAAAAAAAAAAAAAAAACAGGCCCACATCGAAAATTAGATGTAAAGCCTGTCCTTTGGTATAGATCTACTTGTTCGTACTTCAGCAGTGAGATTTTAAGTACCAGGAAGGTGGGGTAACGCTAGAAATGGAGTAGTTGATCATGGATCAAGCTCTGTGATCAACCATTACGTTTCCGAAGGAAATAACCTGCGTAAGTCCAACTGAAACACAGCTCAGATATCCGGGAACCGGGGGTCATCCGACTAGTATTAGTCGGTGACCCGCTGCTTTGAGCAGCCGATTCATGACGGCTGCTCCCAGCCCTTCGCGTGAGCAGGCTTCAGCCACAATATATGTGGCGCCCTGCTCATCGCAGCTGCGCAGCGCGGCGTATAGCCGGCGCGCTGCTTCTTCCAGCTCGCTGGCGTCACCCAGCGAGAACACGGCATCGGCGCGGTACTGCTCCGCGTGCTCGGCGAACGCCAGCACCGCGGTGCGCTCTCCGCGCTGCGCCGCCTCTGCGAGGGCGGCGCTGATCCAGGCCGCCACAGCTGCGGGCGGCCCCTCCACCACGCACAGCGCCCCTGCGGGTGCGTAGTGCGTGTACTTCATGCCCGGCGAGCGCGGCGCCGGGCTGCCCACGCCATCGGACCCCTCCGCGAGTAGCGCGGGGTCCGTGGCGACACGGGCGGCAACGGCGGACAGCTGTTCCGCCGTAATGCCGCCAGGGCGCAGGATGGTGACGGTACCGTCGTCACCGACCTGCACAACCGTCGACTCGACGCCCACCCCGGTGGGGCCGCCGTCCACAATGCAGCCGATGCGGCCATCCAGATCCTCGCGCACATGAGACGCGAGTGTCGGGCTTGGCCGCCCGGAGCGGTTGGCGCTTGGCGCAGCCACAGGGCATGCCGCCGCCGCGATCAACTGCAAGGCCACCGGGTGGTCCGGCATGCGCACGGCCACCGTGTCCAGTCCGGCGGTGACACGTGGGGACACCGCCCCCGGCCTAACCGGCAGCACAAGCGTCAGTGGTCCCGGCCAGAAGGCCGCCATCAGCGCTTCCGCTGTTTCATTCACTTCCGTGACCAGCGCATCCAACTGGTCACGGTGCGCGATATGCACAATCAGTGGATTGTCGGAAGGTCGGCCTTTGGCGACAAATACAGCCTCTACGGCTGCTGTGCTACGTGCATCGGCACCCAAGCCATAGACCGTCTCGGTCGGAAAGGCCACCGTCTGACCTTGACGAATGCAGGCTGCGGCAGCCTGCAAGTCGGCGAGTGCCTGTTGATCGGCGCTCCCCTTTTTCACATCCAACATTTCAATATTACCCAATCCGTGATCGTTCTCAGCGCTCACCAAGACACGTACATCCCACATCTCGGTGACCAGCTCTCCCGGAGCTTTCATATCACGTTCTTCTCTACCATCCCTCATCTCAGAGGTGTGTTGCACTGGTTCGTTTTCTCTGCTCATATATCATCATTCCTAAACTTCAAGTAGGTTGGTTCACACACATATTCAATATAAGTAATTATAACATACCTGTCCCAACTCGGATGCCCTTCACACTTCGCTCCACGTATGGGTCTCTCTGTAAATTCGCCACCAATTCATATCAAAAGGGCAGCTTCCTGAATCGAAGTCGCCCTAATTAATAGTATAAATTCGTTGTTATGCGAATAATCCAGTGACCCAACTCCACAGTTTCACAGCCATATCCCACAGAAAGAATCTCGCCTCCGGTGTATCTCCCTGCACGGATGCCTCTGCATCTCCAGGTTCAGCAGCTGCGGCCGATACGGTTGAAGGTTTCGCCAGTGCATCCCCAGTTCCTGCATCAATGAAGCACAGCGGCGGGAACAACACACACCACCAGTTCTGACCTTTGCCTTCGCCCAGCGTGATCCGAACCGCTTCATAATCTCCAGCAGGATACACGGTGCCACCATATAGTTTGGTTGGGAACGGAACAGAACCCAGCTCCACCTGATACTCATAATTTAAACCGCGACTGGCCAACTCTTCTCCTACTCTATTCTCAATCTCGGACAAATGCTCACGAATAACCTTGCGCGCTTCATCCAGACTTTGCGGATTTTCCAGCTCGGCTACCCAATCGCCCATCTGCGCAACGACAGCATCCCGAATCTCTCGTTTCACCAATTGATCCCCCGGTGCATCCGAGTTTGCTAGAATACGCAAGCGAATCGATTGTTCCGGAATCGCTGTGGCTGCCACAGCTGCATCCGTTTTCTGACCTTCCCACATCATGATAATCATCATAAGACATACAATAATAAGTCCAATTTGCTTTACAATTCGTCTGTTCATTCCGTTCTCCCCCTCGGCTCTCTGATCACGTTGCCTGCAACTCTCTCATGTCTATCAGTATGCCCCCGGGGAATCGGAAGTAAACCTATCATTTGCAATAAATCTACTAGATCGATTCTATGATTTACATTCACTCACCAGTCATGTTAAAAAGGCTGATTCGTACCTGATTACAGGGCAAATCAACCTCTTCATTTCTAAGTACGATCACGTTATACGCTCCACCGCTTAACTTCTTACCTATACCGACTCAACAGTTACACAGCACTTTTCTCTTTCTTGAGCATATTCCATAAACGTTCCGACAACCGAGGCTGCTGCTCCCCCATCAGAAGTTCATCCTCCTCTTCCTGTCCGTACAACTTAATGCTCATAACTACCCCAATACAAGCCATATTAATAAGCAAAGAAGTACCGCCGTAACTGATAAACGGTAACGTTATACCTGTGAGCGGCATCAGCCCAAGAAACGCCCCCACATTCTCAAACACCTGATACAATAGCATTCCGATAATACCTACAATGATGACGGGTCCAGCACGATCTCTGCATGCCAGAGCAATCAGTACCATGCGGTGGATCAGGATAAAGTACAACAGAATCAAAATGGATGCACCGACAAACCCAAACTCCTCTGCGATCACGACAAATATGGAATCAGAATACGTATAGGGGACTCGTCCACTCTGAACGGATGTGCCTTGCAAATAACCTTTGCCGATGATGCCCCCAGAACCGATGGCTAAACCTGCATTTTTCGTATGCCAAGAAGCTTTGGAGGTAGCCTTTTCCGGTACAAGCCAGGGATCAATCCGCTCCGCCCAATGCTCTCGTTTTACCTTTTCAAGAAAGGTAAATACTTCATCATGGTAGAAGGTATAGGCTTTGACAAATCCAAAAAACGCCACTCCCACAATCGCCAGCCCGATCAATACGTGCTTCAGTCTCATATTTCCGATCCAGAACACTGCAACCAGAATCACCACATATCCCAGCGCATTTCCCAAATCATTCTGAGCCATAACCAGTGCAAACGGAATAAACGCCCAGCAACCAATCGGCACAATATCTCTCCAGAACTCCAGCGTGCTTCGTTGCCTCTTCACAATTAAATGGGTGAGGAACAGGATCAGAATCATCTTGAACAGCTCTGCCGGTTGAAAAGAAAAATTGTCGCCCAGCTTCAGCCAGCCGTTGGCATTATTGATCGAACTGCCTAGTACATTGGCCAGGATCAACAATATGATCCCCAAGCCATACAAATAAAACGCATATTTCACGTATAACTTGTAATTCACAAGCCCGATGACGAGCACTGCAATGAACCCGGCCACATAGAAATACAGCGTTTTGACATGATGATTCGCCAGGTTGGCATCTGTCTGCGTCCCGCTATAAATAGCAAATATACTTATAATCATGAGCAACAGCATTACAAAAAGAATCACACCATCCATCTTTTTCAGCATTCTCAACATGACCCCGTTCATCCCCCTGGATTCATCATTCCATCATTTCCAATTAAACTCAATATTACCATTGTATATAATTGGATAATAAAATGGAAATCTGGGTTGCTTCAGGTTAAAAAGTGAACTATTCAATGGCTTGAATTACACCGTAAAAACAATAAAAACCCCAAAACATCCATCCCAATGTAAATTAGGCTGATCTGTTCCAGGGTTTTTATAGTTAACGGACTCATACGCAAATATTTTACGTGCTATTCCACGGGTTGATTCGAGAGAGTTATTGCTCCTGCTGGGATGGCTTCCGTCTGAACAACTTCATGACCATCTCCGTGATACTGAGTTGTTCTGATGAACCCAGGATATCTTCATTTTCTTCCGTATGCACTTTGATACTCATGACAACACCCATACTGAGCATGTTGAGCACAAGAGAGGTACCGCCGAAACTGATAAATGGAAGTGTGATCCCAGTTAATGGCATCAGACCGATAAACGGACCAATATTAACAAAAATCTGATAGAGCAGCATCGAAATTATACCTACAATCAGGTACGGCCCAGCCCGATCCTTGCACTCTAGTGCGATCAACACCAGCCTGTGAATCAGAATAAAGTAGAGCAGTAACAATACCGAGGCTCCAACAAAACCGAATTCTTCACCAATCTGCACAAAGATGGAATCCGCGTATGCGAGTGGTACTCGATTGGACTGGATTGTCGTACCTTCGAGATACCCTTTACCACTTATTCCTCCGGAACCTATGGCTAACTTGGCATTGTAGGTCTGCCACAAAACATCTCTGGATGTCTGTTCTGGCACGAGCCAAGGGTCAAACCGCTCAGCCCAGTGAGCACGTCCAATATCCTTGAGGAACTTGGCAACTTCATCATGATAATGAATATAGGCCTGTGTTCCACCAATAAAGGCAGCAACAGCAATCACAAAACCAATCAGTGCATGGCTGAATTTCACATTGCCAATCCACAACAGGCCGACAAGAATGACTACATAACTCAAAGCATTCCCCAAGTCATTTTGAAGTAGAACCAATAACAAGGGAGGCAAAACGCACAGTGCGATCGGAATGACATCCCGCCCGAAGAATAAGGGTCTGTTTTTCTTTTTCGCAAGCAGAGCAGACAGGAAAACGATTAAACATAGCTTAAATAATTCTGCAGGCTGCAAACTCAGGCCAAATATGGATAACCAGCCTTGGGCTCCATAATACGTAACACCAAAAAAGTTAACGATGACGAGTAGCAGTAAACCCACACCGTAGATATATAAATAGTTTTTAATGATCACTTTATAGTTAATCATGGACATTCCGAAGAATACGATGAAACCTATAATATAGAAAATCCCTGCCCTTTGGGGATAGGATTCCCATCTTGGACGACCAAACGTTGTACTGTAAATCGACAAAATACTGATAACCATCAGAATAACGAGTATAAAAACAATAGAATAGTCTATCTTTTTAAATTTGTGCAGCATGTAATTATGTTCCCCCAAGCATTCAGAAATCTTCGGTATATCTCATTGTAGAGGATTTCACGGCAAAAAGAAAACCCGCGGAACCTTACATTTTCGTCACCTGTTCCGAAGTACGAACACCCAGGACATGCCGCTCGATTCCGGCAAGGTCCGGTACAATGATAATTTCCGGCCAATGTCCCGCCGATTCAAGCAAAGCTGCGATGTCGCGAGCCTGCCCCTGGCCCAGCTCAAAACCAATAATCTGTGGCGGCGCAGGCAACAGTGCCAGTTGCTCCAGCATGATACGGTACGGTGCGAGCCCGTCCGGACCGCCATCCAGTGCCATGCGCGGCTCATGATCGCGCACCTCTTGTTGCAACCCGGCGATATCCGCCGCCGGGATGTATGGCGGGTTGGACACCAGGATGTCCACCCGTGCCCCGGCGAACGGGGCCAGAAGATCGCCTTCACGGAAGTCGATCTGTACCCCGTTCGCGGCCGCGTTCCGCGCGGCCACTTGCAGGGCAGCCGCCGAGAGATCCCCGGCGCCTACCTGCCAGCGCGGGCGTAGTGAAGCCATCGTCACCGCGATGGCGCCACTGCCCGTGCCAATATCGACGGCGAGCGGAGCGCCGTCAGGAAACACGCGGTCGGCTTCGCGCAGCACAGCCTCGACCAACAGCTCAGTCTCCGGCCGCGGAATCAGCACGGCCGGCGTGACCTCGAACGGCAGCCCATAGAATTCCTGGCTACCGATAATGTATTGCGCCGGCTCACCCGCAGCCTTGCGCGTGACGGCGTCCTCCCAGCGGCTGCGATGCTCGCTGGGAAAGGGCTCCGGCTGCATCATGTAGTACGCGGCGCCATAGACGCCGAGTACATGTTCCAGCAGCAGCCGAGCATTGTTTTGCGGCTCGTACACGCCGCACTTCTCCAAAAAAGAGGAAGCCTCCACGAAGGCTTCCCGACAGCTCTGTTCCGGCGTCATGACAAACTGCGCGCGGGTCACAGATTATTCTCCTCTATCCATCAACTCGGTCTGCTGAGCAATCGTCAGTGCAGATAAGATATCTTCAATCTCCCCGTTCATGATCTGATCCAGCTTGTGCATTGTCAGGCCGATACGGTGATCCGTCACACGGCTTTGCGGGAAGTTGTACGTACGAATACGCTCACTGCGGTCGCCCGTTCCCACTTTGCTCTTCCGCTCAACAGAGATCTTCGCTTCCTCTTCCATACGTTTCATATCGAAGATACGTGTACGCAGAACCTGCAACGCTTTTTCCTTGTTGGAGTTCTGTGATTTTCCATCCTGACATGTCGCCACAATTCCCGTTGGAACGTGCGTTACCCGTACTGCGGATTTCGTCGTATTAACCGATTGTCCACCGGCACCACTGGAACAGAACGTATCGACACGGATGTCTTTGTCGTGAATTTCGATATCGAAATCTTCGGCTTCAGGCATAACCGCAACCGTTGAAGTTGACGTATGAATACGTCCGCCGGATTCAGTTGTTGGAATACGCTGCACACGGTGTGCGCCGCTTTCGTATTTCATTTTGCTGTATGCGCCGCGTCCGTTGATCAGGAAAACAACCTCTTTGAATCCACCGAGATCATTTGTGTTCACGTCCATC
This sequence comes from Paenibacillus sp. FSL H8-0079, assembly GCF_037991315.1. Lineage (NCBI taxonomy): Bacteria > Bacillati > Bacillota > Bacilli > Caryophanales > Paenibacillaceae > Paenibacillus > Paenibacillus sp. FSL H8-0079. The sequence goes on from NZ_CP150300.1 coordinate 6,030,785, forward strand.
AGTTCTACACGCCAGCCTTGTTGATCTGCATAACGAGTGTACATACGGTACAGATCTGCTGCAAACAATGCTGCTTCATCTCCACCAGCTGCGCCGCGAATCTCAACAATAACGTTCTTGTCGTCATTCGGATCTTTTGGCAACATGAGTACACGAATCAATTCGTCCAGTTCCTTCTGGCGAGTGCTCAGTTCGTCAATTTCCATTTTGACCATTTCGCGCATCTCATCATCCAGTTTTTCGCCCTGCATTTCCTTGGCAGCTTCGAGATCCTGACTTACCTGTTTGTATTCATTGTACGCTTCATAAGTCGGTTGCAGATCGGATTGTTCTTTGGAATATTCCCGCAGCTTTTTGTTGTCACTTGCTACATCCGGGTCACACAGCAACTCACTCAACTTGTCATAACGGTCGGCTAACGCCTGTAATTTATCCAACATGTATAGTCACCTCACGCATTATTTTGTCCATGCACATATCGTTTTTAATAATTATTTCGGTTTCATTATTCATAACATCTATAATCTATATTCCACAACGCACAGGATTCTCACCGAATCCCCTGACCGCAGCATGTATTCACATTCATGTATGATCGACGTATAACATCGCTACAACGTCATCAAATCCTTTACTTTTAAAGTGATATCAAGAAATCGTGTACCCTGTGTGAAGCTCGCTTCAGCTCATCTGTTACAGCGCGAAATCCAACGTGGTATACGACTCTTAATTATAGCATATTCTTATGGTTCTGAATAGTAACTGTTCCGCAGGCGGATGAACTTTTTTTTATAATGCAATTTTCTCACCTTTCACTCGTGGCCATCCTGCTCATGGATTAACCCACCGGAAATGTTTGTAACAAATAGATCATTCAAGTTTCTTTCTGATGTTGTAAAATATATACAATAGACGCTATAATTCATGTTTTTGATATTTTATTTTAGGAGGGAATGGATGATATGAACTTAACACCAGATGCTTTTCCAACAGAAAAATTAAAGATTGCTTTAGCACAGTGTTCTTCGATCGACGGAAATATTGAAGAGAACGTTAATAGGGCTTATGAGATGATTGAAGAAGCTGGAAAAGAGCAGGCCGATATTATCATGTTTCCAGAAAAATATCTGACGGGATATGTGCCAGAAATTGTAGAATCCAATGTAACTGAATACACGCTTTCCATTAATGATGCGCGGATTGAAAAGTTGCGTCATGCATGCGAAAAGTACGGCATTTGGTCAATCATCGGAACCCCTGTAAGAAGAGGCGAGGATGTGTTCATCTCTTCAATTATAATAGATTCCAATGGACATGAGGTAGGCGTTTATGACAAGTCTCATTTATTCCAAACGGAGAAGGAAATGTTTTCTAGCAATAATGAGCAGGTCATCATTAAATTAAAGGGTTGGAATATTGGGATGGCCATCTGTTATGACGCAGGTTTCCCTGAACATTCTCGTCTTTTAGCACAAAATGGCTGTCATTTATACATGAGTAGCTCTCTTTTTAGTAAAGGAATGGGGTATAAAGAGTCACGAGTATGGTTCCCTGCACGTGCTCTGGATAATACGATATTTACGGCGATGTGTAATCACGTTGGAACAACCGGAGTCTGGGATACGTGTGGACATAGCGGTATATGGAACCCTCTAGGAGATAATCTAATTGATGCCTCTCAAGACAACGTTGAATTGATGTTAGGCGAATTAGACCCCGATCTTCTTAATCAAGCTAGAAATGGTGAAAGAATGCTTGCAGATTCGTTTGATATAAATAAAGAACACTATTCTTTCAAGACTATTGTTGGTAACTAAGCAAACCTCATATGAATTGATCCGTACATACGTACATTACGATTGAAGTGGCCCCATACATGGATATTAAAAACCCTACAATCTTCACGAGAAGATCGTAGGGTTTTGGTTATTGAATCTACATATAAAGGTGTAACAACCTATACGTTGAAACGGAAGTGCATAACGTCGCCGTCATTTACAACGTACTCTTTACCTTCAAGACGAAGTTGTCCGCGCTCTTTGGCACCGTTCATGGAACCCGCTGCAACCAGATCGTCGTAAGAAACAACCTCTGCCCGGATGAATCCGCGCTCAAAGTCGGTGTGAATGACACCCGCTGCGCCAGGAGCTTTCGTTCCTTTACGGATTGTCCATGCACGAACTTCCTGTACGCCTGCTGTGAAGTATGTGTACAGACCGAGCAATTTGTAAGCCGCTTTGATCAACAGGTTCAGACCGGAATCCTCGATACCGAGTTCTTCCAGGAACATTTGTTTATCTTCGCCTTCCAGCTCAGAAATCTCTTCTTCAACCTTCGCACTGATTGGCACCACTTCTGCATTTTCAGCAGCTGCGAATTCTCTTACTTTTTGCACGTAAGCATTGTTCGCCACGTCGCCGATTTCGTCCTCAGCTACATTGGCTGCGTACAGAACAGGCTTCAGGGTAAGCAAGTGCAGATCGCGCACGATCAGAAGCTCGTCATCCGTAAGTTCCATGCTGCGTGCCGGCTTGTCATCGTACAGAACAGCCTTCACTTTCTCCAGCACTTCTACTTCTTGAGAGGCAGACTTGTTGCCGCCCTTCATGTTTTTCTTGGAGCGATCGATTTTCTTCTCAACACTCTCGATATCGGCCAGGATCAGTTCCAGATTGATCGTCTGGATGTCGCTTACCGGGTCAATTTTGCCATCGACGTGTGTAATGTTCTCATCTACAAAGCAACGTACCACGTGTACAATTGCATCTACTTCACGAATGTGGGCAAGGAACTTGTTACCCAGACCTTCGCCTTTGCTCGCACCGCGAACAAGACCCGCGATATCTACAAACTCAAACGCCGTTGGTACTGTTTTCTTAGGTACAACGAGTTCTGTCAGTTTGTCCAAACGCTCATCGGGTACTTCAACGATCCCCACGTTAGGGTCAATCGTACAGAACGGATAGTTTGCCGATTCGGCACCTGCTTGTGTAATTGCGTTAAACAATGTAGATTTACCTACGTTAGGCAAACCCACGATTCCAGCTTTCAAAGCCATGTATATGACAACTCCTCATTGATTACTTGTTCGGTATGGATAATCCTATACATTATATATGACAAACCTCAAGGCATCAAGGAACTTCGCCAATTCGACCAGAGTCCCTTCCGCTTCCCGAAATCCCCAGTTACTGCAGATGTTTCGTTTTGTGTAGCTGATAACTTTGGCTTAGATTATCCGCTTTTAAGTTTACCCTTTGATTTCCTTATACATCGTCAGATCCGTTACCTCATATCCCATCTTGCGATACAGGCTGCTCGCCCGCACATTATGTCCAAACACATGCAAACCAATGCGATCCACGCCAAGACTCAAGGCCGTCTGTTCAAGCGCCTGCATTGTCTCTGTTCCGTATCCCTTACCACGGTGCGCTTCTTCAACCACAATATCCAGCAAAAAAGCATCCTTCCCACGACGATTATCCGTGATATTAAACCAGATATACCCCACATTGCCGTCCACAGGATGCACCAGATTGTAGAGATACGCTCCCGGTGTATTCAAGCCTTCTGGCAGATAACGTTCATAAGATTCCTCCGCCAGTTGCTGCGCCTCTTCCTCCGCCCAGGTACCTGCTTCTACTTTTTCTTCTGCAAAATCTTTAATGGAGCGAATGTGAAAACTCGCATAATCTTCCTGATTCATTGGAGAAAGTTCCAACTTGTTTCCCTCCTCAATTGAGTGTTCTATGTAAGATCTCTGTACACTCTTCTATTGCACTACTATATCGTATTGTATCTTGTTATCCCGCTTAGCGCATGAAGTTATTCTGACGATTTGAATTCAAATTTCATATTATCCATTTTTGTGTATAACTATTGATCTCTTTGAACCGTTTATACCTCATGAAGGAAAGGAGTAGATCATAGTGAACACACGTCGCCGATTCTCCAAAAAGAAAATTATTATCTTGTCCGCTATCATACTCGGAATCGCCATCGTCGCTTTTATGAGCTTTCTGAATGCAATGGATCCCTTTCGCCACTTAAGGATCACGATCCACAATCAGTCCGACTATGACCTCACCAATATTCAGGCTAGCCTAGTCCAAGGCGACAACTCATTTAACAACAACGAGAGTGGCTCCACCTACATATTCGATAAGGATATTCCCAGGGGAGCAAACATGAAATTCGCCCCGCAGCTGAAACTTTCCGGGGAGGGTGTCGTCTCCTTGGCGTTCACGGACAGCCGCGGAAAAACCTATAACAAAACAGTTTGCGGTTATACCGAATACTTGTCAGGCAATTCCTACGTTACCGTAACCAATGAGAATGTCACCGTGAAAGAGGAATGTATGTAATAATTCGGCAACACGATTATGTAATTGAATAAGGAGGAAATTACATTGTTATTCAACATAATTTTAGGTGCAGGCGTAGCTTTGTCCATATTACTTTCTGCATATCCAGCTAGTGCTGTTGATTTAGAGGATAAAGTGCAAGATGCTCTTACTACTTCTCCAATCACTATGGAGAACACTGAGGATTCGAATATTACTCCAATGGATGTACAGCTTATCAGACCATTCAATTACAGCAGTTACAATGCGTACGAAAAATCATTCACATTGGTTCCTGACAACGGAGAAGATGCGAATGTTTGGATTCAGAACAATAGTACGGATACTATTTATGCCAAAATTACCGTGGGCAATCTTTCCCCCACTGACATTCCAATCGAGAAAGAGACTCAAAAAACAACAAGAATAGGTGTCATAGGCACAACAAACGTCAAAGTTTATATCTATAGTTCAACAGGACATAAAATGGATATGAATATCAGTGCCCGACAATTTTAATGTAATAAATAGTGTAGAGGATATTTCTTAATGAAGTATCCTCTACACTATTTTTGTTCCAGATTATATAGGAAGCAATGTTAGTAGAATCAAAATATATAATTAAATAACTCCAATGAAGCTTATATCATCTTCATTTTCACCCTCGGCCTAACGCCGTTCCACCAGACGTGTCGTCTGCTTCAGATCCTCAATCTGACCTGCGCCAATACCAAACATCACGGTACGAAGTTCAAACTCAACCTGTTCCAACCGATCATTCAGAGTATCATCCGATGCAACTGCGGATTCGAGCAGAGATCGACCGAAGCCGGCTAGATCAGCACCGAGCGCGAGGGCTTTGGCCGCGTCCACACCAGTGTGCAGTCCACCGCTACCAATCAGGGCACCAGTAGGATTCAGCGCTCGTACTTCCTGAATACACTCCGCTGTCGGAATGCCCCAGTCGGCAAAAGCTTCAGCTGCTGCCCGGCGTACCGGGTTATTGTTGCGGTACTTCTCTACCTGTACCCAGCTTGTACCACCTGCACCAGCCACATCGATAAACGCCACACCTGCTTCATACAGCCCTTTTGCCGTCACGCCATCGATGCCAAAACCTACTTCTTTTACGCCAACAGGTACGTCTAGCTCACGACACAAGTTTTCAATCCGCTGAAATAATCCGCTGAAGTTGGTGTTACCTTCCGGCTGGAAAACTTCCTGCAACGTGTTCAGATGAAGCACGAGCATGTCCGCACCCGCAATATCTACGGCACGTTGGAAATCAGCTGTTGTGAAACCATAGTTCAGCTGCACCGCGCCCAGGTTGGCAATGACCGGGATGTCCGGTGCCCAGCGCCGCACATCGAAGGTACTTGCCAGTTCCGGCTGTTCTATGGCAGCCCGGATCGAACCTACGCCGAGCGCCCAGCCTCTGGCGTTTGCTACTCGAGCGAGGCGCTCATTGATGGCGCCCGTTGTTTTGCTTCCACCCGTCATCGAACTGATGAGCAAGGGTGTGCGTACTTTTTTGCCAATAAACGAAGTCTCCAGATGCACCTCTTCAAAATCCAGTTCCGGCAGTGGATGATGACGAAACGCATACCGCTCCATGCCGCTGGTTACCCCTTCTCCTGCCACATTCTCCTCAAGACAGAGGCGCACGTGTTCCAGCTTCCGTTCTCCCGTAGCCACTTCGGGAAGCAGCCGTTCGCCGGCTCGCTCTTGTTCATTCATGATGAGACCTCCTATGTGAGAATCGTGCGGATCGACAGGATAACCTGCCCGTTCCTTACTTCTATGTATATACGTCTTTTGCAAAAGACAAAAACATTAATCCTATAAGCATTGCAGCTCAGCAGTTTAACTCTATCCAGTATAACGTTCCAAACCAGCTATTGAAAGGATGCCCCGACACCAAATGTCTCACTTAAATCCCGGAGCACCACTATCTCATACCTACTCAACAGCACGGATCATCCGTAGCAGCTTCAAAGTTAATTAGCAGAGACGATGCACACGCACATGGATCAACAGAACACATTTCACTCCATCATCCTACACAACGATCTTATCTTAAGATTTCCGATGCCAATTGCTCACCAACAAGCTGTCCGGACAACGTCACTATCGGGGTTCCGCCGCCTGGATGTGTCGTTCCGCCGACGTACCAGAGTCCTTGGACATCTTTGCTTCGGTTGCCCGGTCGCATAAAGGTCTGTTTCACCGAATTGGAGGAGATGCCATAGATCGACCCTTGATGCGCCAAAGTATCCCGTTCGATATCTCGCGGTGTGTACCGGATCAGCACATCGGATTCATTCAACCCGGTAATTCCCCGCGCTGCCAATTGTTCCAGCACAAACGCTCCGTAACGTTCCGTCTGCTGCTCCCAATTCCACGAATCCGACAAGTAGGGGGCATTGACTAGAATGAATAGGTTACTGGCTCCCGCCGGGGCCATGCCTGCTTCCGAATAACCGGAGTAACAGATGTAGATCGTGGGATCGTCGGGCATTTTACGGTCGCGGAAAATATGGTCAAACTCCGGTTCATACCGTTCCGGGAAGAAAACCGTATGGTGCAGCAGTGCATCATATTGTCTTCGCACACCCGCCAGCGTTACAAATCCCGAGATGGATGGTTCATACTTCCGTATGCGCGCATCGCTCATCTCTTTCCGGTGTTCCGGTGCGAGCAGCAGTCGATTTACGCTAAGCACATCTCCATTCGCAACCACTTGATCTGCTTCGCGGAAGCCTTGATCCGTATCCACGCCAGCCACTTTTCCATTCCGAACAACAATCTGCCGGACCTCTGTGCCGGTAATGATCTGTACACCTATTTCCCGAGCCAGCCGGGTCATACCTTCGATCAGTTGATAGGTTCCACCTTTGACCCCGTAGATGCCCACTTCTGCTTCCACATGACCCATCATGGCAAAGATGGAAGGCGATTGATACGGCGATGATCCCACATAGGTCGCGTACCGTCCGAACATAGCGAGCGTATGCGGATGTTGGAAATACGAGCGTAGCAGCTTATCCAGCTTCACCGTTGGCCGCACGCGGAGCAAGCTGCGCAGCATTTGGAGATTGTATTTGTCAGAAGGAGATAGCAGCAACTTACCCAGAAAATGACGATTGGCTTCCGCATACAGTGCAGCAGACTCATCCATAAACGCATCATAACGAGCTGCATCCTCCGGACTGTACGCAGCGATCTGCTCCTTCATCCACCCGCGATTGCCTGACAAATCTACCACTGTGCCATCTGCAAATATATTACGCGTGCGCGGCTCTAACTCATATAACTGTACGTAATCTTCCATTGCTACTCCAGCATGGTCGAAGACTGAACGAAAGGTCGATGGCATCGTGATTGTGCTCGGTCCCCGGTCAAAATGATACCCGTCCCCCTCAATCTGCTGTAGCTTGCCACCTACGTGTTGCTGCCGTTCCAGAATGGTCACCTGCACACCTTGTGAAGCCAGTCGTATTGCACACGACAGACCTCCAAATCCTGCACCGATTATAATGACGTTACCTCTCAACTGTACCGCCTACCTTTCCATACATACCCCTTGCCGGAGCGGCCTGCCTGCCAGGAAGCGAATCCGATGGCAATGACACAGGCCATGCTGACCGGTTGCAGGAGGGCAAGCCACCAGGGTTGTCCACCAGCATGATCCGCTACTCTTTTCACAGCCATACCTAATAAAGTTCCTATCAATCCATACAGAATGAACATCGAACTGCCCATCAGGAGTCCAATAATCAAGCCCAGCGGAGGCACAATATACATTAACGTATACATCAGCATCGTACCCAGCAGCAGTAAGTCTTTACGTCCCATACCTTCGTACATGTTTTTCTTGTATCCATTCCATACTTCAGCACCGTTCTGATACATGCGGGTGTTTGTTACGTCATGCACGTCTGTCAGCATCACCGGATGACCTGCACGCTTGACTGCTTTGGCAAGACTCATATCATCCACCAGATGCGCCTGAATGGCAGCATGACCGCCGGATGCTTCGTAACTGGAGCGATGAATCAGCAAAAAAGCCCCCGTAGCGGCCACAAACATCGGACTGGATGACCTGCGTATCATAAAAATGGGCAGATGACTGATGATGGTGAAGACCATCATCGGTACGACAAGCTTCTCCATCCACGTCTTCGTTACCTGATAAGGAAAACCGGTTACCAGACCCCCGCTCTGCTCACACCCTGCCGCCAGAGTCTGCCGAATAGCACTTGGCTCGAGACGTACATCCGCATCCACGAACATATACCATTCTCCCTTGGCCTCCTGAACCAGCCTGTGACACGCATGGGATTTCCCCATCCAGCCCTCGGGAAGATCGACACCATGCAGCAGACGCACGCGTGCATCGCGATCCGCAATCCCTTGTACCATGGCCGCTGTCTCATCTTCGGAGCGATCATCCAGCACCAATACTTCCATCCTGAATCCCGACGTATCGCTCGCGAGCACACTTTCCAGACATCCTTCAATATGTAGTCTTTCATTTCTGGCTGGAATCAGCACCGAGACCAGCAGGTCTGGTGGTTGTATTCGGTCTACTCGGAATGAACGCACTTTGGGCAGACAGGAGACGTTCCATAGAGCGAACAGCAACTGTATGCCCAATATGCAGGTAAGCACAATCCAGAAGATTTCAGATGCATTCATGCTAACGGTTCACCCGCTTTCGTGCCGCATCGTATTTTTCACTTGTCGAACGTACATGACGAATCAACGGAAGCGCATCTGGCAAACTCCCCTGTCCCATCCGTACAAGCTCTGATCTATGATCGTCTAACTGCTGTTCCAGCACATGGCCGAGTCTGGAGGCAATCTCTTCACTCTTCAACGCCTTCCAGTCTTCCATTACAGGAGGGCCAGCCTGCATCGATATTTCCGGCAGATCATGCTGGACCATCCCATGGCACAAGGTTACCGGTACGGCGATGGCATTCGGAGAGCGACGAAGCAACAATCCGATGCCTGGACGGAACTGAATTGGTCTAGCCTCCTGATGCAATATTTCTCCTTGCGGAAAAATCCAGACCCTTTTGCCCGAATTCAACAGCTCACTGGTGTACTGTAGAGAGGTCCGAATACCGGAAGCACTCTCCTTATTGATCGAATACGCACCCAATTTACGAAAAAAAGCATATTGCTGAAGTTGCTGCTCCTCCATCATCACATAATGATCTCCTCGCGATGTCTGCCTGGCCGCATGATAGAGCAGCAGACCATCCCACCAGGAGCTGTGGTTCATGAAGTAAATCACCGGGCGGTTTGGCTCAATCGGAGAGTTGTCCCTAAGATCCACCTGGGGGTCCAATGACCCCGAAAGAGTGAAGGAGCGGAAGCGCCGACGCAGTAGATAATAGTGATTGTATAAGGAAAAAATCTGATTAAACGGTTTTGATTTTACGGCGCGAATCATAGAGCCAGCTCCCTTCGGCAAGAAGCACACCAGCAATAGCGATGATAAAGCTACCTGTAATTCCTTCCTTTAGGGCAAGTAGGCCGAACAGAAGAATAAACAGCTGGTACAACCATTTGGCACGTAGCAATGAGCTACGGTCATTAGGCATGGCCGGAAGGAAGAGGGATAAGAATGCGCCCATGATAAACCAGCTTATGTAATTGGTCCACGGAACACCGTAGAAACCACCTGGAGCTTGCCACTCCCAGAATCCTCTCGCATGCGCAACAGGGTCGAGTACCAAATCGAGTACAATTGCCCAGAACCCGGTCTTCACTGCCCGAAGCAGTTTGCCAGTCCAAGTTGAACCGCCACCACTTAACAGCGCGGAGTTACCAACCACTGCGATCCAGGCGAAACCCAGCGTAACTGGCACACTGAACAGATGAATCCCAAAGAAGTCCGAGTAAGCATACTCGCCAAAAGGCCAGTGGGTATGAACCCCTACCCACTCCACGCCCATACCTCCCAGCCAGATGATCACAGAGGCTATCCAGAGTCCGGGTTTCAACCAGATGACTGACTGGTCGGACAGACCTGTCCGATTACGCCTTTGGTAGATCAGATCCAGAACATACAACGCGTAGAAGATTAGGAATAAACCATTCGAAAAAGATAATACGTCAGGCACGCCGATCGTCAGCATCAAGATGGCTCCAATGACATACCACGCCCAGTAAAGCCACTGGACCATCAGGATACCGCCGTTCGGGAAGCTTGATAGGCCAGCATCGGGTAACGTTTCACAATCGCACCCAGCATCTCCAGTTTCAATTCATCGCTAACATAGGCCCGCTTGGTATATACGTCATAGTCGTTGCGTTCAACCGCGTGTAGAATGGTGGAGTAAAAGGCTGCTGCCAGCTCGATGGAAAACGCACTTTCCGTTGGGTACGTATCCAGACGATCCATGCCAATACGGAACCAGTTCAATGCTGCCGCTTTTAATTCGTGAACAATGGCAATAAAGCGTTCGTCCACGATCCCGTCTTCGAAGTCCTGCTCGGTGTAACCATGCTTCTCCATGATCTCCAGCGGAACATACCGGCGCACTCTGGCCCGATCTTCACCAACATCCCGAATAATATTGACGATCTGCATTCCTTTACCCAAAGCAATCCCGTTCACAGCTACTTCCGCGCCGTTATCATCCCGCAATACAGGCAACAACATCTCGCCTACGGTTCCAGCTACCAGATAACAATAATGCTCCAGTTCCTGCATCGTTGTATAATGCGTTACTTTAAGATCCGTGAGCTGCCCTTCCATCTGACGGAAAAATGGCCCCTTATCCAGATGAGGGAAACTGCTGAACAACCATCTCAGTGCTGGCCAGATAAAATGTCCTTCCGCGTCATCCAACTGATCAAACAAATCATGGATCTCGTGAATTGTATAGGGCGAATGTTCCGGCTCGTCTACACTGTCATCAATCATGCGGCAGAAGGCATAAATGACATATACCGCTTCCCGACGTGGACTTGGCAGCCCTCTAAAGGCCTGATAAAAAGAGGAAGAACCCTTTTGCATCAACTCTTCACACCTGCTCAAAATCGCTTCATTCATGTTCCCATCTCCTTCATGAGTTGATTGACGGCCATCCGTGCACTCTGCATCACAATCGGTACTCCGCCTCCAGGATGTACAGATGCTCCTGCGGCATATAATCCCTGTATATTGGGAAATGGTTTGGGTTGTGGTCGATATACACCGGACTGGAACAACACTGGCGCAATGCCGAAGCTTCCGCCCCCATAGAGCCCGTCTCGCTCTGCGTCAGCGGGTGTACGCACCTTTTTCCACTTGATCGCTGCACGAAGTCCCGGGAATCCCCGTTGCTCCGCTTCGTCCAGTACCCGTTCTGCCAATGCTTCGCTCTCCTGATCCCAGTCGACACCTTCCGCATCTGGTACGGGAATGAGGAAATACAATACACTCTGTCCTTGAGGCGCTGCAGTTTCATCCAATGCGACCGGATTAAATACGTAAAATGAGGACTTTGCCGGAATGCGTCGCTGATTGAAGACTTCCTGTAAACTACCTTCAAGACTCGGTGGCAGGAAGAACTGGTGTGTCGTAGCATCTTCCCAGGTTTTGTCCACGCCGACATAGAGCAATACACATCCGGAAGAGGGACGAAACGGCTTTCTTTTCCGCGCCACCTCTGGGGATTGACCAAGCAAACCTGAAAGATGGGGGAAATCGCCATTGTAGATAACTGCATCCACATTTTCTGCGCCTGCTGCCGTTTCTATACCTTCACACACACCATTTTTAATCGTGAGCCCGGTAACTTCCGAATTCAGCACGACACGTCCACCACGTGATATCAGTTCCTGTTCCAGAATAGCCGGCAATGCTGCATATCCGCCTTTGACCATCCAGATGCCATATTCATGCTCTGCGTAAGGCAAAAGAGAATAGATGCCTGGCGTCCCAAACGGTGATCCACCGATGTATAAACTTTGCAGAGAGTACGCGTCGAGCAATTCCTCGTGCTGAAAATAGTCGCCTACCGCTTTCCGAACACTTTTGTGTGCACGCAATCTGCCCATGAGGGACATGAGCGAAGGGGTGAAGAAATCCCTTTTGCGCGGAAAAGCCCTCTCCAGAAACGCTGCCCGTCCTGCCGGAAACAACGTGTCCATGTCTTTCATGAACCGTGTGAATCCCCGGCTCTCTCCCGGGAACAAACGTTCAATCTCCGCCGTCTGCTCTTCACGTGACGTCATCTTGGTCATGACACGACCACTGTGATAGTGCACTCTGTATAACGGATCACAGCGAAGCAGCTCAATCTTCGAACGATCTACGCCTGCCTCCTCCATGATGCCAAGTAACATCTCAGGCAGAAGCACAATCGTCGGCCCCTGATCGATCCGGTACTCCCCTTCCTGCTCATATGCAATGCGTCCGCCAACCCGGGAACCCCGTTCATACACGGTGACATCCCATCCCTGACGATTCAACAACAGTGCCGAAGTGAGTCCACCAATCCCTGCGCCTACAATAGCGGCCCGCTTCATGAATGCCCTCCGGCTTCTGCCGTCTTCACATAAGAGGATGGTTTCGAGCGTGTGCGCGCGTCCTCTTCCTGTATCAGCCTCACGCTGATCCGTGCCGATTCGAAGATCGTTGGCAACCCACTTCCCGGATGTGTTCCACCGCCCACCAGCCATACACTTTTCAACTCTTCAAACTGGTTATGTGGACGCAGATACATCATCTGACCCAAATTATGCGCCATGTTGAACGTTGCTCCGCGGTACACATCCAGTTCATTCTCCCAATCGAGTGGAGTGAACAGCATACATTCTTCAATACGGCTGCGAATTTCTGCCAGCTCAGGAATGCCTTCCATGCGTTTCATCATGGCCTCCTGCACATTCTCCCGTTCTGCATCCCAATCGATGTCTGCGGTAAGGTTAGGCGTAGGCATAAGAACATACAAAGCAGATTTTCCTTCCGGTGCCAGCGTCGAATCGAGTCTGGAAGGGTTATGAATATATAGAGATGGATCGGCAGACAGCATTTTGTGCTTTGTAATCTCATCGACGTTCAACCGGTAGTCCTCTGGAAAATAGATCGAGTGATGTGGTAGATCTACTTCACCATCCACACCCAGATACAACATTGCTGTAGAGCAGGAATACTTTTTGCGTTTCATTTTCTCAGGAGTATATTTTTTAAGCACGCCCGGTTCAAACAGATGGTTCACCGCATGCGCGAAGTCGGCGTTCACAACCACATGGTCCGCTTCGATGCGTTCACCGCTCTCCAGCAATACGCCTTCTGCACGACCATTGCGAACGATGACCTGTTTCACTGGAGTGGAAGTATGTATGCGTCCTCCATGTTCTTCCACGACATCGGCCATGGCTTGGAAGATCCGATTCACGCCGCCAATGGGGTGGAACAACCCGTAGTGATGCTCAATAAACGATAGTATGGTAAAGGTGCCTGGACAATCCCAGGCAGACATGCCGAGATATTTGGATTGGAATGTAAATGCCCAGCGTAGACGCTCGTCTGTAAAATAGCGGGACAAGATCCCGTAGACCGTATTGTGGACATCAAGCTTGGGTAGAGCTGTTATCGCATCTTTGCGCAAATAGTCAGTCAGCTTGCCAAAAGGACGACGGAGCAAAGGCATGACTTTGCCAAACTTCACTTCTTCTTCTTGCATGAAGCGAAGGTAATTGTCCTCATTACCCGGAAACAATTTCTTAATCTGTGCAGCTGTATCTTCCCGATTACGAGAAGGCTTGAACACCTTATCACCAAAGTTCAGTGCATACAGCGGGGTTAGCTCTTTCATATCTACATATTCGGATAATTTGCGTCCGACCACATCGAACATCTCTTCAATCAGCTGCGGCATCATCAAAAATGTTGCACCCCGGTCGAATCGATATTCGCCGAGTTCCAGTCTGGCAGAACGCCCCCCGATGACTGGCTGTTTCTCGTACACATCTACTTCGTATCCCTGACCGGACAATAGCATCGCTGCTGCAAGCCCGCCAGGACCTGCGCCAATGACAGCTGCACGTTTGCGTTGTTGATTCGGTATCATGCCACTCACCTTTCTATGTAGGGAATTCCTATAGTTCTCTAGCCCCTAACCTATTATTAAACCGCCCAAGAACACTTTAAGCGGGTAACTAGCAAAAACATTATACAAATATAATACAAATATTATACGGCCTTGTAAACTAAAAAATGACCCGTCGGTCAAAATACTCTATTAACCCATTTATAAACACAAAAAACACCCTTTGATCACTTTCGTCAAAGGATGTCCTTTATACACTAACCTATTCATATCATTTGAGATTATGTTTAATTATTGGCCTGTCCGAACCGTACACCGGGTGGTTGCTCTGCGAGATATTCCCGTTCCATCCACGACTGCCAATCCGCAGAACTCTCCGGCATGATCCAATGTGGATAACGCGCATGCTCTGTACGCTCATAACCTTTACCTCCAAGTACAAAGCGAATATGCGGGAACTCGTTCATAATACGCTCGACGAGTTGATCACATTTTTCAAGAAGCCCTGGACTTGTAATCGACAGGCAGACCAACTTGATCTTTTGCTCCCGGATAATGGGGAAGATGCCTTCCTCTGGCGTGTTGGCACCGAGATACAGTACTTCCGCTCCATTTTTGCGCATAAAGAGAGAGAACAGCAGCAACCCCACCTGATGATGTTCCCCTTCCGGACACAACGCCAGAACTTTGGGCAGATGCGGATAGATCGGGAACAGATGGAAAAACTGATAAAAGCGCTGTGATATCAGCTGTGTCATGAAGTGTTCCTGCGCCACCGAAGCTCTGCCTTGCTCCCATGCATCTCCAACCCGAACCAGAATCGGCACAAGCACATGATAGAACATCGAGTCGTACCCGTACATGGTAAAACCAAAATCGATCAGACCATTGGCACGTTCACCCTGAAAGTTGTAGAGCGAGTCATAGATCTGATCTGCCATGCGTGCATAGGCTTCTTCCATCGTAGGCACCGGAGCCATGATCGGCGTGGGCACGGCCGCCTCAGGCGGATTTAATTTGTTTACTTTCAACATCCGTACCGCTTCCGAAATATTGGTCTGATGCAGCTCTACCTGCTCTTTTAACCAGCGCAAATCCGCAACATTCTCTTCGGTGTACATTCGATAACCCGATTCCGTCCGCTCAGGGGTGACCGCACTATACCGATTCTCCCAAGCCCGGATTGTTACCGCCCTGATACCGAGCATGGCAGCGACTTGTTTGATGGAATACACTTTATTACCCACTTTCTTTCCTATATGTGTCCATAATACACAGGTTATATCATTGGTTCCCGTCCTTGTCAGGCATATGAAAACCCCAACATTCTACAAAAATAATACACTCATTATACACAACGGTCACAGACCTGTCGATTGCATCCTTCCAATTTAGTGTTCTGCATTTTACGGATATATTTGCTCTCCTTCCGGTCTATACTGCGTCAACGTTAACATCCGTGTGGTAATAGAAGTCAGCAAGCACAGAAGGGGGAGTCCACCGTTGGTCTCATTACGCCGCCATACATCAGACCGCAAGTCTTCACGCGGCAAATTTCCATACATACGAACAGGTCTCGTCCTATTGGCACTATGGCTCATCGCCGTCATGCTCTATCAGACCTACAAACCATTACCACCTGGCATTTCCTATGAAAGTCCAGAGTATCGAGTGGATCAAGTCGAGTTCCTGCACGACCTCACTTATCCTTCCTCTGACGGACAGATGCAGCATGAACAGCAGATCTTTCAGCGCATGATGCAGATTGTGGAGGAAGCAGAGCAGTTTGTCCTGGTCGATATGTTCTTGTTCAATAATTATCAACATAAGGGACAGAACTTTCCACCTGTCAGTTCCGAATTTACCGAAGCGCTGGTTGCCAAAAAAAATCAGCACCCGGACATGGACATTTGGTTCATTACAGATGAAGTAAACACCAACTATAACTCAGCACCCAATCCGTTGCTGGAACAAATGACACAAGCCGGCATTAACGTGGTCATCACCGATGTTGACCCTCTGCGTGATTCAACTCCAGTATACTCTGCGGTCTGGCGGACCTTCTTTCAATGGTTTGGTCAATCCGGAGATGGATGGATCAAAAACCTGATGGCTACGGATGGTCCGGATGTCACTGTGCGTTCCTATCTCAAGCTGCTCAATGTGAAGGCGAATCATCGCAAGGTTGTTGTTAGTGAGAAGACGGCGATTGTCTCTTCTGGCAATATCCATGATGCGAGTGCCTACCACTCGAACATTGCTTTTGAAGTAACTGGTCCGATCATTGGGGACATTCTTAAGTCAGAGCAAGCTGTACTTGATATTTCAGGCGGCGGTCAGGTTCCGACCTACACGGCCCCTTCCACGGATTCAAACACAGGAGATCTACGCATTCGCTATTTAACTGAAGGCAAAGTGAATGACGCCGTACTCCATGAGATCAATCAAGCTGGCAAAGGTGACACCTTATGGATGGGCATGTTCTATGTGGCCTCTCCGAAAGTGTTGGAAGCCCTGCTGGAAGCCTCGAAACGAGGAACCGAGATCCGGCTAGTGCTCGATCCAAATGAAAATGCCTTTGGTCAGGAAAAGATCGGCATACCGAACCGTCCTGTCGCGGCCGAATTGCATGATAAATCAGACGGTAAAATACAGATCCGCTGGTATAACACCACCAAGGAGCAATACCACACCAAGATGATCTATATTGCCAAAGCAACCGGGGATCATATTGTCCTTGGCGGCTCAACTAATTTCACGCCCCGAAACATGAATGACTACAATCTGGAGAATGATCTATGGGTTGCTGCACCTCCAGACAATAAGTTCACGGTTGATATCGCGAATTATTTTGAGCGGATTTGGAATAATAATGATGCTGAGTTCACGTTAGACCTGGATGAGTTTCAGGAGAAGACTACGTTTTTGAAAGGTATCCTATATAAGCTGCAGCTGATTCTGGGTCTTACAACCTTCTGATCAGAAACCACATTCATACCTTTTATATCCGCCTGTACTCTACTGTGCAGGCGGATATTTTCATCTTGACAGGCGATGTGAAGTGTGAAAATATAATTACCTAACGACCGTTAGGAAGGTGATTGAATGACTGCACAATCCATTCGGGATGCAGCCTTGTTCCATTTTGCGAGAGATGGCTATGAGGGGGCTTCTCTGAGAGCTATTGCTGATGAAGTCGGAATTAAAAAACCGTCCATATATGCACATTTTAGCTGCAAGGATGACTTGTTTTTACACACACTGGCCTTTGCATTTCAAGAAGTGCAGCGGCACACGCTGGAGTATTTCCGTGATCATGCGGACATGCCCTTGGAGCACAGGCTGAAGGGTTTACTGGTCTGGTTTGAACAAGAGTACAATGCACACGCCTCTGCTCGCTTGATGCTGCGCAATTGTTTTTACCCACCACTTTCCCTGTATAGCGAAGTGATGGATCTGGTATATCCGTTTATCGACGGAATGGAACGCGCGCTAACTCGTCTGCTGCAACGGGCCATGCGTAATGGAGATATTCCGGCCATCCCCGCGGAACAGGCTGCCATTGCATTCATGACGTTTCTCGACGGTATTACCGTGGAAATTATCTATGGAAGTTCCCGTCGGTACAAGAGACGATTGGAAGCAGCCTGGCCTGTCTTCTGGCATGGCATTCATCATTTGAACGAAGAGGCACAAAGCATTGTGCCGGAAGGAGATTCAACACCATGAACCGCAACTGGTTATATGTATTTATCGGTGGAATTATTGAGATTGTCTGGGTAAGCGGGCTGAAACATGCCTCGAATGCCTGGGAGTGGACTTTGACGGGGATTGCCATCGTGATCAGCTTTGGACTGATCATTGCCGCTTCCAAAAGACTGCCTGTGGGTACGGTGTATGCCGTCTTTACGGGAATTGGTACGGCGGGTACCGTCCTTACGGAAATGGTACTGTTTGGTGAGCCGTTCCGCTTGGCAAAAGTATTGCTCATTGGGCTGCTGCTCTGCGGCGTAATCGGACTGAAGCTGGTTACGGATCAGCAAGAAGCCAAAGGAGGTGCAGTATAATGGCTTGGATGGCAATTGTAGGTGCAGGGATATGTGAAATTTTCGGCGTAATCGGTATTAATGGTGCTTCCACCAAGAAAGGATGGCCATACATCGTACTTATGCTGGTGTCTTTTGTGTTCAGCTTCTCGCTGTTGTCCTACGCCATGACGTCCATTCCCATGGGCACAGCGTATGCCGTATGGACTGGGATCGGGACGGTGGGCAGTACGTTAACAGGCATGTTCCTGTTCGGTGAACGGAAAGAAGCGAAGCGGATCCTGTTCATCGCCATGATTTTGGTGGCAGCGGTTGGTCTGAAACTGATCACATAACGGAACGAACTGAATTACACTCTATATCTCCGATTGCAGTACCACTTTCCGATCGCTGTTATCCCCAGATTTCTTTTATCCCCTTTGAAGAGGAATAAATCCGGTGATAAAGGCGAACACTTCGTTTCTTCAAGTTGGTTTGCAATCTCCGTTATCGTGTAATTCTTAGCTTCCATTATGATATCTATTAAATTTAGTAATATAAAAAAGACGACTTCGATCAGGAAGTCGTCTTTTTTGGGATATGATATAAATAGGGAACCTCTCTAAACTCTATTACGTAAGAAAGGATGGTGTAATCATGAGAAAGTTATTGGTACGCATGTGTGCTTATACAGGGTATACCCTTCTGATCGGTATGGCTATCTTCTACCTAATCGCACTTATCACCATTATCATACTCGCCTTTTACGCCTTCACTGGAGAAAACTAGCCTAATCCGTTCTTGTGACTTTTATTGTACATACAGACTGCAACTTCTTACTTGTTATGCCTACTTCCTTGATTCAGCCTCATGTCACTATACAGATATCACTTCTTAACCCACTCTCATTTTCCAATTTACTCCCATTTGAATTCCTTCAACCAGATCGTTTATACTTGGTTTGACCTTAAAGTCAATTCAAGAACTCACAAGTTCCCTGATGAGGTGAATGTATCGTTAATGAACCCTATACATGAGATGAATGAGAAGAAAAAACTCATCATTACTACAGCACTCAAGTTATTCTCATCCAAAGGCAGTGCTGCAACATCCATGCAAGAGATTGCAGAATTATGCGGGATGTCCAAAGGCAGCCTTTACCTCATGTTCAAATCCAAAGAGGAATTAGAAGCCAGTACTCTGGAGTATTGCATGTACACACTAATGGACGAGATGACACAGATTGAGCATGAAACCAGCCTCACCTCGCGAGAACGTCTGCACAAGCAGATCGAGGCACTGTTGATCCATGTTGCCGAACTCAAGGAGTTTTTGCGAGTACAGATGCGCAGCATGATGATGGATGATGAACAGCAACGCAAGGAACAATGCCATCCGCTGCAAAGAGATCTGGAGGTTCGTACCTTACATTGGTTTAAGGATAAGCTGGAGGAGCAGTACGGATCGGAGATTGAACCTTATACGATTGACCTTATTTTACTGACACAGGGGCTGTTCCTCTCCTACGTCAAAATCTGGTTTACGGAGATGCCGTCCCTTACTGTTACCAAAATGGCAACAAATTTATTGCAAATGATGGACTATGCAGCGCACGGATTCCTTAAGCAGCGACCTTTGCCTTTGATTCCTTTGGAGGACTGGCCTGCCTGGATTACCGAACCCCATCCGGATTCCACGGTGATGCGGCATCCTATTCATATTATCAAGCAAATGCAGGATATCGCTGCCTCCGAATTGCCTACTGGACAACCAAAGAATGATGCACTTGAGACCATTGCCATTCTGAGGCAGGAGATGATGGAATTCACACCGCGGCGTGCCATTATTCTGGGCATGATGCACAATCTGGAGAACGTAACTGCCATTAAACCTTTGCACTCCGAGCTTCAGCATATTCTGGATGCCATGTATAGCCGGTTCATCCAAGCTGACTCGTCACACACATAAACAGGAGAAACAGAGAGGAGAAGAAACCATCGTATGAAAGGTATTATTAATTTTTCACTGAACAACAAGTTTGCGATTTGGATTCTGACGATTATCATCTCTTTCGCAGGTTTGTACAGCGGATTGACGATGAAACAAGAGACAATTCCGAACATCAACGTACCGTTTCTGAATGTCACTGCCATTGATCCGGGGGCTGCACCGGAGGGAATTGTTGAGGATGTCACGAAGCCGCTGGAAGTAAAACTACGCAATGTAGATGGCGTGAAGACGGTGACCTCCACTTCCATGGAGAACGCAGCATCGATCACACTCGAATTTGATTATGGAACAGATCTGACCAACGCGACGGCAACCGTTCGTGAGGCACTGAATGAAGTCCAACTGCCTGACAGCGTGCAGAAGCCGACCATTTCCAAGTTCAGCATTAACTCTTTCCCGGTTGTATCTCTGAGCTTGTCCGACAAAGACGGCGGCGACCTGGAACAATTGACAAGACTGGTTGAATCGGATATTCAGCCTGCACTTGAAGATATTGACGGTGTAGCTCAAGTTCAGGTTTCCGGTCAATATGTGAAAGAAGTTCAATTGAAGTTTGACCAAGCTAAAATGTCCGAGCTGGGCCTCACTGAAGATACGGTAAACGGTATCGTTCAAGGTTCATCCATTCGTGTGCCCCTTGGACTGTTCGAACTGGATAAATCCCAGAAGGCCGTTGTCGTAGATGGAAACATCATCGACATCGATGATCTGAAAAACCTTGCCATTCCAGTCGTACCCGGCGGTGCTGGGGCTTCTACAGGTAATGGTTCAAACTCAGCCCCACAAGGCTCTGGAGCACCAACTGATGAAGCTGGTCAAGGTACGGCTCCTGGCTCTGCACAAGGAACAGACCAGGCTGCGGGCCAAGCCGCTGGCGGTAATGCCAGTGTAGGTAGCCCATCGGGCGCTGCCAACGCGCCTGGCATTCCAACTGTAAAACTAAGTGAAATTGCCAAGATCGAAGTCATCGGTCAAGCGGAATCCATTTCCCGGACAGACGGCAAGGAATCGATCGGTATTTCCGTTGTAAAATCCAACGATGCCAACACGGTTGATGTCGTTAACGCAGTCAAAGACAAAGCGGAAGAATTGCAGACGCAGTTCAAAAATGCTGATTTGACTGTACTGCTTGACCAAGGTAAGCCGATTCAGGACTCGGTGAACACGATGTTGGGCAAAGCCGTTTTTGGCGCCTTGTTTGCCATCCTGATCATCCTGCTGTTCTTGCGTAATATCCGTTCAACTATTATTTCCATTATCTCGATCCCGCTCTCCTTGCTCATGGCATTGACTGCGCTCAATATGATGGATATTACCTTGAACATGATGACGCTGGGTGCCATGACCGTTGCCATCGGACGGGTTGTCGATGACTCCATCGTTGTTATCGAGAACATCTACCGCAGATTAACACTCAAAGGCGAGAAACTGAAAGGCCGTGAACTGGTTCGCGAAGCAACGCGCGAGATGTTTGTGCCAATCCTTTCTTCCACCATCGTAACGATTGCGGTATTCCTGCCACTGGCATTGGTAAGCGGTATGGTGGGTGAGCTGTTCCTGCCATTTGCACTGACCATGGTATTCGCCTTGCTGGCATCCCTGATCGTTGCCATTACCATCGTGCCAATGCTTGCGCACACCCTGTTCCGTAAAGGGTTGAAGAACAAGCAAAATCACGAAGAAAAACCAGGCAAGATGGCGGAAGGTTACAAACGCCTCCTGAACTGGACCCTGTCACATAAACTCATCACGGTTGGTGGCGCTGTATTGCTGCTGGTCGGCAGTTTGTTCCTGTACCCGTTCATCGGTGCAAGCTTTTTGCCAGAACAACAGGATAAATACGTGACCATTACGTACAGTCCACAAACCGGAGCTTTGCGTGAAGATGTCGAAAAAGAAGCACTCGTTGCCGAGAAGTGGTTGCTGGAACAACCAGGTCTGGAGAAAATGCAATATTCCATCGGCGGCACGAACCCACTGAGCAGTATGGGTGGCGGTGGTGGAAACTCGGCTCTCTTCTATATTGAATATAACGAAGATACGAAAGACTTTACTCAAGTGAAAGAACAACTTGTCGAAGGTCTGAAGAAGGAAGTTACCGTAGGAACCTGGAATGAGCTTGACATGTCCGGCGGTCTGGGTGGCAGTGGTCTGAGCCTCTCCATCTATGGCGATAATGTAGAGCAACTCAAACCTGTATCAGATGAAATTCTGAAACTGGTTGAGGCAGATACGGATAATTTTGAAAAAGCAGATACATCACTCGCTGACACCTACGGGCAGTATACGCTCGTGGCAGATCAGGAGAAACTAAGCTCTCTGGGCCTCACTGCAGGCCAACTGGCTATGACGCTGAGCCCGGCACGGGAACGTCCTGTGCTCACGGAAGTCGATATCGATAACAAAACGTATAAAGTTTATGTAGAGACAGACAACAAAACATTCAGCAGTATTGATGAGATTGAAGATGAAACCGTCACTTCACCGCTTGGCATCGAAGTACCGATCAAAGATGTTGCCAAAGTGGAAGAAGGTACGTCCCCGAACTCCATCATGCAAATTGATGGTAAGGTTGTCGTGCAAGTCACAGCCAACATCTTGGCTTCGGATGTACAAAAAGCTTCGAGTAACTTACAGGCTGAGATCGACAAGCTGGATCTGCCTGATGGCGTTGAAGTGAAGTTCGGTGGTACAACCGAACAGATTAATGATACCTTTACTCAACTGGGTCTTGCCATGCTGGCGGCCATCGCCATTGTATACTTCGTGCTCGTTGTTACATTCGGCGGCGGATTGGCACCATTCGCAATCTTGTTCTCCCTGCCATTTACAGTCATTGGTATTATGGTAGGTCTGTTCATCGCTGGTGGTACGCTTGACGTCTCAGCCATGATGGGTGGACTGATGCTCATCGGGATCGTGGTCACCAACGCCATCGTGTTGATCGACCGTGTTATTCACAAGGAAAAAGAGGGTATGCCTACCCGTGAAGCCTTGCTGGAAGCCGGTGCAACTCGTCTGCGTCCAATTCTGATGACCGCTCTCGCTACCATCGGTGCCCTGTTGCCACTGGTAACGGGTCTTGAAGAGAGTGCCGGTATCATCTCCAAAGGATTGGGAATCACTGTAATCGGTGGTCTGATCAGCTCCACGCTGCTCACGCTGGTTATCGTACCGATTGTGTATGAGTTCCTGATGAAATTTAAAAAGAAAAGAATCGAAGATTAAGAAGTAGAGAGTCGTTCTCATGTAACGGTTCGAGTCCAACTTAAATGTAGACTATACTAATTAACTTCTCGCCCCTTAGCGCATATTGGAATGATTGAATTCCGATGTGATGTTAAGGGGCTTTTTTTTATGAAAATTTACACGATA
Organism: Paenibacillus sp. FSL H8-0079; assembly: GCF_037991315.1. Lineage (NCBI taxonomy): Bacteria > Bacillati > Bacillota > Bacilli > Caryophanales > Paenibacillaceae > Paenibacillus > Paenibacillus sp. FSL H8-0079. The sequence continues at coordinate 6,054,593 of NZ_CP150300.1, forward strand.
CATAGAATGACATAGAAATGCTTCATTTTAATCAAAATGACAAAAAGAACAGATCCGTTTGTCATTTGAAACAAATGAACGTGAGATTTTAGCCCATCTGCTGTAAATCAACTTATAATATGGATTAATTATGTAAGTTGACGGATTCCAGACTTCAGATAGGTCACATGTGATTGGGGAAGGATGGTGGTTGTGTGGGGGAGACAATGCTTCATATTCAGATCAGAGACATGCTAAAACGTCCCGTATTTCGCAAGGCGGAAGTTCTGGCCAGTGATCGTGCACTGGAGCGGTATGTTCGCTGGGTTCATATCATGGAGGTTCCTGAGGTAGGGGACTTGCTCAATGGCGGGGAATTGGTTCTTACGACAGGCATTGGCTGGCAGGAAGGTGAGCAGCACGGCCTGTCTTTTTTGCGTCAGTTAATTGCACGTGGGGCTGCCGGACTCTGTATGGAACTGGGGGATCACACCAAATCGCAGCTCGGTGCGATGAAAGAAATTGCAGTCGCCGCGGATTTTCCGCTGATCTGGTTCCGCGAACAAGTCCGTTATATTGATATTACGCAAGACCTGCATTTTACCCTGATTCGCAGTCATCAGCGGATGATTGCCGAACTCGATCGTCTCACCACCTCCTTCAACCAACTTCTTCTGAATGGAGATGGCGTACAACCTCTGCTTCGATTATTGTCACGAACAACCGGATATGCCGTGGCGTTATACCCACTTGAAGGGGAAGCAAGTGCCGTTCCCTACTGCCCTCCAGAGGAGCTAGAGACTCGTCGGCAGGATTGGTTTTTACAGCGAGGACAGTCAGCGGAGGAGCATATTACAGCGTTAAAAGTATACACGGAGAGCGCATTGGATTTGATCAGCATGCCTGTTCAGGCGTTGGACTATACCTTTGCCGACCTCGTGCTGATGCATCAAAAGCTGGCGGATCACGATTCAAGCATACCGATCAAACCCTCAGATGAATTCGTCTTTCAGGCACTGGAACGTTGCGCGGCCGCGATTGCCCAAGACTGGATGCGAACCAAGTACATGGAAGAGAAACGTCGGTACAAAGAAGATATGTGGGTCATTGACTGGCTTAACGGACACCACTCCACGAAGGAAATCCATGAATATATATCTGCCGTTAATCCCCTTCTCGCAACGAGCAAAGCCACTATTATTTTATTCGACAGCAATCCCGCATACACAGATAGCCTCAGACTTCAGAAGTTATTGATCCAACGCAACATCGTCGCCCGGTCGGTATTTGCGCGGGAGAACTTCACCCTCTACAGCACAGTTCTAAACCATCAGATCATTCTTATCATTCTCGACCCACTGCCTGGATCTCAGCGCAAAAGTAGTCTATGGCGCTGCATCGAACAATTGCAGCAGCACGAGCAGGAACAGACCCACCGCCTCTTCTCAGGCCTGTTCGGTATCGGTCATAGCTGCGCGGACCTCTCCCGTCTCAAGGATAGCCTGGATTCCGCGAAGGAGACACTGCGAATTCAGAAGGACATCGGCGAGATGCAGCAGCCCTTTTACAGCAACCTTCATTGTTATCGCATCATTGCCAGCATGAAGCAGAGCGGTAATCTGGATGATTTCATCGAAGAATACCTGGGGCCGCTCATTCGTTACGATGTGGAGAAAGGAGGTCAGCTGCTGCGGACCCTCAAGCAATATTTGGTCCTGTGCTGCTCCAAGCAAGAGACGGCCACCGCTCTATATATTGTCAGACAGACGCTGTATCACCGTTTGGATAAAATCGAAGCCCTTTTGGGAGAAGACTATATCCTCCCCGAGAAAAGGGTCGCGATCGAACTTGCCATCTACGCCTATGAGTATGTTCATGGTCCAATCGCGTGAAGAGCTAGGCATTGTCTAAGCTCCCCGCTGCTCCTGAAGCTGACGAATCAGAATATGACTGAACCACTTCCGTCCAGACGCCGTGCCCACGTATTGCTCTTGTTTCTCTTCGGGAAGATCCGGGTGCCCCCATATGACGTGAGCACCCTCCAAATGTTCCCGTACCGCATAGATCCGATAACCTTGTGCAACCATTCGCTCTATGGCGATCCTCTCGGCCTCAAACACATCATGATCCGACATCAGCTTATCCCTCCATTCACTGCTGTCACGGGCTGTTTCATCGGCATGGGTGCACCTGCATCGTATTTAGCACGCTTCACATACTGCCCCGCTCCTGCCAATCCGGCGAATTGCCGATCTCGAATGACATATTCTCCGCGACACAGCACCGTCACCGGACATCCCTGTACCTGCATACCTTCAAATGCGCTGTAATCCACGTTCATATGATGCGTATCTGCCGAAATCACCCTGTTTACAGATGGGTCAAAAATAACGATATCCGCATCTGTCCCTACGGCCAGAGTCCCTTTCTGCGGAAATAATCCAAATAACTTGCTCGCTCTTGTCGAACATAGATCAACCCACTGATTGAGCGTAATCCGCCCCTTGACTACACCTTCGGAATACAGAATGCTGAGACGATCTTCGATGACCGGCCCTCCGTTAGGAATTTTGCTAAAATCATCCTTGCCCAAGTCCTTCTGCCCTTTGAAATTAAATGAGCAATGATCAGAGCCGATCGTCTGCAACTGACCACTTTTCAGTGCGTTCCACAGTACTTCCTGATGCGCTGCTTCCCGCAGCGGTGGTGACCAGACATACTTTGCACCCTCGAAGTTTGGCTGATCCATAATCGACTGATTCAAAGTCAAATACTGAGGGCAGGTCTCCCCCCAGATCCGATAGCCCATTTCACGCATGCGCGCGATCTGCTCCACCGCTTCCGCACAGGTCACGTGCACGACATACAGCTGTGAATCCGCAAGTGCAGCCAGACGGGCCGCCCGGCCTGTCGCTTCTCCCTCCAGCATGGATGGGCGAGTCAGCGCATGATGAATCGGCTCCGTGCGCCCTTCGGCGAGCGCCTGTCGAACCAGCAGGTCAATGACATCCCCGTTCTCGGCATGAACCATGACGAGTGCGCCGTACTCTTTTGCCTTTTGCAACGTCTGAAAGAGAATCCCATCATCGGCCTGAAACTGATTTTTATACGCCATGAACACCTTGAAGGATGACACACCCTCTTCTTCAATGATCTGCGGCAGCTCTTCCAGCACGTGATCATTCATCTCGCCGATCATGAGATGGAAACCGTAGTCGATGGCGGCTTTACCCTCGGCTTTGGCATGCCATTCCTGGAGAGATTCGATTAATGGACGACCTTTTTGTGTCAGACAGAAATCAATGATCGTCGTTGTACCGCCAAAGGCTGCTGCTGTCGTTCCCGTCGCAAAATCATCCGCCGTTACGGTTCCACCGAATGGCATATCCAGATGGGTATGTGGATCGATCCCGCCCGGAATGACATAACAGCCGGAAGCGTCCACAATCTCCGTTCGTTCATCAGGCACCAGTCCGATGCCAATCTGTGTGATTTTACCCTTTTCGATCAAAATATCTGCTTCAAAGGTATCTGACGCTGTGACCAAAACACCGTTACGAATCAATTTGCGGGTACTCATGATATCGCCTCCTTGGTTGATTGATCTCTAACCGATTGCAGCATCGCAATTGCAGACTGACGTTCATTCCAGGTTACAGGTTCCTGCTCTGGCACAAGTTCAACCATCTCAATCGCCCCATCCACCGGGCAAACGATCGAACACAGATTGCAGCCAACACAGTCTTCTTCCACCACTTCCAGATAGGAGCCGGACGGGTCGGTCAACATATCAATACATTGATGCGAGGTGTCCTCACAAGCAATATGGCATTTGTTGCAATTGATGCAGACATCGCGGTTGATGCGGGCGACCACTTTGTAGTTCAGATCGAGATTGCCCCAATCCGAATACCGCGGAACGGTCTGACCTACGAGTTCTGCTACGCTGCTCAGACCCTTTTCATCCAAGTAATCGTTCAGGCCATCAATCATGTCCTCCACAATGCGAAATCCATGATGCATCGCTGCAGTACATACTTGGACCCCTGTGGCGCCCATGAGTAAGAACTCTGCTGTGTCACGCCAATCAGATATGCCGCCTATGCCCGAGATCGGTACACCTACCTCCGGATTACGCGCACACTCCGCAACCATGTTCAGTGCGATGGGCTTTACCGCTGGTCCACAGTATCCACCATGTGCTCCTTTGCCGCCCACATGCGGCACCGTATTCCACGAATCCAGATCCACACCTGCAAGAGAGTTAATCGTATTGATCAGGGAGATCGCATCTGCGCCACCGCGAACAGCTGCCCGGGCAGTCGCCGTAATGTCCGTGATATTCGGCGTGAGCTTCACAATCACCGGTGTGGTCGCCACTTCCTTCACCCACATCGTCTGGAGTTCGACCAGGTCAGGTTGCTGACCAGAGGCAGCTCCCATACCACGTTCGGCCATGCCATGCGGGCAGCCAAAGTTCAGCTCCAGGCCATCGACGCCGACGGCCTCCACCTTTTTCACAATCTCATGCCACTTCTCTCGCGTAGGTTCCACCATCAGTGAAGCGATAACCGCACGATCTGGGAATCGTTTCTTGGTCTCGGCAATCTCCCGCAGATTCACTTCCAGTGGACGATCGGATATCAATTCAATATTGTTAAACCCCGCCACCCGTTGTCCGCCAAAATGGACCGCCGCGAAACGCGAGGATGTATTGATAATTGGCTCACCCAGTGTCTTCCACACCGCACCACCCCAGCCCGCCTCGAACGCACGCTGGACCTGATATCCCGTATTGGTTGGTGGTGCAGAAGCCAGCCAGAATGGATTGGGTGATCGAATACCTGCCAGATTAATGGATAAGTCAGCCATAACGATCCCTCCTTGGTGTTGTTTGAACTTACTAGTTACACTGGAAACTCCGATAACAGAACAACCTTCCGATCGCTGTTATTCCCAGATTTTTTTTAATTCCTTTTCTAAAGGGAAAATCCGGGAATAAAGGCGAGCTTATGCTTCCGATGCAGCTTTCTTTCAGAAAGCTTTTAGCTTCGTTTCTTCAGGTTCTTTCTGTCCTCTCCGTTTCGTGTAAATGTTTAGTTCAATGTATATCGTTGTATTGGATATTTGGTCGTGCTCAGGATTTCTGCGTAGTAATGGTGTTTCTGGATAGTACGCACCTAAATTCTAACGAACCGTACAGCTCTTATTCGGGCCCTATGGGGCAATTTCAAAATCTAACGAATCGTAGAAAGCTTATATTACTGTAGTAGCTCATTTCGGCTTCATTTCAACGGTTTATTATCAAAATAAGACGTGTGAGATTCGTTAGATTTTTCAATCCTCCATTATTGCCACTATAAGATGTGTAGGGTTCTTTAGCGCATCAGACACATGTGGATTCAACGAACTGCTCACGCTGTCTCTTCCACCTGTCCAGGCAATGCCTTCATGACTGCCGCAGCGGCCAGCTTACCCTGCTGTGCAGCCGAGACAACCATCGCCTCACCCTGGCCCTGACCAAAAATAACATCTCCTGCCGCATAGATCTGAGGGTGTGAGGTACGGTACGTATGCGGCTCGATCTCAACGACGCCCCAGTGGTGACGCAGCCCAAACGTTTCGATTAATGGTAATAACCGATGCTGCCCAATCGCCCGGATGACCGTATCACATTCAATCATGAACTCCGATCCCTCCACAGGCATGGGCAACGCACGCCCACCACCAGGCGGGGTAATCAACTCCATTTTCACACATTCCACAGCCTGAACCCGACCGTTCTCGTCTCCAATGATACGCTGCGGCATGGTAAACCAGCGGAACTCCACACCCTCCTGCTTGGCAAACGTATATTCAAACGCATACGCCGTCATCTGGCTTTCCCCGCGCCGATATAACATCTGCACCCGCTCGGCACCAAGACGTACCGAACAGGTTGCTGCATCTACCGCCGTATTGCCCGCGCCAATAACGGCGACCTTCAGACCATTCAGCGCGGGCGGAACACCTTGCTTGGTAGACTCCACCAGTTCAATCGCATCATAGACACCTTCCAGTGTCTCCCCTTCAATGCCCAGCATAGGTACTGAACCCATGCCACAGGCCAGAATGACCGCTTCATGCTGCTCCAGCAACTGCGAAGCAGGAATATCCACACCGATGCGCACCCCATAACGGATCTGCACACCAAGTGCCTCCACCTGCTCCACTTCCCATAGCGCAACCGATTCGGGCAGACGGAAGGATACGATGCCATACGTATTCAGCCCGCCCCCCTTGGGTTTGGCTTCATAGATCGTCACCTCATAACCTGCACGCCCCAGTTCACGTGCTGCCGACAATCCCGCAGGCCCTGCTCCCACAACAGCGACGGTTCTCCCATTGGCAGGCGCTGCCTGGAATAACGGCTCATTCTTCGCCCGCACCCAGTCGGTGGCGTAACGCTGCAAGTCACCAATCCGAATCGGCTTCGACGATTCGTTCAGCACACATGCGCCTTCACACAGTTCCTCTGTGGGACAGACACGTGCGCAGCTGGCTCCAACCGGATTCGCATCCATGATGGTGCGGGCCGAACCTTTCAGCTGCCCTGTGGATATTTTGCTAATAAAAGAAGGGATGTTGATATCAGTTGGACAGGCTTTTATACAAGGTGCATCGTAACAGTACAGACAGCGGTTTGACTCCTCCATCGCTTCCTTGCCTGTCATGGCGGGTTTCATCTCGGCAAACCGACTCTCCCACCCATAATCGGATAACGTTGTTCCTGAGCTGTTCATCAATGTCATGCACCTCCTGAAGTTTGATCCGGACTAGCTTCCAGCTACGTTCACAGGCTAACCAGATGTTCGTACGTTTCCGGCCTGCGATCGCGGTAGAACTGCCACACATTACGCACCTCACGAATCATCTCCGTATCCATCTCGCCAATAACGACCTCATCCTGATCCCGGCTGCCGATCGCTACCATTCTGCCTCGCGGGTCGACCAGGTACGACTGTCCATAAAATTCACCCATATTCCATGGCGCTTCCACGCCGACCCGGTTGATAGCTGCAACATAATAGCCGTTAGCTACCGCATGAGCAGGCTGTTCCAGTTTCCACAGATATTCCGATGTACCCGCAACCGTAGCGGACGGATTAAACACAATCTCTGCCCCCGCGAGCCCAAGCAATCGAGCCCCTTCCGGAAAATGACGATCATAACAGATGTACACGCCGACTCTGGCGTAGGCCGTATCAAATACCGGAAACCCGAGGTTACCTGGTTTGAAATAATACTTTTCCCAGAATCCATTTGTACCCTCACCTGCTTCCACATGTGGGATATGATGTTTGCGATATTTGCCCAGATACGTACCATCTGCATCAATGACAGCTGCCGTATTGTAATACGAAGCAATGCCCTCCACCTCGTACACGGGTAAAATAATCACTACCGCAAGCTCCTTCGCCAGTTCCTGAAAACGTCTGGTCGTTGGCCCTTCCGGCACAGGTTCAGCGGATGTATACCATTTGGGATTCTGCTCTGTACAAAAGTAAGGCCCATAGAATACTTCCTGCAATCCGATGATCTTGGCGCCTCTTGCAGCCGCTTCACGGACCAGCGCAATGTGCTTCTGAACTGCAGCCTCTTTGTGCACCTCAACGGGAGCCGAACCTTCGATTTCATGAGAAGCCTGGATTAATCCGATGCTGATTTTGCCCATACGTCATAACGCCTCCTCAGTTAAAATGATTGGTTGGTTCATTCCACTGCACATCCTCCGAATGGTGCGATATAACACTTCCGTGCCCAGTCCAATATCCTCCGGGGAGGAATATTCGCTGGGATGATGACTGATACCGTCCTTGCTGCGGACAAAGATCATGCCATAATCACACACAAGCGAAAGGGCCAATGCATCATGGAACGGACCACTCATCAGTTCTGGCAAAGTAATCCCGATCTCTTTCGCGGATGAACGAATCACCGACATGATCGGCTCTGCACAATACCTCGGCTCACTATTCGTATCCTCTGTCAGCGAGTAAGTTAGACCATATCGGGAACTCATGTCATCCAACATATTCATCAATCGGGCTTCAAGCCGGTTCCTGCGCTCCATCTCCATGTCTCGTAAATCCACCGTGAAACTGACTTCCTCCGGGATGATGTTACGCGAGTCTGGAAACACCCTCAGACTTCCCACCGTACCTACGGTTGGGGCTTCCGGGTCTTCTCTCACCATGTCGTCAAAAGCCGCAATGACTTTGGCGCTGCCTACCAAAGCATCATGCCGCATCCCCATGGGAACGGAACCAGCATGACCGGCCATGCCTTTCATCGTCACCGTAAGCCACAGCGGGCCCGATATGCCCGTCACCAGACCTACTGGTGCATTCATCGCTTCCAGCACCGGCCCCTGCTCAATGTGCAACTCCAGATAACTGCCTATGGAACCTGGCGGATAGATCGCCTCTTCAAAATCCGAAGGAGAACAGCCAAAGGCTTCCAGCGCCTCCCGACGGGTCACTCCGTTTTTATCCTGCCGCTCCAGTTCGCCTTCTTCCAACTGACCAGTTATGCCACGTGAGCCGAACAGGCCTTTGTTAAAACGTGAACCCTCTTCATCGCAAAAGGCAATTATCTCTATCGGCATACGGGGCTGTATGCCATTTTCGATCAGGCATTGCACCGCTTCGAGCGCGCCGAGCACGCCAATTGCTCCATCATATCGACCGCCGTACGGCTGAGAGTCGATGTGGGAACCAATCATGAGGATCGGCAGCGCCTGATCCTCCCCTTCCAGACGACCAATCAGATTGCCGAAGGGATCGAGTCGAGTCGTCAGACCGGCCTTTTCCATCCAAAGACGAACTTGTATGATGCCGTCCATATCTTCCGGGGTCAGGGCAAGTCGGCAGACACCCGTCTCCGCGATTCGGCCAATGCGTGACAACTGCTCAATTCGCTCATTCAGCCGAAGCTGATTAATGAGTTTGCCTGTTGTGGTCTGCATCCTGCCTCGCCTCCTTTTGTGTTATCCATCTATGGCAACTAACCTGCGTCCAGACTACGGAGTGCAACGAGCAAACTTCCAGCGATCAGATCCAGCTCTTCCTCGGTGGTGACAAATGGTGGGGAAATCGTCAAAATATTTGCAAACCCCGGTACGGTATCACCGTTCTTGCCAATCAGGATGCCGTCCCTTTTACAACTGGCGAGTACCTTCATTACTTTATCCGCCTCCGCAGGAGATCCGTCTGCTTCAATCAACTCCACCCCACAGGCGAATCCGAACGAACGGATATCCCCCACAATGGACAGCTCCAGCAAAGGTTCCAGCTTCTCACGAAGCAGATATCCCAGTTCTTCCGCCCGGCTGACCAGATTCTCTCGTTCCAGAATCTCCAGATTCGCCAGTGCCACCCGACAGGACACCGGATTTCCGCCAAATGTATTCACATGCCGAAAGTGTGCATCCGGGCCGGGTTCCCGGAACGTGTCATACAGATCGGCTCGCACGGCCGTTGCTGATAGTGGCGAATACGCACTGGTCATGCCTTTTGCCATCGTCACAATATCAGGCTGTACGCCATAGTTCTGATGACCAAACTTCTGCCCAGAGCGGCCAAAACCACAGATGACCTCATCGACAATGAGCAACACGCCATAGCGCTGACAGATCTCTTGCACGGTACGCATATAATCCAGCGGGGGCACAATCATACCGCCCCCCGTGATCACCGGCTCCATAATTACTGCGGCAACTGTCTCGGGACCTTCCCAACGAATCACCTCTTCATAGATGGTTGCACATTCGAGTCCGCATCCATCCTTGTTTCGTCCAAACGGACAGCGGTAACAATACGGTGGTGGAACATGAGAGAAACCTACGCCGAGCGGCTCGTATTTGATCTTGCGGGCGGCTTGCCCGGTGGCGCCCAGCGCTCCCATGGAGTTGCCGTGATACGCACGGTGACGGGAGATGAATTTGTGCCGAGTAGGCTCACCATTCTGATGGTGGTACTGACGGGCTATTTTGAAAGCCACCTCATTCGCATCTGAACCCGAGTTGGAGAAGAATATTCGATACTCCCCATCCAGCCAATCATTCAGCTTCTCCGCCAGCAAAATCGCCGGTTCGTGACTCTGCGTCATCGGTACATAAGCGAGTGCTTTCATCTGTTCGTAGGCACTTCTCGCAATCTCCTCACGGCCATGCCCCACATTCACACACCACAGTCCCGACATCGCATCCAGATAACGCGTACCATCCTGATCGGTAATCCAACTGCCCTCTCCACTTACTGCAATCATCGGATGATCGTTATGAGGCGAGATGTGATGCCACACGTATTTGCGATCCTTCTCCAGCCATTCTTCCTTCGTACCGCCAAGCGGCTGCGGCTGCTGATCCACAGAACTCATTCGTCATCCTCCTCCACACGCTTATTTCACCGCTTCTTCATAGATGCTTTTCTCCAGCGCTTCATCCAGGTTGGCGGCTTTTTTGATTAGGCCATAGTTCAGTGCAATATCCGCAGTTCGGGAAAAAGACTCATCCACAAAGCTACCGACTTGCTGCTCCGTAAATCCTTCCGGGCGAATTAGCTTCGCAATCTCTTCCAGCATCGTTACCTGATGCTCACGAGTGGTACTGCCATCCGTCACATTACTCATCACGATATCCACCGTCTCATCCTGTTCATCTATGGCGTAGTTCCAGCCTTTCAAAATGGCACGGGTTACTTTGACCGCAAGCTCACGGTTGCTGTCTACCCAATCCTTCTTGGCAATCAGCGTATCCTCCAGCATGCCAACACCGGCATCTTCAATGTTGAACACATCCAGATCGGACTCTTTCGTTCCACTTTCCAGCACAACGTGGTATTCGTTATAGATCGTCGCCGTAGCTACATCCACCTGATCGTTGAAAAACTGATCCATCGTGAACCCCTGCTTCACCAGTTCAATATCTTTCTTCGGATCGAGTCCATTCTTCTCCATGAACGCGAGCACCTGAAACTGCTGACTGCCGAACCAGGTACTGACCTTCTTGCCTTTCATCTGAGCCGGATCAGTAATGCCTAGGGACTTCTTGGCGATCAAGCGATAACTACTCTTCTGCGAGATCTGGGCGAGCGACACGAGCGGCAGACCATTATCCCGGCTGACTAACAGACTGTCTACTCCCGTGATTCCCACATCTGCCGCACCATTGACCACCTGCTGCTCAATCACGATATCCGGACCACCCGGAATAATCTCGGCATCAATGCCTTCATCTGCAAAAAAACCTTTTTCCTTCGCTGCATAGATCCCGGCAAACTGCGCCTGCGGCACCCATTTCAGTTGAATCTTCACTTTGGTTAAGGGTTTATCCGCCTCTCCCGATTCTCCTGAACCTACAACAACTGGCTGTGCCGCCGGCTCGGACTTCGTAGAACATGCGCTCAGAACCGTAACCACCAACATAACCATGACCAGCAGACCCAACTTCAACGTTTTGTACATGGACAGAACAACCCCCTGTGTATATACGATTTTTCAATCAGGTAGTGTGAGGCTCTACTTCACCAGCTCTATCAATCTATGGTTGCTATCCTGATGTACGTTATGGTTCTGTGCGTGCACGGTTCCACGGAATGAGTCGCTTTTCTGCCAGGACAACCGCTTCATACAACACAATGCCGAGCGCGGCGGCGATGACAATGCAGGACCAGGCCAAGGGCATGTTCGCCAGTCGAATCTGATCCGAGAGCAGGTACCCTAGACCCTGGGAGGCGATGAAAAATTCACCCACAATGGCCCCGATAATACTGGTCGACATATTGATCTTCAGACCGGCAAAGAGGGAAGGCAGGGCATGAGGCAGTCTCAGCTTCCAAAAAAACTGCATCCTGCTCGCAGCAAGGCCACTCAGCAAATCACTGTACTGCGGCTGAATGGAAGTCAGTCCTTTGAACAGGCTGACTGCCATTGCTGCCATCGTAATCACCGTGACGACAGCAATACGCGACCAGATCCCGTCACCGAACCAATTGTTCATAATCGGGGCTAGGGCCACGATGGGAACGGCGTTCAGTGCCGACAAAACCGTAACCGCCGCCCTGCCGCTTGTTGGGAAAAACGATGCACCTGCCGCCGCCAGAGCACCCAACAGGGAACCGAGCAAGAAACCACCCAGCATTTCGGTTCCGCTGTACATCGCATATCGAAAGAGCATATTGGCATTTTCCTGAATGGATGCTGCAATCGCGGAAGGCACAGGCAGTTGGTAGCTTTCCAGCGAGAATATCCAATGAAACAACCTGAGCTGCCAGAGGGCGAGAAACACCACACCCGCACCCCAAGGAAGCATGCTCAGTGCAATCGAGCGCCCGCGAACGCCAGTGCCCGGTCTGGCCTTTCCGGCTTGTCCCCGTTGTCCATGGATTTCCGATCCGGGAGCAGCTGCCATCTGTGAACCCGTGAGGGTCGTAGCCGCACCAGTTACAGCAGCAATCGTCACACCTTCATCACTTTTCCGGCTCAACACTCTACCTTCACTCATGTGGCTTGACCTCCTTTGGCCCTGAATTCAGGCTGCCAGGGAGTTAACCAACGTTCAGCCAGGCTGATGGCCAGATATGAGATCAGGCCAATGCCAATGCTAAGCATGATGGTGGCCCAGAACATGCCAACTTGGGCATGGCCGTAATATAACGAACTGACCATCAGGACGCCGAGTCCGTCGGGAGCCCCCATCAATTCCACAACGATGGAGGAAGTCACCGCCAGCGGAGCAGCTATTTTCATGCCGGAAAATAGTCCCGGCAGTGCTGAGGGCAGCAGACATTTGATATAACGCGCAGTCAGTGAAGCTCCACAGGAACGCATAAGCTCCAGATGCTCTGGTGCTGCACTTTTCAATCCTTTCAACGTATGGATGATGATCGGGAAGAAGGTGACATACGCCGCCATAACAATCCGCGCCCACTCCGCATTGTGGATGATGCCGTACACAATTGGTGCGAGACCGATGACCGGAACCATCTGTGAGGAGACTACATAGGGCGATAACGTGCGCTCCAGCCATACAGCCCCACTCATGAGTAGAGCCAGACCTAGACCAAGCAGCATTCCCCCCGCAAAACCAATGGCTGCATTGCCAAAGGTGACAGCCCCCTGCTCTGCCAGCGTACCCGAGTAGCGAAACAAGGCTGCAAGAACATCATGCAGATATGGAAGGCGAGATGCCGCCTGTTGAGGTGACAGGAACAATTGGAGCATCCAGGCGGCTGCTTCCCACAGTACCAATACCGCTATAATCCAGATGACAACCCAGGAACGATAACCCGGTTTAAAGAATCGCAGGGACATGAGATTCATCACGCTCCTCATAGAAGCAATTGCGGATGGTCGTAATCATGTGGTAGAAAGCTTCCGTTTCTCTCAGTTCACTATGACGTTCGGAAGGCAGGTTGACGGAATGAATGGAATGCACCTGTCCTGGATGCGCCGAGAGCACGATGATTCGATCGGACAGAAATACGGCTTCGGGGATGCTGTGTGTGACAAAGAGGAAGGTCTTGCCTGTCGAGCGCTTGATCTCAAGTAGCTCTAATTGAAGCTTTTCTTTGGTGAATTCATCTAGGGCTGAAAAGGGTTCATCCATGAGCAGCAATGGCGGATCAAGCGCAAGGGCACGTGCAATGGATACACGTTGCTGCATCCCTCCACTGAGCTGCCATGGATAATGGTCGGCGAAGCGGGTTAGCCCTACCATTTCAAGCAGCTCACCGCTAATGCGGCGGCACTCCTTCCGGCGGGTACCGAGCAGCTCCAAGGGCAATTCCACATTGTGACGAACGGTGCGCCAATCGAACAAGGCGGGTGTCTGGAAGACGATGCCGAACTGCCGCTGTAGCCGGGCCCGCTCAGGCTCCTGGCCTGCGATGCGAACGGCTCCTGAGGTAGGCTGAAGTAGATCACCCACCAGCCGGAGCAAGGTCGACTTGCCACAGCCGGAAGGGCCCAGCAGGGAGACAAACTCATTAGACTGAATCTGGAAAGTAACATCCGACAAGGCAGTGACTTGTTGTGACCCTGTGCCGAAGACAACGGACACATGATCTACATCAATATGACAGGCTTCGGGGACTGTAGCTGAGGATATGGAGGACATGGGCATTCTCCTTTGTGGAAAGTTGTTTTCATTGCACACCAAGGCTGAATGGGAGGTTTATATACACGAACGTAACAGGTTTTGCTTGTTAGATAATACTATATCGCTTTGAGCGGGGATTACATTATACAGTGTGTTTTGAGTATGGGCCTGTTCATGTTACACAATGTAAAATGAGAGGAATTCTCATAGACATCCATGTAAGTTTCCTTGATAGATAGCTAACATGAATTTCACCTAACAACAAACGCACGATCATTTGTATTTATTGAATAAATATTCGGAAAATATGACATATGCCCTCGTATTCTTGTTCGTTTTCTTGTATAAAGATTGAATAGACGTACAAGGACTTCCACCACCACGTGAGTCACGGCTCCTGAATGATGAAGGCGGTACCATTATTCCGGATCAACCACTACGCAGGAGTGTCCATAGATCAGTAGAACGAAGCTTTCAAATCCAGAAATCGGGGTGGTCATGATGTTTGATTGGCTGGGATGGAGAAAAGGATTGCCGCTGTGGCGATCGTATCGGTTGAACGCACATATGAAGGAAGATGTGGAACAGATTTTTGAGGGGATTGCCGAAACGAGACGGCAGCTCATGATGGACTGGACTGATGAACAATGGAATCACCTGGATCGTTTACTTCATCAAATACAGTCCGTTCGACCACAAGATGTACTGCCAGGTTCATCTCATATAAGTAAACTAGATGCATGGTTTCAATCCAGTTATATTCGAGCCGTTGATAGTACGGAGCTATTTATGCTGAACGAACAGAATCAGGTGGTATTCTCTACATACAAGAATCATATTGGACAGATCTATACAGATTACGAAGCTTTGATTGGACCAGGATTGAAGTACTCCCGAGCAGATATTCATGGGGAAAAGTGTTTGTATGGCCCTTATTCCGATCCACTGACGTTGGATATTGGACCACGCTCGTCCGCTTTTCACGATGATGTCACCTTGCTATTTATCAACCCCATATTACAGGAAGGTCGATATGTCGGTTCATTATGCAGCCGTGTTCCCGGTGATGTCCTGGGTGATCTGATTCAACGAGAATCAGGCCATATCTATCCTGATTCCGGTGACAACTATCTCTTTATGGCTGAGTCGAAATTACGGCCCCATCTGCAGCCCGGCACCGCCTTGTCCCGAAGCCGCTTCGAGGATCGTACTTTTACACATGGGGAAAATCTCAAAGATGGTGTCACCACCGAATGGGGTATCGTTTCCGTTAAGGAGCATACCGAGCTGGAGCTCATGTTCACCGATCCATCGACCGGCCAGCTGCACCCCGGAGTAGCGAATACCATTCAGAATGGCTCCAATCTGTTCGTTGCCTTTCCCGGCTACTCGGATTACCGCCATATCTCTGTCATTGGCAAAGGCATCACCTTCCAGCTACCGCACTGTCCTGATCGTTGGGGCATGATGTGTGAGGGGGATCTGGAGGAAGTATACCGGATACGGAGCATCGGCTGGCGCCAGTTCAAGCAGCACAGTCTCTTCACGCTCTTGTCAGGCGTTGCAGGAGCGGCACTTGTCTATGCCCTTACTGGCAGTGGGTGGAGTGCGG
Organism: Paenibacillus sp. FSL H8-0079; assembly: GCF_037991315.1. NCBI lineage: Bacteria > Bacillati > Bacillota > Bacilli > Caryophanales > Paenibacillaceae > Paenibacillus > Paenibacillus sp. FSL H8-0079. The sequence continues at coordinate 6,070,324 of NZ_CP150300.1, forward strand.
CAGCAATGGCGGCTTTTAATGTGCTGTTTGGATTCTTCACTGCATTACAGCTGCATCGCAGCCAATATCGACGGGTTCATGAAGACTTGCGTCGCACCAGCCGATTTATTCGAATCAACGCTGAAGGCAAAGGTGATCTGACTCAGCGCCTGAACACGTCTGATTTTGCCCAAGACGAATCAGGTGAACTGGCGAAGTGGATCAATAACATGATTGATTCTCTGGAAGGCATTATGCTGAAGGTACAACTTGCCACGGTAGACGTTATGGACAACCAGTATCAGATGCGAACCTCAACAGAGACAACCCAGGGTACGACTGAGCGTGTGAACTACAAGCTTGGTTCGATGATTCAGGCCATTCGCACCCAACTGGAAGATCTTGATCAGGCCAAGATCGCTGCCGATCACATGCGCTTAACTCTGCAGCAATTGGAGACATCTGCAACGAAACAGATCGGTGTGGCCCAGCAGGAAGTGGAACGAATCGGCGACAAAATGACCCAAATCTCCGGAGCGGTGTCCGATACCAACCGTACCATCCTGTCCTTCATGGACACGATGAAAGAGATTTACCGTGCACTGGCTGTCATTGATGAAATTTCAGCTCAGACCAACCTGCTCGCTCTGAATGCTACCATTGAAGCTGCACGCGTGGGCGAACATGGCCAAGGATTCTCGGTCGTGGCGGGAGAAATCCGTAAGCTGGCCGATGTATCCCGCTCTTCCACTGAAAATATCCATCAGATTCTGGACCGAATCTCAACTGCAGCAGGAGCTGCGTCCCAATTAATCACAGAGGGAGATCAGGTGCTGGCTGAAGGAACAACACTGGTTCAGGCCGCTTCGCAACTTCTGCAAAATGCTACCGCTGAAGAACCTGAGCGCACGCAAGTTGTAGATCAAGTGGTTATGCTAATGGAGAATATTGCGGCAATCAGCCATCAAAATCGGGCGACTTCCGCTGAGGTAGAAGCAGAGATGATGGAGCTGATCCATGATATGTTGCAGGTTCAGCATTCTTCGCATAACGTGGAAGCCATTACGGTCTTCCTGCAACAACTCGTGGGACAATTCCATCTAAATCACCCCGCCAAAAATGCTGTCATCTGACGTCATCGTTGACGCGGATTGGAGAAATAGCTAAAATTTGATGCAACTGTTCCTTTTGAAATTGTCGTATCATTTATAATAGAAGATTTCCAATCTGAATCGATGAAAGGGTGGTCTGCATGGAACTGCTTCAGGATTCATTTGGCCGGATACATGACTACATCCGTATTTCTGTTACGGACCGCTGTAATTTACGCTGTGTATATTGCATGCCTGCAGAGGGTATGGAGTTTGCTCCACATGATGAGATTATGAGCTACGAAGAAATAGCACAGGTGCTAAAGGTACTTGCCCCGATGGGCATGCGCAAAGTCCGACTCACCGGGGGTGAACCATTGGTACGCAAGGATCTTCACAAGCTCGTCAGCATGATCTCGGCAATTGACGGGATCGATGATATTGCACTGACTACCAATGCTCTTCTCCTGGACAAACAAGCTCAGGCATTGAAAGATGCTGGGTTGAACCGGATTAACATCAGTCTGGATTCCCTGCGCGCTGATCGCTTCTCCATGATTACACGTGGTGGGGATGTGAATAAGGTACTGAAAGGCATTGAAGCTGCAACAGCCGTTGGTCTCGCTCCAATTAAGCTGAATGTCGTACTGATGAAGGGTATCAACGATGATGAGATCAAGGATTTTATTGCCATGACGATCGATCAGCCACTTCATGTGCGCTTCATTGAATATATGCCGATTGGACAGGCTTCGGATTCATGGCGCAAATCCTATTTGCCGCTGGAAGCCGTCACAGATGTATGCGCTGAAGCAGGCTGGACGGTTGAAAATACAGTAGGCCCAGCGGGGAATGGCCCATCACGCAATATGAAAATTGCGGGCTCCGAAGGCACATTCGGATTGATTCATCCCGTGAGCGATCACTTCTGTGATAATTGCAATCGACTTCGGCTGACCGCTGACGGACATATCAAAGCCTGCCTCTACTGGTCGGATGAGTATAATGTTCGCCGCTTCGTGGATGACCCAAATGCCATGGCTGCGCTCTTCCTCAAAGCGCTGGGTACGAAACCGAAGAATCACGAGATGGCCCTGGCTCTGGAACAAAAAATG